>JACNJU010000037.1 GCA_014382375.1 Rhodospirillaceae bacterium
GCACTCTTTCAGGGTTGGTACTGAATACGGCATCTATACTGCTGAATTGGCTCATACGAATGGTGTTGCTACAACACATGCCCACGGACTGACCAGTGACAGTGGGCGCTTTATGACGCTGTTGAAGATCACCAACACAACAGGTTCATGGTGGATGCAACATCCTGAACTAACGGCCTCCACCTATAACATCAACTTTGATTTTTACGCTTCGGAAACGGCGACATCTTACGTTCTGACAGACGCCACGAATGTCGTTATCCAATCAGCCCTGCCTACAGGAACGTATAGGGTGATCGTCTTTGCTGAAATGCCTGGGTGGCGTGATTTCGGTATCTTTACTGGTAACGCCTCAACGGATGGCCCTGTAAGCAACACAGGCGGTTCGCCTAAATGGCAAGTCAGGAAGTGGCGCAATGGTGGTGAAAGCTGGCACGTTAAAGACACAGTGCGCGTTGGTTGCAACGTCGATAACTATGAATACCAGATAGACTACACGGTTGCAGAAGGGGCTGCCCAGCCTTTTGATTTCCTCTCTAACGGAACAAAAGAACGCAACACAGTGGGCGGGATTAATGGTTCAGGACGACCAATTATAACGTGGACAGAGCAAACCCCGTTTGGTGGTGAAGGCGTCAGTCAGGGGCGGGCAAAATGATGAACGAAAAAATACCACCCGAACCGCAGAACCCGGCTGCCTGTCTGGTCTGCAAGCGTGGGCCATGAACAATGGCTTTGCCCACGCTCCACGCCTTCGTGGAAGCCTGGAACAAGGATCAAAACCTGACCACACCCGATTTGCATGAGGCGATCCTCGACTGGTTGCTTGAGAACTGGAAAGGGAACGTGCGGGCGCTGCTGCTCATGGCGTTTCGCAACTCCGGCAAATCCACACTGGTCGGGCTTTTTTGTGCCTGGCTTCTGAAATGTGATCCAAACTTGCGGATCATCGTGCTGGCCGCCGATCTGGCCCTGGCTCGCAAAATGGTCCGTAACGTCAAACGCATCGTTGAACGTCACCCACAATGTGACGGCATGAAGCCCAAGCGTATTGATCAGTGGGCGTCGGACCAGTTTACGGTCAACCGGTCTGCGGAATTGCGCGACCCGTCCATGCTGGCACGCGGCATCGGCGCCAACGTTACCGGTTCGCGTGCCGATGTTTTCATCTGCGACGATGTGGAAGTTCCCAACACCTGCAACACGGCCCCTAAACGGGCCGACCTGCGCAGCCCCCTCGATGAAATCGCCTACGTGCTGGTGCCCGGCGGCTTACAGCTTTACGTCGGTACACCGCATACGTTTTATTCGATCTACTCCGATAACCCGGAGGTCGAGACAACCGACGATGCCGACACCGAAATGCGTCCCTATCTGGATGGTTTCAAGCGGCTGGAGCTGGCCCTGCTCAATGAGAAAGGCCTTAGCCGTTGGCCGGAACGGTTCTCCGAGAACAAGATCGACGAGATCAAAAAGCGCACCGGCCCCAACAAGTTTGCCTCCCAGATGATGCTGAGGCCGGTCTCCATTGCCGAAGGCAGGTTGGAGCCCGATCGCCTTATCCTCTACGAGACCGAACTCGATTACCGCGAAGGCAACGACGAGGCGATCCTGATGCTGGGTGCAAGGCGGCTGGTTTCCGCCTCGTGCTGGTGGGATCCGGCTTACGGCTCGCCACAAAAAGGCGACGCCAGCGTCATTGCCGCAGTGTTTACCGATGATCAGGGTGACTACTGGTTGCACCGTGTTCAGTACCTGGAACACGACCCGGCCCTGAACGAAAGCCAGGCCGAAGCGGTGCAACTATGCCGCAAGGTGGCCCGTTTCATGAAAGACACCTACCAGCCATCGGTAACCATCGAGAACAACGGCATCGGCAAGTTTCTGGCCGGGCTGTTGCGTCATGAATTGCGTGAAGACGGGCTGGACGCCGCGGTGCTCGAGAAAGCCTCAAGCCGCTCCAAGGACCAGCGCATTATTGACGCCTTCGATGCGGTACTGGCGGCGGGTCGTCTGCACGCTCACGCCTCTGTCTGGCAAACACCGTTTATTGCCGAGATGCGTGAATGGCGCCCGGGCACAAATGGCCGCGACGACGGTTTGGACGCGGTTTCAGGCTGCCTGCTTTCCGAACCGGTGCGCCTGCCGCGCAGACCCGCGGCCTCGTCCAAAGACCTCAAGGCGCGTAGCAACTGGCGCGGAAACCCCGGCGGTTTCAAGGCCCATACCACCTTCAAAGTCTGAACATCACTTTTACATTCAAGGAGCAAACATCATGACCAACAGCAAACGCCTTTATGTTCCCGACCCGCTGGGCCGCCTGGGCCAGGGCCACTGGGTCGAACAACGTGGCCCGTTCGGCCTCCTCAGAAAGACGAGAACAGGTCTCTGTTAAGCGACAAACCGCCCGCCAACCCGGCCACCTTTAAGGGCCTCAAGGACAAACCGGCCCCGAAAGACAAGACGCCCGTCAACTTCCATAGCTGGGGCCTGGAAAAACAGACTGCCCCCAGCATCACCGAGCAGGTTGAAACTGTGAAGAAGATGCGCGAGGAGGAAAGGAAAAAGGCTAAAACGAAAGCCCCAACTCCTCCAACCCCCAAAGTCGATCCATACGGCTTCGAGGACACCCGTGCTGCATACCAGGACAGAGTCATAGCGGAGCAAAAAGCGAAAAGTAACGTTAAGGGGGAAGGGAATTTTGGCAATCCAGAGCCGGAGTTCAAACCCAAAGAGGGTGCGAAGTTAGCTAAAGACTGGGCGTCAATTGCTGGAAAGATTGGAAAGCAAATTGATAAAAATTCCAAAACCAAAAATATGGAAACAATTTGAAAAGCGTTAGATGCCTATTTTGGTTTCCTTGTGGGCGGATTTGGTAACAGTACGGGCACCGATCTGCGCGATCCGAACGGTGGACCATAAACCCAATTTTCAATTGTGCCTTGTTATCCTATTGGCATTTTTGATTTCTTAAAGAATGATCTTTTGGGAATTAAATCTAATTAACTTTCCATTGTGGCAGCCTTGTATGTAGTGAAAGCAATTAACGAATTACAAGGAAGTTTTTCTATCTCTTTGTTATACATTATTGCTATTAATACGTTCATTCTTGGTTTCTTTAAATATCGGAATCTTATTGCCGGGTTGATCCTTATCGCAACCTTGATCGTCATATGGCAAAAAAATTCTGATCATATTTATGATTGGTTACTTGGGTCGTATTTGAGTTTGGTTGCGCCTACAGACCTACTCATTGAAAAATTTGAATTGACGGTTTTCAGAAATGACTATGAGGCGAAGGGACGTCAAAGTTCCGGAATATTAGGGAAGTGGGATAATTCGATTCGTATGAGGCTGGTCGGTGAGGGTACCAAGCAGTTCGTTGCGCATATCGAGAAAACTCTCGATACCCTTTCGCATTTAAGCGGTCTCTCCATTCGCTTGAATGAAGAGGATGAACCAATGGGGATAAATATGGATTTCCATTTTGTTTCACCTGATCGCGCTGCCCCAATTCTTAGATCTCATGGGGAGAGTCAGGAGAATATTGCCATGATGAGCGATACCATTTGTTTTGTTCGAATAAAGGGGAGTGGAATAATTACCAAGCATGGGATTGTTGTAATTTTTAATACTCTGGACGATGCCATGATTAGGCATTGCATTGTTGAGGAAATCACACAAGGCTTAGGTCTCATCGGTGATAGCGACATTCTACAACCTTCAATTATGAGCGACGACATCTTCAACATCGACCGCCTCCCCATGAACGACAAAATCATGGTCCGCACTCTTTACGACAAGCGCCTTAATCCCGGCATGACTCGCGACGAGGCCATGCCTATTGTCAGCAAGATCATTCCCGAACTCGACGCCGCCGTTAAAGAGCGCGGCGAGGAAGCGCTTTATCAGTAGCCTTCTGAACACCTGAACAGTCCGGGCGTAGCGCCGCCCTTTGAATTTCGCCTCCTTAGCAAACGCTTAAAGGGGCGTTTTTTTGTTTCACCCCCAACCCCAACCCTCAACCAACAACGATAAGGAGAATACCCATGCAGGAAACACTGCAAGGAGGCTGGTCGCTCGACCTGATCTGGTGGATCACTGTCGTCGAACTGCCTGCCCTGGCCGGACTGTTCTGGCTAAGCTGGGCGCATCGTCGCGATGTCGAAATCGCCCTGGATGACGCCCGCCATGAAAGTGAAACCGGACTGCGCTGGCTGCGCGACAACCTGGCCGCCTATAAACTGGAGGTCGCCAAATCCTACGCCTCGATCAGTTACCTCAAGGAAGTCGAGCGGCGGCTGACCAGCCATCTGATCCGCATCGAAGACAAACTCGACAGCCATCACCCCGGTTCGGGAGGCGGCCAATGAGTGCGAACATAAAAGCCGGTCCGGCGACCCCGGTGGGGGAGGGGCCCGGTAGGCGTCGCGATCCCGGCAAATGCCTGCCCCTCGACGGCGAGGTCGAACTCCTCGCCCGCACCCTGTACGGCGAGGCTCGCGGCGAGACTGTGCGCGGCAAGGAAGCGGTGGCCTGTGTCATCGTCAACCGGGTCAGGCGGGCGCGCGAGCGCGGCGGCTACTGGTGGGGTGAAAGCCTGGGCCAGGTTTGCCAAAAACCGTGGCAGTTCTCGTGCTGGAACGAAGGCGACCCCAACCTGAAAAAGATTTTGGCCGTAACCCCCGAAAACCGTGTCTTCCAATCATGCATCCGTATTGCCAGGCGGGCCGCCTCAGGGGCCATTGATGATCCGACACGGGGCGCCACCCACTACCACAGCAAAAGCGTTAACCCGCCGTGGTCGCGAGCCAAAGCGCCAACGGCAGAGATCGGCAACCACCTTTTTTACACCAACATTGAATAAGGAGTATGCCCATGTTCCCGGCAATCATCGGGCCGCTGATCGGCGGCCTGTTCGGACTGATCGACAAGTCCGTCGAAGACAAGGACCAGGCGGCCAGGATCAAGGCCAACCTGCAGGAAATGGTCCTGACCGGCCAGATCAAGGAGATCGAAGCCGCCGCTTCCATCATCGCGGCGGAGGCGAACGGCGAAAGCTGGCTGCAACGCAACTGGCGGCCGCTGCTGATGTGCCTGTTCGGGCTGATCATCGCCAATAACTACCTGATCGTGCCGCTGCTCGGCACCCCCATGGCCACCATCCCGCCCGACATGTGGGAGCTTCTGAAGCTCGGCGTCGGCGGCTATGTGGTCGGCCGGTCGGTCGAAAAAGGCGTCAGGGTCTGGAAGAAAGACCAGTCCTGACAGCCGTCCATTTTTTATCATTAAAAGGAGCAAACATCATGACCAACAACAGACGTCTGTATGTTCCCGACCCGCTGGGCCGCCTTCTCGAACCCGAACAGCCTGGGTCCTTCGACCTGGTCCAGCCTTTTGTCTTAGGCAAGGCCGTTGGCGCGGGTGGCAACAACGCCCGCGCCAATGTTGCCAAGATCGAGACCCTGCTGGGCCTCGCAGGGGTCATGGACTTGAAACAAACCGACGGTCCGACAGGCTACGCCGGGCAGCGGCTGCTCGATGGCATCAGGGCTTTCCAGAAGCAAAACGGTCTCAACGTCGATGGCCGCGCGGCCCCCGACGGCCCGACCATCAAAGCCCTGTCGCAGTCTTTGCAGTCAATGGGCAGAAACGGCGACAGCGTGCTCGCGCACCTGAGCCCCTGAAGAAGCCCAGGTCCTGCACACCATCACCGACGGCGGTTCGATCAACCCGAAAACCGGGCTGCTTGAGTTTTGGGATGACAATGGTGGGCAACAGACCGAAGGTTACGGCGCCGGCACGGCCAGTGCGGGGCGCTCGGGTTCCAACGGCTCGGGCCGGGATTCTCGTGATCATCAACCGGCGCCGACCGATAAGGAACTGAAAGATCTGAACGACCGCCTGAAAGCCGGTCGGGACAGGGCGCTTGATCCTTTCGGTGGCAGTGGCCCCGATATCCCCGGCCCCGGTCTGCTGGCTGACCCGACGACAACGCCAAAAGCGGCGAAAACGCACAGTGACCGGGTCCGCGATATCCTCGCCGGAAGGATAACTCGGAAAGACGAAAACAGGTCTCTGTTAAGCGACAAGCCGCCCGCCAACCCGGCCACCTTTAAGGGCCTCAAAGACAAACCGGTGACGAAAGACAAGACGCCCGTCAACTTCCATAGCTGGGGCCTGGAAAAACAGACTGCCCCCAGCATCACCGAGCAGGTTGAAACTGTGAAGAAGATGCGCGAGGAGGACAAGAAAAAGACGGTTCAAAATGATGAAGAAAAGACCAAACTTGTGGGTGGGTCGTTTAAAGACATTTTAGAAGGTATATTTGATTCCTCTGTGGACATCCCGGATCGAATTTCTAATCCAAAGAATAATGAAATATTTAGTCCCAAGGCGAATACAGGGACTGCCGAGGAAGGGAAACAAATAGCTAAAGAAATTGGCGCGATTGTCGGATTGGAGGCCGTTGGCGCGGGTCTGAAAGCAAAAGGTGTTGTTACCAAGGGACCGAACGGCGCGGCACTTGATAAACTTGGAGATGTCGCTTTTGGTTTAGCAGACCATCTCAAAGATCAGTGGGGCTACAAAAGGTAACAGAGTATTTATTTCGGGTCGGGGCCCATCGTTATATTGGTGTAATGTGATATTATCTTTTTGCCTCAATGGTAGAAATATAGGAAAATATAAAACTGCACTACACCGGAGCGTCGGCTCGAATGAGAAAGCTAAAAGGAGTAATTCTGGCAGCGGTTGTGATGATGGTTTCGCCGTTGTCACATGCAGTGCAGGAAAATGCCGAAGGGCAATGGTACCCCGTAACCAACATACCTGACTGTAGTTTTTGGCAACCCAGAATAGATAAAGATTATACGGCGACCTGGACGGGCATCTGCATCAATGGGCATGTGAGTGGACATGGTGTTTTGAAAGTAGAAGATGGCCGGTTTGAAGGGCAATTCAGGGACGGTCGGTTGCAAGGGTATGGCATGATATCAGGCAATATTATGTTTGACGGTAAGGGTAATATAACGGAAGTCAAATACGAGGGAGAATTCAAAGACTCCATGATGCATGGTCGTGGTGTGTTAATTCTGGGGAAATTAATGAGATACGAGGGAAAATTCGAACGTTCCGAAATGCAGGGACAAGGTGTGATGACCATTGAAGAAAAGGGCATAAGATACGATGGAGAATTCAAAGACACCATGATGCATGGCCGGGGTGTTCTGGTGGTGAAAGATAAGTATCGATATGAGGGCGAGTTCAAAAACAACGATATGGACGGGTTTGGAGTTCAGGAATTCCCCAATGGCAGCCGGTACGAAGGTTTATTTCGAGATGGTTGGAGGCATGGACATGGGTTTCTGGAATTTTCAGATGAGAAAAAATGCGAAGGCGACTGGCGCAAAGGTGAGCTGATAGGCATTGCAAAAGGTTGGGTCAATGGGCAAGCCAGAGCGTGCGTTACCGAAGATTATGCCGTGAAATTTCTAGACTAGACTCAATCGCACCAGCACAGAAATGCGTGATCCAAACACAGTTGCGTCAGCGCGAGGAAGCGCTCTATCAGTGATCTTTGACTCTATGGTCATATTAGAAAAATCTGTTATAGTCGCCGCGCTTTGATTCTTAAAATTTTCGAGGAAGAAGACTATGAACAAGAATGTTGGTGGCATCGACAAGATTTTGCGCATTGTCGCTGGTATCGTGCTGATCGGCTATGCGATCGCAGGCCCTGCCATGGGCATGGATACGGGCTACAACGTTTGGGGCTGGGTTGGTGTTATCCCACTGGGGACCGCGCTGATTAACTTCTGCCCGCTTTATACCATTTTCGGTTTTTCTTCGCGCAAGTCTTCGGACTAAGCCGCCTTACGGGTCTTTTCGATGATGCCAAGGATTTCAGCGGCTGCCGTTGGAATGTGTGTTCCGGGACCATAAATTCCGGACACCCCGGCATCATGAAGAAAATCATAATCACGGGCCGGGATGACACCGCCGCAGATGACGATGATGTCGTCAGCATCCTGCTTGCGCAGTTCTGCGATCAGTTCGGGGACAAGGGTCTTGTGACCGCCTGCCTGGGTTGAGACGCCGATAACGTGGACGTCATTCTCGATGGCTTCACGGGCGGTTTCCGCCGGGGTCTGGAACATCGCTCCGATATCAACATCAAAACCAATGTCGGCAAAAGCGGTGGCGATCACTTTGGCACCCCGGTCGTGGCCGTCCTGCCCCATCTTGGTGACCAGCAGTCGCGGACGCCTGCCGCGACCTTCCATGAACGCTTCAACTTTTTTCAGGATTTCGGCGAACGCCGGATCATCCTCAAACGCGGCACCGTAGACGCCCGATATGGACTGGGTGTTGGCCCGGTGGCGGCTATAGACCTTTTCCAGGGCGTCGGAAATTTCACCAACGGTAGCCCGCGCCCGGGTCGCGACAACGGCCAGGTCGAGAAGATTGCCGTCGCCGCTTTGCGCCGCCTCTGTCATGGCTTCCAGCGCTGCCTGACAGGCCGCGTTGTCGCGGCTGTCGCGGATGTTTTTCAACCTTGCCACCTGCGCTTCGCGGACGGCGTCGTTATCAATTTCCAGGGTGTCGATGCTGTCCTCGTCGTCCTTGGCGTACTTGTTGACGCCGACAACAACTTCCTCGCCCCGGTCAACACGGGCCTGCTTGCGGGCCGCTGATTCCTCGATCCGCAGTTTCGGCAATCCGGCCTCGACGGCGCGGGTCATGCCGCCCATGGCGTCAACTTCATCGATCAGCTTGCGCGCTTCGCTGACCAGCGAAGCGGTCAGGCTTTCCACGTAATAACTGCCGCCCAGTGGATCAATGACGCGGGTCAGGCTCGCTTCTTCGGCCAGCACAAGTTGGGTGTTGCGCGCGATGCGGGCCGAAAACGGCGTCGGCAGGGCGATCGCTTCATCAAGGGAATTGGTGTGCAGGGACTGGGTGCCGCCCAGCACCGCGGCCATGGCCTCGATGGTGGTGCGGATGACGTTGTTGTAGGGATCTTTTTCGGTTAGTGACACACCCGACGTCTGGCAATGGGTGCGCAGCATGGACGAGCGCGGATCTTCGGGCTTGAACGGGGCCATCAGGTCGGACCACAGCACCCGGGCGGCGCGCAGTTTGGCGATTTCCATAAAAAAATTCATGCCAATGGCGAAGAAGAAACTCAGGCGCGGCGCGAATGCGTCAACATCAAGGCCGCTTTCTACCGCCGTCTTCACGTACTGGACTCCGTCTGCCAGGGTATAGGCCAGTTCCTGCACGGCGGTCGCCCCGGCTTCCTGCATGTGGTAACCGGAGATGGATATGGAATTGAACCTGGGCATGTGTTCGGCGGTGTAACCGATGATATCAGAGACGATGCGCATGGACGGCTCGGGCGGGTAGATGTAGGTATTGCGGACCATAAACTCTTTCAGGATGTCGTTCTGAATGGTCCCGGCCAGCTTTTCCCTGGGCACGCCCTGTTCTTCAGCGGCGACGATGTATCCGGCCAGCACCGGCAAGACGGCCCCGTTCATGGTCATGGAGACGGTCATTTCATCAAGCGGGATGCCGTCGAACAGGATCTTCATATCCTCAACACTGTCGATGGCGACCCCCGCCTTGCCGACATCGCCAACAACCCGCGGATGATCAGAATCATAACCCCGGTGGGTCGCCAGGTCGAAGGCGATGGACAGACCCTTCTGTCCGGCTTTCAGGTTGTCGCGATAGAACTTGTTGGATTCTTCGGCTGTTGAAAATCCGGCGTATTGACGGATCGTCCAGGGCCTGCCGGCGTACATGGTGGCGCGCGGCCCGCGCATGTAGGGGGGCAGGCCGGGCAATGTGTCAACGGCTTCCAGCCCTTCCAGATCGGCCGCCGTATAAAGCGGCTTGACCTCGATGCCTTCAGGGGTTTTCCAGATCAGATCGTCGGGCCCGCTGCCTTTAAGTTCCCTGGCAGCAGCCTGCTGCCAGTCGCTAAGCCCTTTTTCATTGGACGATGTCACGGCGACGCTCCCAAAAAATATCCAAGAGGGGAAAGTATAGACACGGGACCGGTTTGTGGAAAAGGAATTGTTGTGCAGGTGCGAACAAGCGTCGCCCGCAAGTGGAAAAGTCTGTGGATACAGGGGATAAAACCACCTTATACAGTGGAGGTTGTGGATAATCCCTACAATATGTAGCGATTTCAACTACATATAGTATGGGGGTAGGCAAGCGGTGGTAAATGTAGTAAAAAAATTCAGCATTTGTCACGTAATTGACCGCTTAACGCCAACCAACAACAAGGAGGCAGGACCTGCGCTGACACGGAATTTAGGGCAACCTTCGTTTAACAAAACGACGATAAGTTGCCCTAATACATAAAGGAGCGATCAAAGTATCTGCATTTAAAGAAGTTATTTAAATGCAGTTTGATCAAGGGGGAAAACCGAGACCTTTCAGACCATCGCCTTTATACCGAACGCGTCCCTGAACAATACCATGGCTATCGACTGGACACCCGATCGCGTTAAAACCCTTATGGCATTGTGGGCCGAAGGAATTCCGACACTTGAAATAGGCCGCCGTCTCGGCGTCACCAAAAATGCCGTTGTTGGCAAGGTCCACCGCCTGGGCCTGCCCAAACGCCAGTCACCGATTAATGCGACACCAAGGGCCCCCAGGGTGGCGAAATTACGGCCAGAGATTCGGATCCCGTCCATGGTGGTTCCGCCGCGCGCCGATATGGTCAAGATGGAAGACCTGACATCAGGTATGTGCAACTGGCCTGAAGGGGAGCCGGGTTCCGAAGATTTGCGTTTCTGTGGCCAGCCCAGTGTCGAGGGCAAACCCTATTGCGCCGGTCATTGCGCTCGCGCCTACGTCAAAAGCACCCGCGACCGCAAGGTGGCCTGATCCGCATTTTGATTTGACAGCCAACAAAACTTTCAGGGGCGGGGTCATTCCCGCCCTTTTTTTTGTGCTCTATCGGCTCATGACATTTTCGTATGTCAGCGATCCTTCGACTTCCAGGTCCTTGGCGGTTTCGATCAGCCGTTTGATGGCTTGCTTGGCGCGTTGGGCGGGGATGCCATCCTTGAACTGGTAGACCAGGTCTTCTTCAAACATCTTGCGGTTTTTGTCGCTCATGTTGCTGAAAAACTTGTCCTGCAACATCTCGTCCAGTTCACCGTTTTTGAGCAACACCAGCAAATCTTCATGATCGGCGACCAGCAGTAATTTCTGAATGCCAACATCGTTGGCGTTCTTGATACGGCGCATGAAATCCTTGGAACGGGTGTCTTCTTTTTTTGTTGATCCCCCCGGGGCAAGGGTCTGCATGACCTCAAGAAGCAGCATCTTGATTTCCTTGCCTTCGAGGACAACTTCGGTGTCGTCGAAGTTGAGCGCGTAGACATCTGGGGCAACTTTGCGGGCCGAAATTTTCATAAACACAAAGTTTGCACAAGGACGCGGAATTGACAAGGTTCTCTGGATCGGGTCAGGATCGGGCCATGAGTTTCCTTGATCGCATAAAGCAATGCAAAGCCCCGGATTTGTCCGCTTACCTGCCCTTTGACGTCGATGGCGCGGTGGTTGGTTATGTGAAACCTGATTTCGCAGGCGTGCTTAAGGACTATCCGGACACCTTTGTCATTGGCGATAAATCCATTACCCTGAACGTGCGTCTTTCAGGCCCGGACAACCGGACAGAGGCTGTCGGCGAGGCTCTTGAAGACCTGATGCAGCGCGGCGATCTGCCCGGTTGGCGCGGCGAGACGTATAAAGTCGCCACCTCGTTTTCGGCCCCGACCCTGTTTGACATTGAAAGGGCCGCGGTCGCGCCCTTCGGTATTATTGGTTACGGGGTTCACCTGAACGGTGTCGTCCTGACAGATGACGGTCTGTCCATGTGGATCGCCCGGCGTAGCCTGTCCAAACCGACGGGGCCAGGAAAACTTGATCAGATCGTCGCCGGTGGCCAACCCGGCGGCATCTCGCTTAAAGATAACCTGATAAAGGAATGCGGCGAGGAAGCCGCGATCCCGCCCCATATTGCCGCCACCAGTATGCCGGTAGGGGCGATCAGCTACGTTACCGAGCGCCCCGAAGGGTTGCGAAGGGATGTCCTGTTTAATTATGACCTGGCCCTGCCTGCTGATTTCAGGCCCGATAACGCGGATGGCGAGGTCGAGGATTTCCACCTGATGGAACTGGACGCCGTCGCCGCCCGGGTCAGCGAGGGCGAGGATTTCAAATTCAATTGTGCACTGGTGGTCATTGATTTTCTTATCCGGCATGGATATATCGAGGCTGATCATCCAGATTATGTGGAATTGATAGACGGCCTTCATGGCCTTTAAGGGGTAGCCAAAATGAACGAAGAAGGATTAAGCGTTTACCTGTCCGGTGAAATTCACACCGACTGGCGCGAACAGATCGAAGCCGGCGCCACTGCCGCCGGGTTGGATATCGATTTCCTGTCGCCGATCACCGATCACGCCAGCAGCGATGATTGCGGTGTCGAGATTCTCGGGGCAGAGACGGACGACTTCTGGAAAGATAAAAAAGGATCAGGCATCAACGCCATCCGCACCCGCACCATGATCGAACGCGCCGATGTGGTCGTCGTCCGCTTCGGTGACAAGTACAAGCAATGGAACGCCGCCTTTGACGCCGGTTACGCGGTGGCCCTGGGGACACCGCTTGTCACCCTGCACGACCCGGCCATCAACCACCCATTGAAAGAAGTCGACGGTGCGGCGCTGGCAGTGGCGGAAACACCCGAACAGGTGGTGCGGATTTTAAAATACGTGATGACCGGCGTTTTATAGCCAGGCCATCGCCCTGACTTCCTCAGGGCTGTTGCCCGCCTCGCGCAGGGCTCTGATGGTTTCTGACTTGTGGCGTTTGGCCAGCCTGCGGCCGTCCTTGTCGTTGAGCAAAGGATGATGGTGGTAGGTGGGAACGCTTAAATCCAGTAGTTCCTGCAGCAGCCGGTGGACGTCCGTTGAAGGCAGCAGGTCCTCGCCGCGGCTGACCAGTGTGACCCCCTGCAGATCATCGTCGAGGGTGACGGCCAGATGATAGCTGGTCGGGATGTCCTTGCGGGCCAGCACCACATCACCGAATTGTTCTGGGCGGGCCGTGAATTCGCGTCCGTCAGCGTCATACCAGAGGAGCGGTTCTTTAATCATCGATAGCGCCTTATGGGTATCAAGCCTAAGGGCGAAGGGTTCACCGGCTTCCTTGCGGGCGCTGGCATCTTCCTTTGCCAGGGCGCGACAGATGCCCGGATAGTGTGGCCCTTCCGGGCCTTGATGGGGGGCGCCGCCGGCCGCCGCGATCTCGTCGCGGATATCCTTGCGCGAACAAAAGCAGGGGTACAGCAAGGCCATTTCCCCGAGCCGCTCAAGCGCCTTCTCATAGGTGTCCATATGATCGGATTGCCGCCGCACCGGTTGTTCCCACTCAAGTCCCAGCCAGTCGAGATCTTCAAAAATAGCGGCCTCGAATTCCGGCTGGCAGCGCAGCGGATCGATGTCTTCGATCCTCAGCAGAAACCGGCCACCCGCCTGTTTGGCAAGGTTTTGGGCGAGCAAGGCCGAATAGCCATGACCCAGATGCAGCAACCCCGTCGGCGACGGGGCAAAGCGGGTAATGATAGCGGGGCGGACTGGCTGTTCATTCATGCAATCAAACTAGCATGAATTCTGCTCAATGGTTATAACAGCAGCGCTATGAATTTATTGTCGTTCTTTCGTCGCCATCAACGGGAACTGCATTGTGCCTGCTGGATCAAGTCCGGCCTTGGCGCTATGCTTGGTATGGGGTTTATCGGCTGGCTTGGCGTTGTCAGTGGTGAACCATTCCTGATCGCACCCTTCGGTGCGTCGTGCGTTTTACTGTTCGCGGTTCCCAAAAGTCCGTTGGCGCAACCGGCCAATGTGGTTGGCGGTCATATGCTGGCGACGGCGGTCGCCTTGATCTTGCGCGTCTGGTTACCGCCGGACTGGTGGGCGGTGGGCATTGCCGTTGGTCTGGTCATCGGTCTGATGGTCGCCTTGCGGGTGACCCATCCACCGGCCGGGGCGACCCCGGTGGTGGTCATGTTGACGGACCCCGGACCGATGTTTCTGCTGTTCCCCATTTTTACCGGTTGTATCGTGCTGATCGCCATTGCCTGGATCGTTCACAAACTGCCGCCACACACCGCTTACCCCATGGTTCACGAACCAGACTTATAATTGGCATGACACACAACATGTAGTACTCTTACCGGATAGTATTGGGAGAATTTAAGGTGTCTGCCGTTCTGGAACGCTATCCGGCTCTTGTTCTCAACGCCGATTTCCGGCCGTTGAGCTACTTTCCGCTGTCGCTTTGGTGCTGGCAGGATACCATCAAGGCGGTGTTCATGGGCCGTGTTAATGTCGTTGATGAATACGATCAGAAGGTTCATTCCCCCAGCTTCGAAATGCCCCTGCCCAGCGTTATTTCGATCAAAGACTACGTCCCCATGGCCAAGAAGCCGGCCTTTACCCGCTTTAATGTTTTCCTGCGCGACCGTTTTTCGTGTCAATACTGCGGCCATGCCTTTCCCAGTGAAAACCTGACCTTCGATCACGTCATTCCCCGTGCCCATGGCGGCACGACGCTCTGGGGCAATGTGGTGACCGCCTGCGCGCCGTGTAACTTGTCAAAAGGGCACCAGCTTTCCAAAGAAGCGCGGATGTATCCCTTGACCAAGCCACGCCAACCGACGGCCTGGGAATTACAGGAAAATGGCCGTGGTTTCCCGCCGGGTCACCTGCACAAAAGCTGGCACGATTTTCTGTATTGGGACGCCGAGCTGCTGCAGGACTAAATTTACTTTAAAAACCCTTGCCTTTCCGAACCGGGTGGCTATATTCGCGCACTTATTCCCAAGAATGAGGGTCAAAAGACCCCGCACCACACGCCTGTTACTGTTTAAACGGGTGGCGGCAGTGTCCTGCCCCAGAAATTCATTTTCTGAATTTTTGGGATAAGCAGGCCACTAATATTAATGCCGTGTGATTCAGGCTCAGAAATTCAGCGCATGGAATGCGCTTAATTTATGAACCATCACACTTGGAGCTATTGGGACAAAAACAACCGGCTAACGAGTGATTGGAAAAGAGAAAAGTAATGAGCAGACGTATCAAATCGAAATACAAGATTAACAGGCGCCTTGGCGTCAACCTGTGGGGACGTCCCAAAAGCCCCATTAACAACCGCGACAGCCGCCCCGGCCAGCATGGCCAGCGGCGCCGTAAAGAAACCGATTACGGCACCCAGTTGATGGCCAAACAGAAGCTTAAAGGCTACTACGGCAACATCACCGAGAAGAAATTCCGCCGTTATTACGCCGAGGCCGTGCGCCGCCGTGGTGACACATCGGAAAACCTGATCGGCATTCTTGAACGCCGTCTGGACGCCGTTGTCTACCGTATGAAATTTGTGCCCACCGTGTTCGCCGCCCGCCAGTTCGTCAACCATGGCCATGTCACGGTTAACGGCAAGAAGGTCAACATCGGTTCCTACCTGGTGCAGGACGGCGATGAAATTGAGGTCCGCAAGAAAGCCCACGACATTCCGATGGTTCTGGAAGCCGTTGTCTCCTCCGAGCGCGAGGTCCCCGACTACATGTCCGTCGACCACAAAAAGATGAAGGGCACCTTCGTGCGCCAGCCGCTACTGGCCGACGTACCGTATCCGGTGCAGATGGAACCCAACCTGGTCATTGAATTTTATTCGCGTTAAGCGAACTCCCATCAAAGAAAAAGGCGGCCCCCGTATGGAGGCCGCCTTTTTTTATGAGACGTTATCAGTTCTGTTATGACTGATGCTCAATGCCCTTGTCGTCGAACATTTTTTGCAGTTCGCCGGCCTCAAACATTTCCTTGATGATGTCGCAACCACCGACAAACTCGCCCTTGACGTAAAGCTGGGGGATCGTTGGCCAGTCAGAAAAGGCCTTGATGCCTTCGCGAATTTCCATGTCTTCAAGGACGTTGACGCCCTTGAACTTGACCTGCATTTGCGAAAGTGCGCCAACCACGGCGGCGGAAAAGCCGCACTGCGGGAACATCGGTGTGCCCTTCATGAACAGGACCACATCGGTGTCGCTGATTTCGTCGTTGATGCGGTCGAAGGTTGGGTTGTCGCTCATCTGATTATTCCTTTGTATAATGTGTTTGTTTAAGCCGGGACTTCGGTGGTTAAAGCCAGTGCATGAAGCTGGCCGCCCATTTTTCCTTGCAGGGCGGCGTAGACCATTTGGTGTTGCTGAACGCGGGATTTACCCGCGAAGGCGCTGGAAATAATACGGGCGGAATAATGATCGCCGTCGCCGCGCAAATCCTCAATATGGATTTGTGCATCGGGAAGCGCTTCTATGATCATTTTTTCGATCTCGGCAGATTCCATGGCCATGGGCATTAGTCCTTTGTAATAACTAAAAATTTAAGGTTTCGACATAAAATCTGGCAGCCAGTCGTTATGGCTGGCAGCCAGGTCTTCAACGGATATGGTTGCTTGCCCCCCGACAGTCAACTGTTTGCCGCCTGTGCGGCCAATTTTTTTGGCGTTGACGCCTGCAGCCGCAGCCTTCGTAAGAACCGTATCCGCGTCACTTGTGGCGATGATGTAGCGGGCCTGATCTTCACCGAACAGCCAGCTGTGCAGGGCGGGGGCGCTTTCGGGGACATCGATTGTCGCACCCATGTTTGACGCCATGGCCATTTCAGCAAGGGCCACAGCAAGACCACCACCAGATACATCGTGGGCCGTGGTGATGCCCCCGGTCTCAATCAGCGAGCGGACAAAATCACCATTCAGGCGCTCGAGCGCCAGATTGACAGGCGGCGGCGCGCCTTCTTCCCGACCTTCGATTTCACGCAAATAGAGTGACTGGCCAAGATGGCCCAGCGTCTCGCCAATCAGGATGATGTCCTGACCTTCTGCGCCAAAAGCGACGGAGGCACGCTTGTGAACATCGGCCATCAAGCCGACGCCGCCGATGGTTGGGGTTGGCAAGATACCCTCGCCATTGGTTTCGTTGTAAAGGGAGACATTGCCGGAGACGACAGGGAAGTCCAGTGCCACACAAGCCTCGCCGATGCCCTTCACGCAGCCGACGAATTGGCCCATGATTTCCGGGCGTTCCGGGTTGCCGAAGTTCATGTTGTCGGTAATCGCCATCGGTTTTGCGCCAACGGCGGTGATGTTGCGCCAGGCTTCGGCGACAGCCTGCTTGCCGCCCTCGTAGGGGTCAGCGAAACAATAGCGCGGCGAGCAGTCAGAGGCCGTGGCGATGGCTTTGTCGGTGCCATGGATTCGCACGATAGCGGCGTCGCCACCGGGCCGCGCGACCGTGTCGGCCATGACCATGTGATCGTACTGCTCCCAAATCCAGCGCTTCGAGGCGAGATCGGGACAGCCGACCAGTTTTTTCAGGGCAGCCATAAGGTCATCGGGCGCGTCGGTGTCGGTAATGGCTTGCTGCTTGGGTGTTTCCACCCACGGACGGTCATATTCCGGCGAGGATTCGGCAAGCGGATCGATGGGCAGGTCGGCGACGATTTCACCCTTGTGGCGCAGGACCATGTGTCTGGTGTCTGTCAGGGTGCCGATGATCGAAAAATCCAGTTCCCATTTCTCGAAGATGGCGCGGGCTTCGTCCTCACGACCGGGTTTCAGGACCATCAACATGCGTTCCTGGCTTTCCGACAGCATCATTTCGTAAGCCGTCATGTTTTCTTCGCGCTGCGGAACCGCGTCCAGGTCCATGTCGATACCGACCCCACCCTTGGAGGCCATCTCGAAACTGGAGGACGTCAGTCCTGCGGCCCCCATGTCCTGAATGGCGACAATGGCGTCGGTCGCCATCAGTTCCAGGCAGGCCTCAAGCAGCAGTTTTTCGGTGAACGGATCACCGACCTGCACGGTTGGGCGCTTGGCATCGGAATCTTCGGAAAACTCGGTTGAGGCCATGGTCGCGCCGTGGATACCGTCGCGACCGGTCTTCGAGCCAACGTAAACCACCGGGTTGCCGATGCCGGCGGCGGCGGAATAGAAAATGTTGTCGGTGTCGGCAAGGCCAATGGTCATGGCGTTAACCAGAATATTGCCATCGTATGAGGTGTGGAATTCGCACTCACCGCCGACGGTCGGAACCCCCATACAGTTGCCATATCCCGCGATCCCGGCGACCACACCGGACACCAGATGCTTGGTCTTGGGATGATCGGGCCTGCCGAAACGCAAGGCGTTCAGGTTGGCAATCGGTCTGGCGCCCATGGTGAAGACATCCCGCATGATGCCGCCAACCCCGGTCGTCGCCCCCTGATAGGGTTCAATGAAGGACGGATGGTTATGGCTTTCCATTTTGAAAATGATCGCGTGGTTATCCCCGATATCGATGATACCGGCATTCTCCCCGGGCCCGCAAATCACCCATGGGGCCTCTGTGGGCAAGGTTTTCAGCCATTTTTTTGATGATTTGTAGGAGCAATGCTCAGACCACATAACCGAAAAAATACCCAGTTCGGTCAGGTTTGGCTCGCGCCCCATGATCTCCAGGACCCGACTGTATTCATCTTCACTAAGGCCGTGGCTGGCGACGATTTCGGGGGTAATTTCGCTCATGATTTCCGTTTATGACTGAACTGTTGATGATGGGGGTTTTCATACCCGATTCCCGGCCTTAGGGGAACTTGAGTCTTTGGCTTAAATTTTACGAATCCAGATGGCGTTGTCATGGAAGGGAACCCCGCCGCTGGGGGCGGTCGGGTCGGCCCCGGTCAGGGCGTTGACGCCGATGCCTTCCTCGAAGGCGGCGTTGGGCCAGACGCTTTCAACAACAACGACACCCCGAACAGCGCCTTCCTCAAGCCGCGCCTTGACGACAATGGTGCCGCGTTGGTTGCCCAGCCGGACCCTGTCGCCGTCAGATATTGTTAGCGTGTCAGCATCCAGCGGGTTGATTTTGAGGTGCGGCTCGCCTTCCTTTTTTATCGAGGTTCTGGTCTCGGTGAATGTGGAATTCAGGTAATTTCTGGCTGGTGCGGTGACCAGTTTAAAGGGCATCTCGTCGCTGGTTTGTTCGATAACCGCCCAGTGATCGGGCAGGGTTGGCATGGTTTCCATAAGCTCCTTGGGGCCAAATCCCAGACGGTTCTCTTTCGCCCAGTCGGCCTTGAAATGGAATTTCCCGTCGGCGTGGGCGAAACCACCGCGGTAATGGGATGTGTCAAAGTCCGGCTGAACATCAATCCAGCAATTTTCCATAAGCGCATCCGTATCCGGGTATCCCGATTTTTCCAGACTGTCATCGATCAACTGCAAAGGCGTCATCTCGAAGCCGGGATGGCTGGCACCAAGGCGCCTGGCCAGCTCGCAAATGACGAAATGGTTGGTCCGGCATCCTTCGGGCGCGTCGATGATTTTTGGACCCAGTGAAATATGTTGGTGGCCGCCACCCCGGTACAGGTCGTCATGTTCCATAAACATGGTTGCCGGTAACACGATGTCGGCCATTTTCGCCGTCTCGGTCATGAACTGTTCGTGCACACAAACGAACAGGTCTTCACGGGCGAATCCCTGACGGACCTTGTTAAGGTCGGGGGCGACGTTCATGGGGTTGGTGTTTTGAATGAGCATGGCGGTGATCGGCGGACCGTCGCCCAGATCCTGCGGGTCACCGTTCAGGGCCGGACCAATGCGGGACATGTCGATGATCCGCACACCCGGATCGCGCACATCAAGCCCTTCGATCATGGTTTTGTCGAGTTCGAAAATATCGCCATTGCTGTGAAATGCGCCACCGCCTTCATGGGCCCAGGCACCGCTGACGGTGGCGACACAAAAGGCGGAATGCATGGCGACCGCACCATTGCGATTGCGGGTAAAGCCGAAACCGAGGCGGAAATAGGTTTTTTTAGTGGCCCCGATCATCGCCGCCAGTTCTTCAATTTGGGCAGCCGGAACGCCGCTGATGGCTGCGGCCCACTCAGGCGTCTTGTCTTTCAGGTGGGCTTCAAGTTCTTCGGGGGCATCGGCGTACCTGGCCATAAATTCCCGGTCGGCCAAATCGTCGCGAAACAACACATGCATCAGGGCACAGGCCAGCGCCCCATCGGTGCCCGGTCGCACACATACAAATTCATCGGCCTGTTTGGCAGTTGGCGTGTTGTAGGTATCGATAACGACGATTTTTGCGCCTTGGTTTTTGCGCGCCTTGACTGCGTGGGTCATGACGTTGACCTGGGTCGAGACCGGGTTGGTGCCCCAGATAATGACAAGGTCCGAAACCGCCATTTCGCGGGGGTCCGGGCCCATTGTTTTACCGGTCCCGGCGCGCGAGGCAATACCCGCGACCATGCTGCACAAGGTCGAATGCTGGCCGCTGTATTTTTTGACGTGGCGCAGCCGGTTGATGCCGTCGCGCATGACCTGGCCCATGGTGCCAGCATAAAAGTATGGCCAGACGGTCTCGGGGCCGTATTGTTCCTCTGCTTTCAGCAGGGCCTGAGCGGTGGCGTCAAGGGCTTCATCCCATGAAATTTCCTCAAATTCCCCCGAGCCCTTCTTGCCGGTTCGACGCAGCGGCACAGTCAGCCGGTCCGGGTGATGTATCCGTTCTGCGTAACGCGCGACCTTGGCGCAGATGACGCCGTCCGTATAGGTGTTGCTTTTGGAACCGTGGACGCGGCCTATTTCTGACGCTCCCAGGACCTCCACATCAAGCGAGCAGGCGGACGGACAATCGTGGGGGCAGGTGGTTTTGGCGATATCGGTCATTTGCTTCCTGAGTCCGGAATAAAAGAGCGTCTTGCACGTCGTTTCTTATGATCCTTGGCCTGCCCGGGTGTCAACCGTCCCCATGGGCCTGTAGGGGCTGCCTCTTCGGGTTCTGGCTGGGCGCTATCATTGCTGAAACCCGCGAACAGAGGAACCGACTTGTGGCGCATGGGCGCGATCAGGATGCAACCTGCGATCAGGCCGCCAATATGGGCCCACCAGGCAACACCGCCACCGCCGCTATCTGCCGCCATGGAGACATTGATGACCTGCATGGCGATCCAGATTCCCAACATGATATAGGCCGGGATGTGGATGAAAAAGCGGAAGGCCAGGGTCAGAATTTGCGCCTTCGGGTGTAAAATAAGATAGGCCCCGATGACGCCCGAAATAGCGCCACTGGCACCGATCA
>JACNJU010000033.1 GCA_014382375.1 Rhodospirillaceae bacterium
GGAAGTGTTACCCATGTGTCCGGTACAAAACGTCACCTATGTCTCGGGTCGCGCACCTTTTATCAGGAAAACCTCCAGCCTAAACTTCCGGTACGTTCAGGCCCTTTTGCAGGCATGTTGCGGCCAGGGTGTTTCTTAGCAGGCAGGCTATGGTCATGGGGCCGACGCCGCCGGGAACTGGCGTTATGGCGCCGGCAACCTTGACTGCGCTGGTGAAGTCCACGTCGCCAACGAGGCGGGTTTTGCCTTCGCCTTTTTCCGGCGCATCGATGCGGTTGATGCCTACATCAATGACCGTCGCACCCGGTTTGATCCAGTCGCCGGGGACCATTTCCGGGCGGCCCACAGCGGCGACCAGAATATCGGCAGCGCGACATTCGTCGGCCAGATCCCGGGTGCGCGAGTGAGCGATTGTGACCGTGCAGCTTTCCTTCAAAAGCAACGCCGCCATGGGTTTGCCGACGATGTTCGAGCGACCCAGAACCACGGCCTTCTTGCCCGACAGGCTCCCCAGTTGATCTTTCAGCATCATCAAACAGCCCCACGGTGTGCAAGGCACCATTGCTTTGTCGTCGCCGGTGGTCAAAAGACCCACATTGACAACGTGGAAGCCGTCCACATCCTTGGCCGGGTCGATGGCGGCCAGAACAGCGGATTCATTAATATGGTCAGGCAAGGGCAACTGCACCAGAATGCCGTTCACCTTGTCATCGTTGTTCAGATCCTCAATCAGCTTCAGAAGCGTTTCTTCGGCGGTATCGTCGGCCAGCTTGTGCTCGTAGGAGTTCATCCCGACCTCAAGTGTCTGCTTGCCCTTGTTGCGCACATAGACCTGGCTGGCCGGATCCTCACCCACCAGAACAACGGCCAGACCTGGTGTCAGATCATGGTCCGCCTTTAGTCGACTGACTTCTGATCCGATACGCCCACGCAGTGCTTCGGCAAATGCCTTGCCGTCGATAATCGTCGCTTCGCTCATTATTAAAATCTTTCCCGCTTGTATTAAGGCCGAACGAATTCACGGGATTGATCTAGCTCATACGCCGGGCTTGATCAATCCCGATCCATTCTAGAACAGTCCGGCGATTTTACCGTCTTTATCAATGTGAATGTTGGTCGCCGCCGGCACCCGAGGCAGGCCTGGCATGGTCATGATATCGCCGCACACAACAACCAGGAACTCGGCCCCGCCTGAAAGGCGCACTTCACGGATGGGGACTGCGTGTCCGCTCGGCGCACCTCTCAGGTTGGGATCTGTTGAAAAACTGTACTGGGTCTTGGCGATACAAATCGGAAAATGCCCGTAATCTTTTTGCAGTGTATTGATCTGGTCACGAACCTTCTTGTCCGCAATTACGTCTTCGGCGCCATAAAGCGACGTGGCGACATTTTTGATCTTGTTCCACAGGGTCATCTCGTCCGGGTACAGGGGATGGAAATTGGACTCGTTCTTTTCGATCTTGGCCACCACGGCTTTGGCAAGGTCTTCTGCGCCCGCACCGCCATTGCCCCAATGATCGGATTCAACGGCTTCGACGCCCAGTTCGGCACACTTCTTCTTGACCAATTCCACTTCAGCCGCAGTATCGGCCGAGAACTTGTTGATCGCCACAACCGTCTTCATACCGAAATGGCTGATGTTGGAGATATGGCGCTCAAGATTGACAAAACCGTCTTCAAGAGCCTCAACATTTTCCTGACTAAGGTCAGCCTTTTCGACACCACCATGATATTTCAGGGCGCGGATGGTGGCGACCAGGACCACAAGGTCCGGTTTCAGGCCGCCTTTGCGGCACTTGATGTCGAAGAATTTTTCGGCTCCCAAATCGGCGCCAAAACCGGCCTCAGTAACAACGTAGTCACCAAGTTTGAGTGCCGTCTGGGTCGCCATCAGGGTATTACAGCCGTGGGCGATATTGGCGAACGGTCCGCCATGAATAAACGCCGGGTTGCCTTCCATGGTCTGAACCAGATTGGGTTTGATGGCGTCTTTCAACAAAGCCGACATGGCGCCGGCCGCGTTCAGATCTCTTGCCGTGACCGGCTTTCGATCGCGTGAGTAGCCGACAATGATATTTCCCAGACGACGTTGCAGGTCATCCAGGTCCTTAGACAGACACAGGATCGCCATCACTTCCGAGGCGACCGTGATGTCGAAACCGCCCTGACGGGGCGCGCCGTTGGAAACGCCACCCAGAGACGTCACCACATCGCGCAGGGAGCGATCATTCATATCGACCGCACGACGCCAGGTGATACGCCTGTTATCCAGTCCTGTCTCATCGTTTTCATGCCAGTAGATGTGGTTATCAATCATTGCCGCCAGCAGGTTGTTGGCTGCGCCAATGGCATGAAAGTCGCCGGTGAAATGCAGGTTGATGTCTTCCATGGGAACGACCTGGGCGTAACCGCCGCCAGCAGCGCCGCCCTTCATACCAAAACACGGTCCAAGGCTGGGCTCGCGCAGGCACATGATCGCCTTCTTGCCGATCCTGTTCAGGCCATCACCAAGACCCACCGTCGTTGTGGTCTTGCCTTCGCCCGCCGGGGTCGGCGAAATCGCCGTCACCAAAATCAGCTTGCCGTTTTTGACCTTCTTCAGGCTGTCGATGTATTCCAGGGACATTTTTGCCTTGTAATGACCATAAGGCTCAAGATGTTCGGCCTCGACGCCCAACTTTTCTGACGCAATGTCCATGATAGGACGCATGACAGCCGCCTGCGCAATTTCAATGTCACTTTTTGGGTTTTTATGCTGCTCGTTAGTGGCCTTCGCCATAGTCGCCTCCTTAATCAATGTAATTTTTTAATCTATGAATTTATTTTCCGTGCTGGCCCGCCCAAATCAAAAAAGTCGATTAACCATTTACTCCTCTTGAAGGGCTGCCAATGCTTCATATCCGACTATTTCATCGCCGATTTCGCTATTCGCAGGGTCGTATCGCCCATGGGTATTGTGCCGAATCGGGCTTCGTAATGCTCTTTTTGTCGGCTTGCGGCGATAACGGAATTGCGCATCAGAATGGCGACCGTCACCGGCCCTACACCACCGGGTACAGGCGTAATCCAGCCCGCTACTTTCTCGCAGCTCTCATAATCCGCATCGCCAACGACTTCCGTGTTTCCGTCTTCGTCGGTCACCTGATTGATGCCGATGTCGATTACCGCCGCACCGGGCTTGATCATGTCGCCGCTAATCAGGGCTGCTTTTCCAACAGCGACAAAAACAGCGTCAGATCGTCTGGAATGGACAGCGAGGTTGCGCGTCATATGATGACAGACCGTCACTGTTGCGCCTTCGGCCATTAAGAGGAAGGCAATGGGTTTGCCGACAATCTCGGAATGGCCGATGACAGTCACTTCCAGTCCCTCAAGGGTCAAGCCTGTCTGTTTAAGCAACTCAACTGAGGCCATGGCAGTACAGGGGCCCAGTCGAATGTCATTATAGACGATGTCGCCGATTGAAGACGGGTGCATACCCTCAACATCTTTCAGGGGGTGTACGGCCGATTGCAGGCGGCGCATATTCATGTGATCGGGAACCGGGCGCTGAAGAATAATGCCGGTAATTCGCGGGTCCGCATTCATCGATGCGATGGCGGCAAGGATCTCATCTTCCGTGCTCTCCCCTGAAAAGGCCCGCTCTTCGAATTCTATACCGGCATTTTCTGAAGTGCGCTTCTGATTGCGCACATAAAGGGCAACAGGAGCAGAATCACCAATCACGATCGCCACAAGCTTGGGCTGCCATCCCGCTGACGCCAGGTCGGCGACACTGTCTGAAACTTCTTCCAAAATCTCCCTGGCGAGCAATTTACCGTCGATAATCTTATGCATACCCTGTCGCCATACCCATGTTTCAGCTCATTACCAGCGCCTGGCTGACCCTCTCCACATCGTGGTTATCGAGAGGATTGCGAATCGTTAAAGTACCTTTTTTGTACCTTTAATATACATTGGTATAACATATGCAAAAGCAACCGGCAAGCCGAACTCGCTCCCCTCGGGTTAATTCATGTTATATCACTCAATTAGACCATCCCGGCACAGGGAACAGGACTTCTGGATCAAAGGCCTCACCCGGAAGCCCTGAAACCTGGTCCCGAAAAACCCCAATTGCCCCTTACCAGAATTTCTTGACATTCAATTTAATTTCCTCTTAGACAAAAAATATAGCATTATAAGCTTGGTTAGATGTATTTATATTGACATTTGGTACTATATCGGTTGAATTTTGGTTCAAGAATTTTCTTGCCTCAGTCTGTTTCGAGGTGGCCTGGCAAGAAGTTCGCAGGACTCGATTCCGGCATGAATTCTAAGGGAGTGACTCCATGGGCTATTCGGGATGGAAAGTAATTTGGCAAGGGCTCACCGGCAATACCGGTTGGAAGCCCGCCTGGCGGGAACCCGACCCCAAGCCTTCCTATGACGTCATCATCGTCGGTGCCGGTGGTCATGGACTGGCCGCAGCCTACTATCTGGCCAAGGAATTTGGAATAACCAATGTTGCGGTTATCGAAAAGGGCTGGCTGGGTTCTGGCAACATTGGCCGCAATACGACAATTATTCGCTCGAACTACCTCCTGCCCGGCAACGAGCCTTTTTATGAATTTTCCATGAAACTGTGGGAAGGGCTGGAGCAGGATTTCAACTACAACGCCATGGTTTCACAGCGCGGTATCCTGAACCTCTGCCATTCAGACCCCCAACGTGACGCCTTCAACCGTCGTGGCAATTCCATGCGGCTTGCGGGCGCCGATGCTGTCCTGCTTGATGCTGACGGTGTCAGGGAAATGTGTCCGTTCCTGGACTTCGATAACGCCCGCTTTCCCATTAAGGGCGGAATCTTGCAGCCCCGTGGCGGCACCGTACGCCACGACGCCGTCGCCTGGGGATATGCCCGTGGCGCTGACAGCCAGGGTGTCGATATCATCCAGAATTGCGAAGTGACAGGTTTTGTCATGGAAAGCGGCGTCTGCATGGGCGTTGAAACAAACCGGGGGACAATCCGCGCCAAAAAAGTCGGTGTCGCGGTTGCCGGATCATCAGGCCGTGTGATGGCCAAGGCAGGCATGCGCTTGCCAATCGAAAGCCACGTTTTGCAGGCCTTTGTTACCGAAGGCCTGAAGCCCGTGCTGCCCGGTGTCATTACCTTTGGCGCGGGCCATTTTTATGTCAGCCAATCGGATAAGGGCGGACTGGTATTTGGCGGCGATATTGACGGTTACAACACCTATGCCCAGCGCGGCAACCTACCGGTGGTCGAGGATGTGTGCGAAGGCGGCATGGCGATCATGCCGATGATCGGCCGCACCCGCCTGTTGCGCTCCTGGGGCGGTATCATGGACATGTCCATGGATGGCTCGCCCTTTATCGACAAAACCCACATCGATGGCCTGTATTTCAATGGCGGCTGGTGTTACGGCGGCTTCAAGGCGACCCCGGCATCCGGGTTCTGTTTCGCCCACCTGCTGGCCAAGGATGAGCCGCACCCGACGGCGACGAAATACCGCCTGGACCGGTTCCGCCGCGGCGCAATGATCGACGAAAAAGGCGTGGGCGCACAGCCCAACCTGCACTAAGGGAGGGTAAGGACAAGTTATGATTATCAATCACCCCCATCTAGGCCCTCGCGACGCACAGGAGTTCGTCTACCTTGGCGACGCCTCACTTATGGATCGTCCCGATTGGCAGGACGAAAACGCCGCAGACAACTTTCATGATTATCTTTATCTGCGCGACAACCCTGACGGAGAGCACCGGGAGCTGTGGTATCACGAACAGGGTGACCGTTCCTGGCTTGTGGTAACCCGCAACACGCTTACTCACGAAATTACCAGGGTTGAACTGGCCCGCGATGTGGCCATCGCCATGAGGCGTCGCAAATGACACAGAAAAACCGTATAACCGGGGGCCTTGTTGACCGCTCAACGACCCTGAATTTTTCATTCAATGGAAATCGTTTTCAGGGCCACCCGGGCGATACCCTGGCCTCGGCGCTTCTGGCAAACGGCCAGATAATGATGGGTCGCTCGTTCAAGTACCACCGCCCCAGAGGCGCTTTAAGCGCCGGGTCGGAAGAACCGAATGCCCTTGTCCAACTGCGAAAGGGCAGCCACCAGGAACCCAACACCCGGGCCACCGTGGCCGAGCTTTTCGAGGGCCTTGAGGCGACCAGCCAAAATCATCGCGGGTCCCTTGAAAACGACTTCATGGAAATCACGGACCTGTTCTCGAGATTCCTTTCGGCAGGCTTTTATTACAAGACGTTCATGTGGCCGAAGTCATTCTGGGAAAAAGTTTACGAGCCGATTATCCGCCATTCCGCCGGATTGGGTCGAATTTCTTTTGAGCCTGACCCGGATATCTATGACAAGGGATTTCTTCACTGCGATCTTCTGGTCATTGGCGGTGGCCCGGCGGGGCTTTCGGCAGCCCTCGCAGCTGGCCGGTCCGGCGCACGGGTGATCATCGCTGACGAGGATTTCATGATTGGCGGTCGACTGAACGCAGAAACCCTTGAAGTCGATGGCATCTCCGGGTCCGAATGGGCCGCCCGTGCAGCAGTCGAACTGGCAGCCATGGACAATGTCCGCCTGATGGCGCGCACCACCGTTTATGGCGCTTATGACCACGGAATTTATGGCGCTCTTGAACGCGTAACCGATCATTTAGTGACATCAAATGGAAAACCGCGTCAGATTCTCTGGCGGGTTTATTCAAGGCGCGCCGTTTTGTGCGCCGGCGCCACGGAGCGACCCATTGCTTTCGGCAACAACGACCGTCCGGGCGTTATGTTGGCTGGCGCCGTCAGGGCTTATGCGAACCGTTGGGGCGTCAGCCCGGGCAAACGTGTCGCCATTTTTACCAACAATGACGATGGCTGGCGCACCGCAAGCGATCTTTCCCGCCAAGGGGTCAACATCTCGGCCGTTATCGACACTCGCGACGGCGAGCCAAGGGCGCAAATTCCAGGCGCAACCATCGCCATGGGTGGACGGGTCATGGATACACGAGGCCGCAAGGCCATTCATTCCATCAAACTCGTCGATGGACGCACGATTGACGCGGATTGTCTGGCTGTCTCGGGCGGCTGGAACCCGAACATTCACCTGACAGGTCACCAGCGCGGCAGACCAGCCTGGCGCGAAGATATCTCGACCTTTGTTCCGGGCCAAGACCTTCCTGCAGGCATGAGCGTTGCGGGTGCAGCAAACGGCACCTTTACATTGGCAGCCGCCCTGGCCGAGGGCCATGCGGCATCCGACAGAGCCTTGAGCGACCTTGGAATGACGCCGAAAGGTGGCGACATCGCAAAAGCCGAGGATGAAGCCGCAAACGTCACTGCCTTCTGGCATGTCAGCGAAAGCAAGGCACGGGCCTGGCTTGACCAGCAGAATGATGTGACAGTCAAGGATATCAAACTGGCGCACCGTGAAAGTTTCCGTTCTGTCGAGCATTTAAAGCGCTATACCACACTTGGCATGGCGACCGATCAAGGCAAGACCGCAAACATGCTGGCGCTCGCACTCATGGCTGAATGCACCGGCAAAACCATACCGGAAACTGGAACAACCATCTTCCGCCCACCTTACACGCCGATTCCCATGGGCGCCCTTGCGGGCCGGTCGCGTGGAAAGGATTTCCGCCCTTACCGCCTGACCCCAAGTCACAAATGGGCTGAAGAACAGGGTGCTATTTTTGTAACCACCGGTATGTGGTTGCGCTCGCAGTGGTTCCCGCAACCGGGCGAGACACACTGGCGTGAAAGCGTTGATCGTGAAGTTGCCGCGACCCGCGGGTCTGTCGGTATCTGCGATGTAACGACACTGGGCAAGATCGACATTCAGGGCCGCGACGCGGCTGAATTCCTGAATAAGGTCTATGTCAACGGATTTGCGACGTTGGATGTCGGCAAGGTGCGATACGGTCTGATGTTGCGCGAAGACGGTATGGCCATGGACGATGGCACCACCGCGCGACTCGGCAAAAATCACTTTGTCATGACCACAACGACGGCCAATGCCGGACCCGTTTTCCGCCATATGGAATTCTGCCGTCAGTGCCTGTGGCCGGATATGGACGTTCACTTGATTTCCACCACCGACGGATGGGCGCAGTTCGCTGTCGCAGGCCCCAATGCCCGCAAGTTGCTGCAAAAGGTCGTTGATTCTGATCATTCCATTACCAACGAGGACTTTCCTTTCATGGCCTGTGGCGAAATAACGGTTTGTGGCGGCACCACGGCGAGATTGTTCCGAATTTCGTTCTCCGGTGAACTGGCTTACGAGATTGCCGTGCCCGCCCGATATGGCGATTCCCTGATCCGCGCACTCATGGCGGCGGGTGAGGAATTCAACGTCGTTGCTTATGGCACTGAGGCCCTTGGCGTCATGCGCATTGAAAAAGGCCACGCCGCCGGTAACGAACTAACGGGTCAAACCACGGCGGCAAATCTTGGCATGGGCCGAATGGTTTCAAAGAAAAAGGATTGCATTGGCAACGTTCTTTCGGAACGTCCCGCCCTAAACCAGGATGACGATCTGCGTCTTGTCGGGTTCAAGCCGGTGAATAAATCCGAGGCGTTGGCCTCTGGCGCCCATTTCATCGCCCGTGGAAAAAGCGCCGTCATGGCAAACGACGAAGGCTGGATGAGTTCGGTTACTTTCTCGCCGGAACTGGGGCATTCGATCGGTCTGGGGTTCATCAAGTCCGGTCAGGAGCGCATGGGCGAGATTGTCCGCGCCGTCGATCTTGTCCACAACAAGGACATCGAAGTCGAAATTGTTTCCCCCCACTTCATTGATCCGGAAGGAGACCGTCTCCGTGTCTGAGTATACCATGACAGCCCTGCCCGCACTGGGCGGATATCAAGCGAGCTTTGACGGCGTAACGCTTCAGGAAGTCACCGCAACCGCTATCGTTTCAATCGCCATTCCCCTGGGTGGTGACGACGCCATGGCAAAGGCGCTTCAGGATGCTTATGGAACGGCGATCCCCAGGGCCGGGCATACGAGCCTGGCCAATGATGGCGCTACGCGGTTTCTTGGAATGTCCAGCGAACAGATGTTTGCAGTCTTCGATCACGCAGGAGCCCATGCGCTTGATGTCATCGCCGGGAATCTTAAAGACGCCGGATATTACACCCTGCAGTCCGACAACTGGGTCGCCTTGCGCATATCCGGCCCCAGAAGCCGCGATGCCCTTGAGCGGATCTGCCCAATTGACTTAAATTCAGCGGCCTTCCCACAGGGCAAAGTCGCCAGAACAACCATGGAACACCTTGGGGTCATTATTTACCCCGATGATACGGACTCTTTTATTTTGCTTTCTGGTTCCTCGTCCGCAGGCTCCTTCCTGCACGCCCTGGAAACATCAATCCACAATATTCTCTAAAATTGTCAGAGCATATCTGTTGAACAGATTTCGCATCCCTGCCTGAAACCAGCAGCCAAAGCCCGTTTGGGTCGTGGAGGTGAGATCGGCTAGTGAGAGAATGTAGCCTCCGCAGGCAACCGGTGCGGGATTAAACGGGTACAAGAACGAAAAATTGCTTTCCGACGGGGAATTTGTACCCGTACGACCAGCGAGGCTGAGTTCCTTCTGGTCGTTTTACTTTTAACCGGTACCTGCGAAGATCCGGGAGGACAGAATTGGACAGGCTGGACACTGAAAATTAGAATCCAGCCTATCCGAAGTCCTGATCGAAGAGCCTAGCAGTCGAGAGTATTTTCCCTTTCCCAACCTGACAGGTGATGACAGTAACGGTCCCATTCGTGGTTTTTGAGCTTGATATAGCTGTCGATCAGATCGTCGCCCATTGCCGCGCGAAGATCCTTGCTAGCGTCGGTTAACCTGAGGGCATCGAGCATGTTCAGGGGAAGCTTCTTGGCACCCTTGATCTTGTGACCATCGGCGTACATGTCAATATCCAGACGTTCGCCCGGATCGCGTTTATTTGCAACCCCGTCCAGACCGGCGGCAATCATTCCCGCCTGCATCAGGTACGGGTTCGCTGCACCGTCCATCAAACGTAATTCGTAGCGACCAGCGCCAGGAATACGGACCATATGGGTGCGGTTGTTGCCGCCATAGGTCACCGTGTTGGGGGCCCAGGTCGCCCCCGAAGATGTTACCGGCGCATTGATACGCTTGTAGCTGTTAACGGTCGGATTGAAGATCGAACACAATGCCTGGGCATGATGCAGCATACCGCCAAGGAATTGGTAGGACATCTTGCTCATACCCATTTCATCCTTGGAATCCAGGAACAGGTTCTTTTTACCCGCCTTGTCCCAAACCGAGACATGGGCATGGCAGCCGTTGCCGGTGCGATCAATAAACGGTTTGGGCATGAATGTTGCCCGGTAGCCATATTCTTCGGCAATTGCCTTGGCCATAAATTTAAAGAAAGTATGTTTGTCGGCGGTTTTCAATGCGTCATCGAAATCCCAGTTCATTTCCCACTGGCCATTGGCGTCTTCATGATCGTTCTGATAGGGGCCCCAACCCAAATCGATCATGTGATCGCAAATTTCAGAAATCACCTCATAGCGACGCATTAGCGCACTTTGATCATAACAGGGCTTTTCCTGGGTATCATAAGGGTCGGATAGTTCTTTTCCGTCCGGTGTGGTCAGGAAAAATTCACACTCGACACCGGTTTTGACGCGGTAGCCTTTCTTTTGGGCTTTTGCCAATTGACGCTTCAGCGCGACACGCGGTGAAGCCTCGACTTCCTTACCATCCATCCATAGGTCGCTGGCCAGCCAGGCAACCTCGGGCTTCCACGGCAGTTGAATAAGGCTGTCCGGATCAGGAATGGCGAATAAATCAGGATGGGCCGGCGTCATGTCCAGCCAGGCCGCAAAACCGGCAAAACCGGCGCCTTCCTTTTGCATTCCCTTAATCGCTCGCGCCGGAACCAGCTTCGAGCGCAGCACACCAAACAAATCAACAAAGCTGATCAGAAAATATTTAATCCCCTGCTTCTTGGCAATTGCCTCTAAATCTTTCGCCATCCCTGAATTTCCTTTCCCTTGGTTAAAGAGCCGATCCCCTCGACCCCTATTTTGTATTTTACTTCAAGTTATAGAAGAGCATTTTTTCCCGGCATCTGAATACCCGTCGCCTCGGACGTTATGCGGGTGATCGAGCGCAAGTCTTCGGGTTCAATATTATGAACATCCGTCTTGCCTGTACAACGGGCCATGATTGATGCTTCCGATGACAGGGACTTCATAAGCAGCGCGACAGCTTCGGCACGCTCACTTTGAGAACTGTCCCCCGAGAACGTCATCGTGTTACCTTCCTTGCTGCCGCCAAGGGCAAATCCCAGCGACGCGCCAAGGGCGGCACCGTTGGCGCCAAGGCCAATTATTTTCGCCAGATCCGTGCCTGAGCGAACGCCGCCGAAATAAAGGATTTCAATATCTTCTTCCCGGTTCATGGCCCTGAGCAGGCGCAGGGCGTCACGGATAACCGAAAGGTCGGGATTGCCGACAAGTTCCGGCCAGTCTCCGTTTCCAGGACAGGCATTCAGCAGCAGGACATCAAATTCATTGTCCAGGGCGAACGGGATCGCCCTGGACAGATCATCCTTGCTGACAGACAGGCCAATTATCTGATCGTCGGATAAAGCCGGAACATCGAATTCCTTGAAGCCGCCTGTCTGAATAAACAGAACACCGTCTGCTTTTTCAGAAACCGGGTCTTTGCCGACTTCAGCCAATTGCAGCCATGGCACCGATGACGGCAACTGTTTTGTCCCAATGTAAGCGCTGCCGTGTTCGGCCAGCCCCGCACCCAGAGCTTCGCGGATTTCCTGTGGTGCAGCATCGAACCCGGCAGCGACCAGAGGCGAGGTCAGATCAATTCGACCGGCAATCTTTGCCTTGACGTTACACGGGTCGCGGTACGGATCGATCACCAGCCTGGACAGGTTGGCAGGCAGGAAAATCAGGTCATCCAGTGTCGGCAAATGGTTTTCCTGGAAAGGGTCATCATGGGATTGCAGGCGCTTGTTCAGGATCGCTTTTTGCGTTTTCATATCCGACAGGTCCGCCCGCGCCATCACGAAAATATCTTCGCGACTGTGCACCGTGTAGTCGGCGGACCCGGTTTCTGCATCACAACGATAACAGCGTGCGGCTTCGTTGCGTGCGGCTTCGCCATCATAGGAAACCTCGATTTCCGGGAACTCCACCGGCTTGTCGCCAAGGCCCTTGAATTCCTGGTGTTGCCGGTTGATGACTTCCCATTCCGCATCCTGGGCAACGGGAACCCTGCGGGTACGGTAAGGTGTGCGATAAGGCAGCGGGTTATCGATGCCGTTCAGCAACGCCTTCATATAATAAGCGGCGCGATGACCGTGTTGCATGGCCATAACGATGGTCGAACCACCGAACGCCCCATCACCGGCAGCAAAGACCCTGGGATCGTCGGTGCGCATGCTGTCCCAGTCAGTGCGAACGCGGTCCCAGTCCATCATGCCCGCTTTTTCAAGGCTTTCGCATTCGGTCTGTTGACCAACGGCGACGATGACCAGTCCACCGGCAACGAAATGTTCGCTGCCCGCCACATCAATTGGGCGGCGACGGCCGTCCTCGTCCGGGTCGCCCAGTTCGGTCTTCACACAGGTCAAACCAAAACCGTTTGCCCCGTCTTCAACGGCGACAGGCTGAACGTTGTAGATGAATTCGATATCTTCCTTGACCGCGCCTTCAAGCTCCTCGCGACGGGCGGGTATTTCTTCCGGTCCGCGACGATAGACAACCTTGACGTCCTTACATCCCGGCAGGCGTTTGGCGGCGCGGCATGCATCCATGGCGACATCGCCGCCACCAATAACCAAAACCGTTTCCGGCATGTCGGGGCGTTTGCCGGAATTGATGTCGCGCAGGAAATCGACGCCGTTTACGACGCGGGCATCATCCACATCCAGGGCCGTCATGGTCTTGCCACCCCATGCACCGATGGACAGTAACACAACATCGTGCTTGCCCTTCAACTCATCAAGGGTGATGTCCTTGCCCAGCGTGCACGACAGATGAACCTTGATGCCGGGGCATCGATCCGTCAGGCGGTTAAGGTCTTCATCGATAATTCCATCGGGAAGGCGGAATGTCGGAATACCCCAAACCATCATGCCGCCAAGCCGGTCCATCATTTCATAGACATGAACCTCAAACCCGGCTTCCGCCAGATCCTTGGCCGCAGTTAAACCAGCGGGGCCGCCACCGACAATGCCGACGGTTTCCTTACGCGTGACTTCAATGGCGGTGGGCTTGTAATCCTGCCCAAGCTTGTCCATGACGAAGCGCTTGATGTTGCGAATGGCGATGGGGCCATCGCTGTCGGCGCGCCGACAAGCCGGTTCGCACGGGGCGTCGCAAACACGCCCGCAAATCGAACTGAAAGGATTTGTCGCGGTGATCGCCTCAAAGGCTTCTTCCATTTTACCTTCCCAGGTATAGGCAATATAGGAAGGCGCATCGGTACCGATGGGGCAGGCGACCTGACAGGGCGCCGGAACAAAATGGATGTCACTGGTGTCGTCGGCGAATTCGGATGGTGCGTCACACGGCGCGATCCGGCTAATGTCGTATACATTCATTTTAAGAGGCCTCACTTAACAAGTCGCGATCCCGCTCACGGTATTCCGGCACATAGGGAAGTCCGGTTATTTGCGCTGCTTCCGGCGTTAAGGCAACAAGATCGTCGCGGCTGATCTTGTGCACATCGTCATAGCCAAGGCCTTCGGTAATGGCGGCTAACTGCCAACGCAGGGATTCAAGATAATGGTGAATATTTTGCGCCTCGGCCGAAATATTGTAGCGCTTCTCGTGCTCAGGGTCCTGGGTCGCAATGCCGACGACGCACTTGCCTACATGGCACTGTAAACAGGAAATACAGCCCCCCGCGATCAGGGCTGATGTGCCAACGGCCACCGCACTGGCCCCCAAGGCCAGGGCCTTGGCGGCATCGACGCCGGTCTTGATACCGCCCATCAGGACAATTGGAAGCTCGCCCGGATGGCCGATTTCAACCAATGCATCGACGGCTTCGGTAATTGCGGCCAGGGTTGGAATGCCGACAAATTCCAGCACTTCGTTGCCGGCAGCACCGGTCGATCCCTGAAGGCCGTCCAGCGACACATAATCGAAACCATCCTTGCAGGCGATTTTGATATCATCTCGCACACGCCCCGCACCCAGTTTTACGGACACCGGAATCCGGTAGCCTGTTGCTTCGCGGAACTCTTCAATTTTGATAACCAGATCATCGGCACCCAGAACATCGGGGTGACGCGACGGCGAGCGCAAATCAATGCCAGCGGGAATTCCGCGAATTTTGGCGATCTGTTCCGTTACCTTGTTTGCCATCAACTGCCCGCCGAGACCCGGCTTGGCGCCTTGCGAAATATAGATTTCAAGGGCATCGGCACGTTGCATGTCATGAATTGACCAGCCCAAACGACCGGAAAGACATTGATAGATCAGAAGATCGGCTTCGGCGCGCTGTTCGTCCATCATGCCGCCCTCGCCGGTATTTTCGGAAATTCCCGAAAGCCGTGACGCCGTCGCCAGCGCCAGCTTGGCGGATTTTGACAATGCGCCGTAACTCATGGGCGCAATCATCACCGGCATGCTCAATTCCAAAGGCTTGCCGCCCATGCGGTCGCCAATTTTCGTCTTCAGATTAATTTTCTCAAGCACCTTCGGATCGGTCTCGATATTGCTCAAGTCCTTCCTGAAAGCGATGTCTCCAAAATGGGGCAGGGGACGGGTGGTACCGTAACCGCGAATTCGATAGCGGCCGATCTGCGACTTGATATGGATGTCTTCGAGAACTTTTTCGTTCCAGTAACCGGCTTCTCCGGTGGCTTCAAAGAATGGAATATTGCGAACCCGGGGTTCGTTGCGTGAATAACGCAACTGCTTGCCGTCGTTGGCGATTCTTTGCAGGGTGCCGTTAAAGGAAATTTTGTAGCGCTCCAGTAGTTCAAGAATTTCATCCTTGTCGGCCTGGTCAAGATCGGTCAGCGCAGCATCCTTTCCCATTGAATTGATGCGGCCACCCACGATAATGTCACCGCCGGTCATGTCCTGACCGACCTGTTCGCCGGATTCCCCCAGAATAATAATTCGCCCGCCATACATAATGTATCCGGCCATGAAACTGGCGTTACCTACACATATCAGATTTCCGGCCTTCATGACCTGACCGGCGCGCGATCCCACATTGCCATGCACGATAATGTCAGCGCCGCGATTGGCGACACCGGCAATGGCGCCCGCATTGCCATGCACGATGGCCGTACCGCCCAGCATGTTATCCGCCAGGCCCCAACCGACATTGTTGTCGACTTCGAAGCGTGCGGTATCTGTCAAACCGGCACAGAAATAACCCGCAGAACCACGAACGTGCACGTTTACATCATGCACCAGGCCTACACCTATGTGATGCTTGGCATCCGGGTTGAGAACGTCAACGTCCTCTCCGGCTGCTCCCGCTTTACGAATTAACTCGTTTGCTTCGCGAACGGAAAGTTTGGCTAGGTCGATCGTTGCCATGTGTCGAATGTCCCTGGGCTAGGTTCTGAAGTATTGAGGGCGTGTCCGGGGAAAAGCCTGTTTAGGGAGACCTCCTCGGATGCGATTGCAATAAGATCATCGTTTTCAAACTTGACCATCGGTTTGGCCGCCAGGCGATCCTTGGCGTAACCGATTTCATCTTTTGTCGAGACCAGAAATGAGAACGTTCCATCCAGATCGTCAATCGATGTGCCGAGCGCCTCTTTCAAGGGAATTCCCTGAGAGAGCTTGTCGGCAAGATAGACGGCGACCAGTTCAGAATCATTGGCCGTGTTGAACTCGAAGCCGCGCTTTTCAAGCCTGCGGCGCAGTTTGTAGTAATTGGTGATCTGACCGTTGTGAACGATTGAGACATCGGCAAAGCCGGTAGCCCAGAACGGATGCGATGCTTCCGGTGCGACGTCCGATTCCGTTGCCAGACGGACATGTCCAATGCCATGGGAACCGGTAAAATCCCTTACATGATAGACGTCATCAACATCGAAAGCGCCGCCCAGATCCTTGATGATATCCAGGCTTTCCCCAATCGACACCAGCTTGGCAGCATGTTCCATTGCGTAGGCCAGTTTCTGAATATCGCCTGTGAAACGGATTATGATGGCGTAGGTCGAGCCGATTCGTTCTTCCTTGACCAGCTCTGCCTGAAACTCGGCCAGCTTGTCCTGAATTTCGGCTATTGTGGTTTCGGCCTGCTCTTTTTCACCAACGAAAAAGCGCAGGCGCAGTTCACCTGGTTCGGCATCATGGTACAGGGCAAAACCTGTTGAGTCCGGCCCACGGTGCTGACAGCCATCCAGCATGGCGATCAACGCCTTGCCAACATCGGCTTCCACACCATCGCCTTTATACATGACGCCCGCGATTCCGCACATGAGCATGATCCTTAAAAAAAATACACAATCGAACAAACGACCCTTTCATGAAAGGGCAGCATTCAAACTAACCAAAATGGAACCATTGATCAACTGAGAAGAATAAAATTTTACGCTGGTGAATATTTTTAAATCAGCTTTTAACGCCCATAGAGGGGTAAGAAATAACGCTGAGAAAAGTTATAGGCAGTTTATTCAGGTTTTCAGGTCCGTGCGGGGCATCCGCATCAAAGAACAGTGAATCGCCCGGCTTCAGGTCATAAACCTTGTTGCCATGACGATATTGCATTTCACCGCTGAGCACATAAATGAATTCCGTTCCGTCGTGCTGGAAAATCGGAAAGACGTCTGAATCTTCAGTCAGATTAATGAGATAAGGTTCCACTGAAACAGCGCCGCCAACCGTATGCCCCAGCAGGCGATAATGATGCCCCGCCCGTGTTCCCCGGCGTTCAATTTCAATTCCTTCACCGGCCGGAACGTAGCTTGCGTCCCGTTCTTCTTCAAATTGACGAAATAGGGACGTCACAGGAACATTCAACGCCCCGGCCAGGCTTTTCAGGGTCGCCAGGGATGGGGAGGTCTGCCCATTTTCAATCTTCGACAGCATGCCGGGGGATAATTCGGCCAGCTTGGCCAATTCTACAACAGTCATGCCCAACTTGTTGCGGAAGCCCTTAACCTCTCTGCCAATGGCAACCTCGAGGCTGTTATTCCTGCTTTCCTTCGTCGCATGTGGATCTTGTTGCATGGGAACTCGATTCAATTTGCAAAGGATTAAATTAGCTTATTGGTGTTATCGAAGGCCTTGTTTTTTTATAAAATATTACCGACAAAACTATTCAGGAAAAGGGGCCAGTTCAAGAACAGTTTTTTCTCGACAGGAAAACCTGTCCTTTTTGCGCTTACAGAGCCAAAAGGACACCAACACCGACAATAATCAGGGCGATCCCAACCCACTGCAATCCCGACATGACTTCTTTCAGGAACCATCGCGCCAGAAGAATGGTTACCGCACTGAAGCTGGAACCGACTACGGCTGCGACTTCACCTCCCACCGCGCCGCCGCCGATAACAAGGGCCATGAAGGCCCCGCCATCCAGAAGGCCCTGAAGCCCGATCAATGGCCACCAACGAAACGGGATCGATACACTTCTTCGCCGCCATGAAAGAACGACAAGGATGGCGGCAAAACTGATCCATCGCGCCAGGAAGACGGTTTGCAACTCGCCATATACTTTTCCCGCTTCCTGAAGCGCGATAACCGTCACGCCAAAGGCGACGGCAGCGCCAAGGGAAATGGCAACGGTTTTCTTAAGTTCGCTGGAGGTAAATTCTTCTTCATCCTGAAAATTCTTTGCGCATCTGGCGACGATATAGACACCGCCCATAACGCCCGCAAACGCCAGCCACTGCATACCCGAAGGACTGTTTCCCATATAAAGCACATAGAGAATATTAATCACCGGATACCCTGCGGCAATGGGGGCGACAATGGTTACTGGCCCGCGCGCCAAACCCCAGTAAAGAAGCAAGGTAGCCACCATCGCGCCCAGCCCGGTGACAACAAGCCAGCCGATAGCCGAAACCTCCCAGATCAAGGGCAGGCCGGTGAAAAAGACAATGGCGCTAAAAAAAATGGCGCTAAAAAACAACATGCCGGACAGGGCGGCGTGATGGCCGACAGCGCGCCCTGTGAAACGCGCGATGAAATCCGCGCTACCCCAACTCAGGGCGGTTAACAGTCCCCAGAATGCGGGTGCCATTTGTTTCCTCGTTTTAAGGCTGTCCCTAGCCCTTCTTTACAGACCGGCGATCACGCTTCCAGCGCAACATCCCCCCCTGCAGTACCGATGCATTGCCAAAGCCTGCATTATCAAGAGCTTTTACAATCCCAATCGACTCAATATCTGAATGGCATACAACAACAACCGCTTGATGCTTCAATTCTTCAAAATCCGGGCCGCCCTTCTGGACTTTATCCTTCAAGGTGGCAGGAGATATGTTCACAGCGCCTTCGATGTGTCCGCTGTTAAATTCCTTTTCGGATCGAATGTCGATCAGCACGAGGGTCCTGTCTTGCGCCAGCAGGTTATTCAGTTCCCCCGTTGTCGTATAGTTAACCTTGCCCTTTATACGCCGGGACAATATGGGCAGGGCCATCAGAAACAGCACCAGGGCAAGGGGCAGAAGAAGCCAGGGATCAAGATCAAGGTTCATGAGTCTTCCAGTGCTCCCAAAAAATCATATTAAAACAAAAAAGGGGAACCCGGAAAGCGCCGGGTTCCCCCAATTTTCGTCACACATATAAAGCCAGAACGTTAGCCCTTGATGCCTTCTTCATGTGATTTCAACGCTTCATTCAGGGTTTCAGCGTTTGAAACCTTCATCGCGCTGAGTAATTTGGCTTTGTCTGAAAAATTAATTTCTTCCTTAGCCAGTTTTTTGTTTTCTGCTCTCATCTGAATGATGTGCCAGATAATCCACGACGCGATACCGATAATCGCCATGATCATCTCGGACCCCGGGAAGGGATACATCGCACCGATGTCCAGCAGATTCATGTTCCAGGTAGTTACTCCGGTTTCCATTTTCTACTTCCTTCCTTAATCAATAAGACCGCGAGACCTGGCTTCGGAAAGCTCAGACTCATACACATCAGCTTCATCCAGATAACGATCATGATATTCAGCAAGGTCAAGACCCGCCAATTCAATATGTTCTGGAATACGAAGCACGCCCATCTTGTTCAACACAAAGGCGCCAAGCCAACCGGGCACGAAACCAAGGACGAAGAACATGATGATAGCACCGAGGAACTGACCCATGGGATTGATATGGGCGTAATCGGCGTTCATCGAAGCGGGATAGCCCCAAAGGACGAAACCAGCAATAACGACGCCGAGGAAACCGGCATAACCATGCACGGCAACAGCGCCGACGGCGTCATCGACCTTGAAGGTGCGTTCGACCCAGTGGTGCATCTTGTAGATGATGACAACCACTACGGCGGCGATGATCATCGCCTGGATCGGATGGTATAGATCGTTACCCGCAGAGGCGCCGATAACACCGGCCAGACCCGAAGAGTAGGTCCAGAAAGCATCACCCTTGGATACGACATAGCCCATCATCAGGCCGCCCGAAAGCGACATAAGGAAGTTGAGCGTGATCGCCGAGGTTGACGTCGGAGCAAGGTAAATATTGGTGGTCGTGAAGAACGAACCTTCCATGCCGGCAGCAGAGCCGACATCGAAAATCGGAATATTACACGCAACATAAAAGCCCCAGAAGCCCGTATAGATCAGGAACAGGCCAATGGTTACCAACCACGGATTGTGTGGCACGATGTTACGCGCCGTACCGTCAGCGCGGAATTTTCCGATACGAGGCCCCAGAACGATCAACACACCAAGGGCGAAACCGCCAGCGATAGCGTGAATAACGCCCGACGCATAAGCATCGTGGTAACCCAGAAGCTGAACCATCCAGCCATCAGGAGACCAGCCCCATGCAGCGTCGATGATCCAGGTGAAGGAACCAATCAACACGGCCAACACCCAGAAAGCACCAGAGCGAATACGTTCAATCACAGCACCCGAAACGATGGAGGCCGCCGTCCACGAGAACAGCAGGAACGCCGCCCAGAAAACGCCGTTAATACGGGCCCAACCCATGGTGTCGTCAGCAGTAAGGCCTTCCTGATGCGGTTTGCCACCCATATGGGCGCCCATCAGTTCCGACCACGGGGTCGCCCACGCAGCCTCGTTAACACCGCCGGTGATGAACGGGCCGTTTGTCCAGCCAAAGTAGATCCACCAGCCGAAATAGAAAAACGACACGGTGACCAGTGGGATCACCATCGTGTTCTTCATCAGCGTGTGCATCATATTTTTGCGCCTGGACGCGCCGACTTCGTACATACAAAAGCCAACGTGAATCAGGAACATAAAGACCACCGTCACCCAGTAATAGAACTCGGTAAAGATGATCGTAAGAGCGTCAAGTGGATCTCCCATTAATCTCCCTCTCTTTGTAAGGCCGCTGCACCCAAGCCTGCCTGGACTTGCCCAAACAGTTCAGAAAACAACGGCGAGCCTTCCTATTGGTAGCGTTCTACCCTCCCTGCGATCGAACAGATTGACTTATTTTTAGCCATTTACTCTTATGCCGATCCCAGTTGCTGCAATTATGACCTTTCCCTACCAAATTAGAACAAAAATAAAGTTGTCACTTAATCATTAAACAGGTTCCAGCGTATCACCTCAAGTCAAAATGTTCCCCACAAGATAAATTATTTCACATTGGTAAACCCTTTACATTAGCGTTACCTAATTTTAATTCCGGCCATTGGTTTCAGGGCACCTCTAAAAATACCCACCTTGACCTTTGATCTGATAGAATCACGATAACA
>JACNJU010000028.1 GCA_014382375.1 Rhodospirillaceae bacterium
AGGGCCTCGATGCGCTTGACCAGCTCGACCATCGAGATTTCAGGCTTCGGGTTGCCGATGTTGTAGGCTTCGCCCGGAACCCCTCCCAGGATCACCTGCAGGAAGCCAACCATGGCGTCGGTGATGTAACAGAAGGTCCGCGTCTGATCGCCACTGCCGTAAACGTTCAGCGGCTGGCCCGCCTTGATGCGGCTGGCGAAGTTGGGCAGCACCCGGTAGTCCGTCTCCTGCATGCCCGGGCCAAACACATTGAACGGCCGAATGGTGTTGGTCTTGGTGCCGTTGGTGGTGTGGAAAATATAACACAGGGTCTCGCCGACCCGTTTGCTCTCATCGTAACAGGCCCTGGGCCCCTGGCACGAGACATTGCCGCGGTAGCTTTCGGGCATCGGCACATGCTTGGGGTCGGGATCGCCGTAGATCTCGCTTGAGGAGAAAAACGCGAAGCGGGCGTTATGCTTGTCGGCCAGTTCCAGCATGTGACGGGTGCCGGTGATCGCCACCTCCAGCGTCTCAAGCGGGAAAGCCCGGTAGTAATAGGGCGAGGCGATACCGGCGGCGTGGATGACGTAATGGAGCGGCCCGTCCCACTCAAAGGGCTTGCTCACATCGTGATTAACGAAGCGGACGTTATCGAAGGCGGGGATTTCTGCACCCTCCTTGCCCGCCGTGATCAGGTTATCAAGGGCCACAAGGCTCACCGGCTCATCGAGCACGGTCTCGTTCAGGTGGGCGAAGATATCCATGAAGTAACGACCCAGAAAACCCCGGCCGCCGGTCAGCAATACCGTCTTGCCCGAAAAATCCCGCGCAGCGACGGCAAGGCGCTGGCAGATCTCGTCGATATCAGATTTAAGAAGGAATTCGGTCATCGGAGGTCTTCTTCATGGTTAATGGGTAAATTTGCCAATCTATTAGCCCGAATCCGGGCTGCGGCATAGTATAAAACCTTTTTAAACCTGTCCGTGAGCACCATAAAAAAAGGGCCAGGCTACATAAGCCTGACCCGCTTTTTGATTTCTCCGCTTATATCAGGCGCTCAGTTCTTGCGGATATTCGCCTTTAAGGTATCCGATCATGGTATCGGCGTCGGAGACTTCGAACGGGTCGTCTTCCACATTGTCGCCGTAACCCTCTTCGACGAACATTTTGACGATTTCGCCGTCTTCAACCAGCATTGAGTAACGCCAGCTGCGCATACCGAAACCAAGGTTTTCCTTTTCCACCAGCATACCCATTTTGCGCGTGAATTCCGCGTTGCCATCAGGCAGCAGGAAGACGTTTTCCGCCTTCTGGCTTTTGCCCCACTGATACATGACAAAGGCGTCGTTGACAGACAGACAGACAACCTGGTCGACCCCGTGCGCCTTGAAGTCATGGTTCAATTCTTCATAGCGTGGTAAGTGACTGGTCGAGCAGGTCGGGGTGAAAGCGCCGGGCAGGGCAAAAAGAACAACCCGCTTGCCCTTGAAAATGTCATCGCTGGAAAGCGTCTTCCATTCAAAAGGATTGTCACCTTCGGTTGCGTCATTACGAACGCGGGTGTTGAAAGTCGCCTGGGGTACCTGTGTCATGATCTTGTTCTCCAATAATATGATTGTGAATCCAGCTGTTCGGCCTCGTTGACAGATACCATAGGCGATGATTTTTAATTGGTAAAACAAGTTAAATAATCTATATTAATTGATTAAATCACTTAAACATATGGACCCCCATGAGCACCTTCCGCCGCCTGCCGACATTGACCCAGCTGCGTCACCTGATCGCCGTCAGCGAGCATGGACATTTCGGCCGCGCCGCCCAGTCCTGTTTTATCACCCAGTCGTCATTAAGCGCCTCGATCCGGGAGCTTGAGACAACCCTGGGCGAGACCCTGATCGAGCGGACCCGGCGCATGGTGATGATGACGCCGCTGGGCTTGGAAACCGTATCGCGGGCAAAAAGTGTGCTCAGGGCTGTGGAGGATATTGCCGATCTTGTCAGCGCCGCCGGTGCCCCTCTTTCGGGATCATTACGCCTGGGCGTGATCCCGACCATTGCGCCGTTCCTGTTGCCGCGTGTCCTGCCAACTCTGCACCGTGCCTATCCGGACCTGAAGCTCTACCTGAGTGAAAAACAATCGGCTCCCCTTATTGATGATCTGGAGGCGGGAAAACTGGACCTTTTGCTGCTCGCTTTCCCTTATCCGTGCGAAAAACTGAAAACCCTAGCCTTCGCCGACGACCCGTTCTGGGTCGCCTTCCCCAAAGGACGCCTGCAATCTAAAAAGGAGCGTTTGACGAGCCGCGACATTGAGGCAGAAACCTTGTTGTTATTGGGTGAAGGTAATTGCCTGCGCGACCACGCCTTAAGCGCCTGCGGACTTGCCACGGGACATCAGGCGACGGAATTTCAGGCAACCAGTCTGCACACACTGGTCCAGATGGTCGAAGGCGGGCTTGGCGTGACCTTGCTTCCGAAAATGGCTATCGATGCTGGCATCGCCCGCTCCACCGGAATCCAGTTGCGCCCCATCGACGGTGAAACCCTTGGCCGCCATATTGGCTTTGCCTGGCGGCCTTCTTCACCGCGCGAAGACGAATTCAGGCTGCTTGCTGAATTTTTCCGTGATGAACTGGCGACGCCTTTGGTCCTTGGAAAAACTGCAAAATTGAGGACAAGCACTTGACTTTTCAAGCTCTTGTGCCAAATCTAAAGGGAACGTTACCGACGCCTTCGGGGTCAGTAGCTGGGCGCTTCAGTAGGGCCCAAACAGCGCTGTGCTCGCTCATTAATTGGAGGAGGAAACGCCGCCATGTCACGCCTATCTGGCTTTAACAGCCCACTTTTGCTGGGTTTTGATCACTTCGAACGCATTCTCGATCAGGCGTCGAAGACTTCTGCAGAAGGCTATCCTCCTTATAATATTGAGCAATGTGGTGAAAATGCCTTGCGCATTACCGTTGCCATCGCCGGTTTCTCCATGGATGATTTGAGCGTCACCACCGAGGACAACCAGCTGGTCATCCGTGGCCGCCACTGTGAAGACGACAGCGAGCGCATCTATTTGCATCGCGGCATCGCGGCCCGCCAGTTTCAGCGTAGCTTCATTCTGGCCGAAGGTATCGAGATCACCGGAGCGTCCATGGATAACGGGCTGCTTCACATTGAGTTGGTCCGGCACGTTCCGGAACCCGAAATACGCAACATTAAAATCGAAACCAGGACAGGCGGCAACAACAAGCCAAAAACCATTGAAGTTGACCCCGATGACTAACGATTTCGTGAGCAGGTGTTACTTTAAGGCAGTCCCGATAGACCCCATATTAAACTTACAGATCCAATTAAACGTGCCAAACCCCAAGACAGGGCGTTTTAAAAGGAGTTGAAGAAATGATCCAGAACCCCACCCCTCAAGCCCCGATCAACCGATATATGTCCGTTGCCGATTTTGCCCTTTATGGCACAGAAGACGTTGCCTACGTCAAACCGGTGATCGTGGACGGTGAAGCGCTTTTTGGGATTTACGCCGCCGACGGTCAGCATCTTGCCTTTATTGAAGGGCGCGATCTTGCCGATGCCACCGTCCGCCAGAACGACATGGAACCACTCAGCGTTCACTAAAAAAGAAAGGATTAAGCTGCCTGGTGGGCTGTTTCTTCGATCAGCAGGGCGTAAAGCGCTTCTGACTGGTCGGTGCCGCGCAGCTTGTCGCAGACCGTCTTGTCACGCAACAGCCGCGAAACACGGGCCAACGCCTTCAGATGGTCCGCTCCGGCCGTTTCAGGGGCCAACAGCAGGAAGATCAGGTCAACCGGCTGCTCATCGATAGACTGGAAATCAATGGGCTTCTCAAGGCGGGCAAACAGGCCGTAAAGCTTATCGAGATTGGCCAATTTACCATGTGGAATGGCAATACCGTTACCAACGCCTGTGGTGCCAAGACGCTCGCGTTCCATCAATACTTCAAAGATGGCGCGTTCGTGAAGACCGGTGATGCCGGCTGCTTTCTTTGCCAGATCCTGAATCGCCTGTTTTTTAGACGTCGCGTGTAAATTGGCGACGACACTTTCCGTACTGATAAGGTCGTTGATTTCCATCAATGCTTCCCGGATCCGGCTTTATAAGAATTAATTGTCAAGTTTTCTCGGCATCACTGGGGTCAATCCAGCCAATATTGCCATCCTCACGACGATAAACCACATTCATGCCCCCATGAGCGCGATTGCGAAACATCATTACGGGTACCTGGGCAAGGTCCATGCGCATGACAGCCTGGCTGACCGTCAGTGTCGCAATGTTGTGGGGCATCTCGGCGACGATGGCGGGCTCACCCGTTTCAGGCAACTCGTCATCACCCTCGCTGGCAAGGATGGAATACTGGGCCATCATGATTTCATCGTCGCTGGGGCCGTTTTGATGATGGCTGCGAATCCGGCTTTTATAGCGCCGTAATTGCTTGGAGATGCGTCCCAGCGCGCCATCAAAGGCGCCGTAGGCGTCGTTGCCGTCCGCGCCACCCTGCATCACCATACCACGCCCGGCATGTACGGAAATGTCGGCGCGAAAACCAGGGCCTTCCTTGGAGAAGACAACTGTCGAATCCAGCGCGTTTTCAAAATATTTTTTGACGGAGTTCTGCAATTGACTTTCGGCATGGCCGCGAAGGGCGTCACCGACATCAACATGTTTGCCTTTGATCGATATTTCCATGAGTGTGTGCCGTCCAGTTTGTCTAAACTTTTCAGCTATCCATAATTGTTATGCAAAAAAGTTACTTAAACCTGGCATTCAAAACGAACACCTTACAATTACCCGTTCCAAGGCACCTTAATTTACACCCGAGGGCTACGAAGGCCCGGAACCTAGATGCCCGGTGCCTTGCTGTCAATAGTTTGCGCACATAAGAATTTGATCCACAGGGACAACCACTTGTTAGAGCGCAGAATTTTTCTCGCGACGACGCTGCACGGACGAGGAAAGCCCAAGTGCTTCACGGTATTTAGCCACCGTCCGACGGGCAATATCCATGCCTTCAGCTTTCAAAATAGTAACGATCTTGTCGTCAGAAAGAATTTTAGCAGCTGCCTCTTCGTCAATCAATTCCTTGATTCTATAACGCACGGATTCCGCCGAGTGAGTATCTCCGCCCGATGAACTGGCAATCGCGGCGGTGAAAAAATACTTGAGCTCGAAGATGCCGCGCGGGGAGGCAATAAACTTGTTCGATGTGACCCTGGAAACCGTGCTTTCATGCATATCGATAACTTCGGCGATATCGCGCAACACCAGCGGTCGCAGATACTGAACACCTTTGTTAAAAAAAACGTTCTGTTGACTAACGATTTCACTGGCTACTTTCAGGATCGTCGTCGCCCGCTGATGCAGGGATTTAACCAGCCAGTTGGCCGACTGGTAACATTCATTAATGTAGCGCTTGTCTTCTTTTGAGCCGGCAACGGAACTGATGGTCGCGAAATAGGTGTTGTTGACCAGAACCCTGGGCAAGGTGTCGCTGTTCAATTCGACAATCCAGCCACCACCGGGCTGGGTCCGCATGATAACGTCGGGGACAACCGGCTGCATAACCGTATCATCAAAAACCAGCCCCGGTTTTGGATCCAGCTCCTTGATCTCGGCAAACATGTCGGCGATGTCCTCAGCATCGACGCCGCAAATTTCCGTTAAACCCTGAAGGTCGCGTTTTGCCAGCAAGTCCAGATTTTCAAGCAGCGCCTGCATGGCCGGATCAAGCCGGTCGCGCTCGCGTAACTGCAAGGCAAGGCATTCAGCTAGGTCACGGGCAAACAAGCCAGGCTGGTCGATTTGCTGAAGCTTTTTCAATACCTGCTCAACCTGTTCAAAGGGGCAGCCAAGAGTCTCGGCTATGTCCTCCAACGGTTCGCTGACGTAACCGGAATCGTCAAGCATATCAATGAGTTGACTACCAATCATACGTTCCACGGGATGACCCAGTGTCATTGCCATTTGACTGTTCAGACGTTCGCGCAGACTAACCTGATCGGTCAGGGTTTCTTCCAGATTGGGAAGGGCTGCACCGAAATCCGTAGCGCCGCCGGGGCTGTTATCGGCAAATGCGGGCTCGCCTAAATTGGCCTGGGCAATTTCGACAGGACTGGTTTCATCCGTATTCCACTCATTGTCGACATCAACATCCATGTCATTGTTGATGGCTTCGGCATCCTTGCCCGTATCGCTGAAATCGATGCTTTCAAGGCCGCCGTCCTCCTGCATGGGAACGCCCTCATCGGAAAATTCCTCGGCCATATCAAGCGCGTCACCGCCCTCCTGATCATCGCCCTGGGTTTCTTCCTGGCGTTCAAGAAGGGGGTTTTGTTCCAGTTCCTGCTCCACATAATCGAGCAGTTCAATATTGGAAAGCTGCAGCATTTTAATCGCCTGCTGCAATTGCGGCGTCATCACCAGTGACTGGCTTTGACGCAAATCCAGACGGGGGGTCAACGCCATGTCGAATCCCGTCTGCTCAAAATGGGTCTAGAGACTGAAACGATCACCCAGATATACGCGCCTGACGTCTTCGTTTCCAACAATGTCGGAAGGCGCGCCCTCCATCAACATCATGCCATCATGGATAATGTATGCGCGGTCAATGACATCGAGAGTTTCGCGAACATTATGATCGGTGATCAACACACCGATACCACGGTCTTTCAAATGCGCGACCAGCTCACGAATGTCACCCACTGCGATCGGGTCGACACCGGCAAACGGCTCATCCAGCAAAATAAAATGCGGATTGGAAGCCAGCGCCCTGGCAATTTCAACCCGCCGACGCTCGCCACCCGAAAGCGCCATCGCCGGGGTGCGGCGCAAATGGGTGATCGAAAATTCGGCGAGCAGGGCATCGAGCATGGACTCACGGCGCTCACGCACCGGTTCGGCGACCTCGAGCACGGCGCGAATATTATTTTCCACCGACAACCCCCTGAAAATTGAGGCTTCCTGCGGCAGGTAACCGATCCCCAGGCGGGCGCGGCGATACATGGGCAGGTCGGTGATATCCTGACCATCAAGGACAACGGAACCGTAATCGAGGGGGATCAATCCGGTGATCATATAGAAACAGGTGGTTTTTCCGGCCCCGTTGGGGCCAAGCAGGCCGACAACTTCACCGCGCTGAATGGACATACTGGCACCACGGACAACCGGGCGCTTCTTGAAGCGCTTGCCCATATTCGTCGCATGCAGGCCACGATCCTTGTTATCGCTGATCAGGCGCGGTGCGTCCTCGGGCGTCGAAGGCGTCAAGCCGTGAATGTCGATCGTATCATCTACCATGGTATTTCTAACGGAGCCTTTGAAATTCAATCAATTAAACTAGTACGACGTTGGTAAAAAAAGAGTTTAATTCCCTTTCGCTTTTTGACCACCAAGGTTGAACACGCCACCGACCTGGCCGCCACCCTGCCCTGCACAACTGAACATTTTTGAAATACCGCTGTTCATATTGACTTCGGCCTTGCAGCCATTCAACTGGTTGGCATCGCGGACGATCATAACGGAACCGGTCAGCGTTGCGATACCACTTTTAACATTGTAAACGCCGCGTTCGGATGTCGCTTTTTCAGTTTTGGTTACGACCTGTACATTATCGAAAGCCTCGACCCTGCGAATAGAACTTTTTCCGGTGCCATCCTTTTTCATGTAGGCGACGATGACATCGGCTTTGAGATTTTTCCCGTCGCTGAACACCTGGGCGTTTCCACGTGCCACAGCCATTTGTTTACGTTCCCAGTACTCAAGCTGCTCATCGGCGATGACTTCATCGGTCGGGGTCACCAGACTGACCTTCTTTCCGGTCAGGACCAGAATGCCGTTATCTACGTCATAGACGCCCTTGTCACCGGAAGCCGTTTCCCCGGGGGTTACGATTCGGACGTTGTTAATGGCATCGAGACGCCATATTTCCGTGCCGCCATCGGCTAGCTTGCGATAGAAGGCGTGCAGTTCATCACCATAAACCGTGACCTCGCCGCGCACCGCGCGCGCATTGCCACGGGCGATAAACGTCAGCGCGTCCTGCTGCCACTCGATCCCATCGTCTGCGTAAACTTCGATTGGCGAATCCGAATCACCGCTACCGAAATTCAGTCCCTGGGCCGAAACCGGCGTGACCAGCAATACGGCGAGCAGGCTGATAACAATACGGAGCCGCCATTTGATCATTGCTGTTGCTCCCCGGCGCCGGGGTAGATGGTCAACTTCGATTTGCCCGTGAAATAGATTGTCTTGCCCTTATCGACAAGACGAAAACCTTCGGCCTGCAATTTGCCAAACGGGCCCTGTCCTTCAATGGGGACCGAGCCACTGGCGATGCCGCTGGTCAGTTCGATGTCAGCGCTTTCGGTGCGAAATTCATAACCGGAATCATGAAACAGGTTGACCTGTTCGTTCAGGGTCAGTGTTTCGTTCTGGCGTGCATAAATTCCATTCTTCGCCGTTACCACCAGCCACGATCCATCATCCAGGGAAATATCAGCCTTGGGCATTTCCAACTCGACGCTTTTTTCCGCGTTCAGCAAATTCTTGGCGATGTCGGCGGTGATTGAGAAAGTCTGTCGTTCCTTGTCGGCACCCAGGAAGCGCGGGTTAATCATCGCGGGGTCTTCCACATTGCCAACCTTCAAAGCCGTAAATCCGATGTTGAAGCGGGTGTCATTCAGTTTCAGATAGGGCCAGACAACGATCAGAACGATCAGCAGCAAAGCGACCACCGGCAGCAATACTTTCATCCAGATAACAAACCGCGAATAGCCCTGAACCGGATGCCCGTGCAAGGCGTTCGGGCGTCCAATGCCATCGGCGGCGGCCATGGCTGGTTTAGGGTTCAGACGAGCGCTCATTTTTTGCGTCTCTTGCGTCCCATCAGTTTGTTTTAACTCAGGCAACACCGGCACGCAGACAGTCATGTATGTGAACGATACCAATGGGGCGTGAATCCTCAACGACAAAAAGCGTCGTAATGGCTTTTGAATTCATCGTTCGCAATGCCTCGCTGGCCAGTGCATTGGCACTTATGAAACGAACCCCGGCTGTCATCACGTCGCCGGTGGTTTGGGTCATCAGCTGCGATCCCATATGGCGACGTAAATCACCGTCGGTCAAAATCCCCTGCAATGCGCCGTCCTGCCCGACGATGCCCAGACAACCAAAACTTTTTGCCGTCATGATGACGATTGCCTCTGACATGGCCATATCAGCCGCCACCAGCGGAAGTTCATCGCCGCCATGCATGATATCGCTAACTTTAAGCAGGCGATTGCCCAGTTTGCCGCCCGGATGCAGAACGTGAAAATCATCAGGAGAAAAGCCCTTGCGCTCCAGCATGGCCACGGCAAGGGCGTCGCCGAGTGCCAGCATCACAGTTGTCGAAGTCGTCGGCGCCAGTCCCATGGGGCAGGCTTCATCAATGGCCGGCAGAACCAGGGCGACGGTGGCCGCGCTGGCAAGGGCGCTGGGAGATTTTCCGGTGATGCCGATCAGGGGAATCTCGAAGCGTTTGGCATAGGCGACAAGATCAGCAAGTTCGACCGTTTCACCTGAATTGGACAGGGCAATGATAACGTCCTGTTCGGTGATCATACCCAGATCACCATGACTGGCCTCGCCGGGATGAACAAACAACGCCGGCAACCCGGTGGAAGCCATGGTCGAGGCAATTTTACGAGCGATATGACCGCTTTTCCCCATTCCCGAAACAACGCAGCGGCCGCTCATGGCCGAGAGTAAATCAAGGGCATGCACAAAGGACTGGTCGAGATTTTCAGATAGCGCCTGCAATCCTTCACTTTCCAGCCGCAGAACACGTTTGGCAGAATCGAGCAGGTTTATTTCCGGTTTGCTTTTTGTCACGGTCATTTAATTTTTATCTTATCCTGGACTGTACGGATGATCCGCACGTTCTATAAGCGAACTAAGGACGAAGTGCCGCAATTATGGGGCCAACACATTGATTGGTCAATAAAACCGGGGCCTGGGATGAGGCCTGAGAAGAAATTCAATGATGAAAAATATCGATGTCTATCCATCCCCTGAGGTCAAGGGCGGCGCGGGTCGGTAAAAACCTGAAGCATGCCTCAAGAAGCTGATCGCGGCCTTCACGAACCAGCATCGCGTCTAGGGCAGTTCGCAAACGGTGCAGATAGAGAACGTCAGAGGCCGCGTACAAGATTTGATCCTTGCTAAAAGTCGCCGCCCCCCAGTCCGATGATTGCTGGGTTTTCAAGAGTTCGATGTCCAGAATTTCCCGGCAAAGATCTTTAAGGCCATGACCGTCAGTGTAAGTACGGGCCAGCTGAGAGGCAATCTTGGTGCAGTAGATCGGATCGCACTCAACCCCCAGATAACGGCTGATCACGGCTATATCGAAGCGCGCATAATGAAAAATCTTGGTCACCGCGCTATCAATCAGCAGGGCTTTTAAATTCGGTGCCGCGTAATCATCACCAGCGTCAAACTTGACCAGATGGGCGGTGCCGTCACCGGCTGAAAGCTGGACAACGCAAAGACGGTCGCGGTGATTGTTAAGGCCCATCGCTTCAGTATCGACGGCAACTGCATCACCAAAATCAAGGCCCGCAGGGATATCGCCCTGATGAATTTCTATTGTCGCATCTTTGGCACTGTTAACGCTCACCGGATTTCTCCTCGGCATAGGCCTTCGAGAAAAAGAAAATGGTGCCCAGGAGAAGACTCGAACTTCCACGACCTTGCGATCACTGACACCTGAAGCCAGCGCGTCTACCAATTCCGCCACCTGGGCAGGGGGCTTGTCAATTCAGGCGACCTTCAAGCCGCTTTCGGCACTGTCTTTACCCGCCCCGGCGCGACAGGTCAACAGGATGTCGCTGAATATGGATAAGATTGATTTCATCCGCTGAAACATATGATATATTCAGACCTTGAAATGAAGTGGGAAAAGTGGAGCAGAAACGATGTCGCGTCGTGTCGTAACAGTCTTTGGCGGTTCAGGATTTATCGGTCGCCACCTCATTCAACGTCTGGCTAAACAGGGTGTCATCGTTCGCGTCGCCACCCGCGATACGGAAGCCGCAAATTTTTTAAAGCCATTGGGAGAAATTGGCCAGATCGCCCCGATTCCCTTCAAAATTGGTGATGAGGCGTCCATTGCCCGCGCCGTACACGGTTCGGACCAGGTGATCAATCTGATTGGTATTCTGTCAGAATGGGGAAAGTCGACCTTCGAGAGCATTCACGTTGATGCCGCAAGGGCCATTGCCCAGGCGGCCACCGAGGCAGGTGTCCGTCAACTGGTTCATGTTTCGGCGCTTGGCGCATCGGCAGAATCTGCATCCGTTTATGCACGCTCGAAAGCAGCCGGGGAAGAGGCCGTAAAAGCAGCCTTTGCCGACACCGTTATTGTTCGCCCGGCGGCCATTTTTGGGCCGGAAGATCACTTCTTCAACATGTTTGCGGGTCTCGCCCGGATTACGCCTGTGATGCCGGTGTTCGGTTGTCCGTTGATCCCCAAGCTGCTTCTTTTCGGCATCGACGCGCCGGTCGATATTGATTTTTATGGTGAGGGCGGCACCCGCCTGCAGCCGGTATACGTTGGCGATGTGGCCGATGCCATCGTCGCCATCCTTGATGATAAAACGATCAAGGGCAAAATCTTTGAGCTGGCCGGACCACAGGTCTACAGCTTCAAGGCGATGATGGACATGATCCTGAAGGAGAGCGGGCGTCCGCGCATCCTCATTCCCTATCCCTTCGCACTGGCTTCATTTTGGGCCTGGTTCCTTGAATTCCTGCCCAATCCAATCCTGACCCGCGATCAGGTAACGTTGCTAAAGACTGACAATGTGATTTCTGGTGAGTTGCCGGGATTTGCCGACCTGGGACTGAAACCGGCAAGTGCGGAGGCTGTGCTGCCGAGCTATCTCAGGCGTTTCCGCCCGCCCGCCAAACGCCATCTCAGGGAAGCCTGATCGTCAGGTCCAGTTCGCCTGCGGCGGCGGCAATCAATTCGGCGAATTCACGAAGGAACACGGATCCGCGAACGGTGCGCTGTATCAAGACACTGCGGCGATCTTGCTCGTCGGGCTTGCGGCGAACCAGTTCAATATCACTTAGACGATCCAGCGCCCGGGTTATCGCGGGCTTGGAAACTTTCAGGGCATCGGCCAGGCCGCGCACTGTATGGGGCGGCGGCGTTAAGTAAACTGTCAACAACAAGGCCATCTGGCGAGCTGATAAATCCGGCGCATCCCGACGAACGCTGGTCACCGTTGCCCGGCGCCATAAATCCAGGGCCTGCAATTCTTCCAGTTCAATCGCCATAACGATGTTTGCTTCCCGTTAATTCATTTCGCTATCAAAACTTCTATCCGATTGTGGTTGTACTAAGCAACAATAATCGCCCGGTATTAGTAGAAAAACCTGCCAAAACGAACTAATAAACTAGTCGAAACGTTCAGCAATCAGGGCGAAAAGAGCACGCATGGACATCGCCTCGCCCCCTTCGGGACGGCCTGCTTTGGGGGTCGGATTCCAGGCCATCAGATCAATATGGGCCCAACAGGTGCCTTCAGTGACAAACGCCTCAAGAAACAAGGCGGCGGTAATTGCGCCAGCGAAACCACCCTCTGCGGCGTTGTTGAGGTCGGCGACCTTACCTTCGATCATCTTGGCGTAGGGTTGCCATAAGGGGAGTCGCCAGAGCGGATCATTTTCGGCCTCGCAATGACGCTCAAGTTGCGCCGCCAAATTATCATCATTGGTAAATAAAGCCGGCAATTCGGTGCCCAGGGCGACCCTGGCAGCCCCCGTCAGGGTCGCCATATCGATCAGCAAATCAGGGGATTCCTGACAAGCAGCATTCAGGGCATCAGCCAGAACGAGGCGACCTTCGGCGTCCGTATTGCCGATTTCGACGCTCATGCCATTGCCCATGGTGATGACATCAAGGGGCCGCATGGCATTGCCCGATACACTGTTCTCAACAGCCGGGATCAACACCCGCAAGCGCACCGGAAGGGCCGCCGCCATGACCATGGAGGCAAGCCCCAGAACATTGGCCGCACCACCCATATCCTTTTTCATCAGTTTCATGCCGGCAGCGCCTTTTAAGTCAAGGCCGCCGCTGTCGAAGCAGACACCCTTGCCGACCAGGGTCAACTTGGGGTTTTCAGGATCACCCCACTGAAGATCAATCAGCCTTGGTGCGCGAACGCTGGCGCGTCCGACGGCGTGAACGGCAGGAAAGAACGTATCGAGCAGATCATCGCCGACGATAACCCGGCAGCTGGCGTCATGGGTTTCGGCCAACCCCTGGGCGGCATCGGCCAGTTGCTCAGGCCCCATGTCAGAAGCCGGTGTGTTGACCAGGTCACGAACCAGAAACGTCGCCCGGGCTGCCCTGCTTACCGCGTCACGATCACAGGTTTCGGGCCAGACCAGACACGGCAGGTCTTTATCGTCATCTGTTTGCGGGCTGGCGTAACGGCTAAAGCGATATCCGGCCAAGGCCCAACCAAGGGCCGCCCGGTATGATTCTTTGGGGTTCAAGTCATTTTCAAGTCGATAATTCCCCGTTGGCAAACCCGCAGACACCCCGGCCCAGGTCCAAAGCCCGGAAGGGTTCTCGGTTCCCAGGCCTGTCAAAACCCTTTCAAGGCTACCTTGTTGATCGGCGATCAGACATTGGGTTCCTGCCTTGGCACCAAAACCGGTCGCCTCAATCCAGTTTGAAATTCTGTCTGGCTGATCCGCGAGCCAAAGGGCCAGAGCCTCTTCCCCGGCAAGCGCTGTCATCGTAATGCTGTCTGCGGCATCTTCAATCAGGTTAAATGGCACGGTTTAAAATTCCTGATTCTAGTCGGACTTGGCGGCTTCAATTTTCTTGTCTGTGCTGTATTGGCTTAAAGCATAGACAGACCAGATCGCTGCCGGGATCCAGCCAATCAACGTTATTTGCAAGATCAGGCAAATGATGCCAGCAATAGGACGGCCAATGGTGAAAAACTGAAGCCAGGGCAGGAGGACTGCAAGAATAAGGCGCATGTGGAAAACATCCCTTTTATCTCGATGTTAAGAATAAACAATCTAACCGGTCAACACGGCCCGGCGAACACTTTAATTGGTATTGCACAAGCCTGCGGCAAGGATCACTGTAAAAAACCTGAACAAGGAAGCTGCCGATGAGCGACGAGGCGAATTTAAAAGGCATTCTTGAAACCGTCAAAATCTATTTCAATGGAATGTATCGAAGCGACAGCGCCTTATTGGGCAGCATCTTCCACCCCCAGGCGAGCGTCATCGGTTATGGCTGCGATGGCGAACTGAAAACCATGATGCTGGATGACTTTCTTGGATTCGTCGACACCGTGCCATCGCCCAAAGCCGCCGGCATCGAATTTGACATGGCGGTGTTATCGGTGGACCGAAGCGGCAAGGCGGCGGCCGTCAAGGTTCATGACTATTATCTCAGGCGGGATTTTATTGATTATCTGCACTTGGCGGAAACCGATTTGGTATGGAAAATAACCGCCAAGGCTTTTCATTCGGACGCCCGGGAATAATTTTTTTATCCCCTGTGACGGCGATCACAGCATCTGGCTCTGGCTTGTGCTTTTATCATCCTGTCGATGCATTATTTCTCCCCTTGCTCCCGACACTCATTTTGTACGAACCCTGTCAAACTCGCTGGTCCCTTTGAGGACCAGCTTTTTTTGCCAAAAACAAACCCCAAAGGATTAGTTTAAAAAGCCGTCGACAAATTTTGAAATGGCAGCGGGGTTAGACAGGTATGCGAAGGCAAGAATAACCAGAAGCAAAGTGACAGAACCGATTACAACGACTGAAGACCTTATACGATCAATTAAGTCAGTGACTCGTTCCGGGTGCAGTTTATCCTTGCCCTTGGCTTCCGGTGCGTCCGCCTCGGGATTTTTCTCGGCAGCTTTGTGTTTATGAGCGGAGGACGGACCATGAGAACCCACACTTCCATCTTGCAAACCACCCGTATAAATGGTTTTGGATCGTTCATCACCGGTTTCATCGTCGGTGCTTTCCCGGATGACCTTGACCGCCTGAAGATGTTTTCCGGCTTCGGCGATTTTGGCCTCCGACAGGGCCTCTTCCCGATCATCGGTCACAAACAGGATCGACCAGCGAGCATCCTTGAACCCCATTACCTCATATGAAACGGATGATCCCATAGCCTCATTCTCTTTTACGTTTGTCTCGAAAAAAGATACTCTGCCCGAAACGAAGGAACAATAGCTATTCAAGCGAGAGCCAGACTGAAATTTCAAGGCTTCAGCGCAGATACAGGGATTGAAAAAAAAATAAAATGCGTCATATTTCGTTCAGGTTGGTGGATTAATTGACAAGCATGACAATGAACAGTGCCAATAAAATTCTTATTGTTGATGACGACACCGTTATCCTTGATTTCCTGATTGATCTCTTGCAGGACGAGATCAGTGTCTCTTATACATCCGATGGCACAAAAGCGCTGGAACTTGCGAAACTCCACAAGCCGGACTTGATTTTGCTTGATGTGATGATGCCAGGAATGGACGGTTTTGAAGTTTGCGCGCTGCTCAAGGCCGATCCTGAAACCCAGCATATTCCAATTGTCTTCCTGACCGGTAAGACGGACGCGAAGGATATTGCCAAGGGGTTGGAACTGGGTGCCATTGATTACATCACCAAGCCGTTCGACCCCGAACTCATCACCACCAAGATTAATAACATGCTCAAGCAAATCAGCGCCACCCGCGCTGCAGCGAAACCCGCTGACGGTAGAAACTCTGCCGCCGAAAGAACATCCGATCGCCGCGCCGAGGGTGAGAAAAGGCCTGATCGCATTCCCAAAGCCGCACCGGACGGCACCCAGGAGCGACGTGCCCACGGATCAGCCCGGCCGGATCGTTTCCCGAAACCTGCCGAAAATCCACAGAGCGGGATGTCGCTAAAACAATTTCTAGCGATCGCCTTGGTTGTTGCCATCGCTGGTGGAGGCGGATACGCCTGGTACAGCAACACAACCGATGTGCCCGCCAGCGATTCGGTTAGCACGGCCAACACCAAACCCGCTGCTCCAACGCCAGCAAACAACAAGCCGATATCGCAACAGGGTTTAACCGAAGATGATATGCAGGCCGTCATTGCCGAAGCCCACGATCCGTCACAAAAACCTTCACAAGAAAGGCCCCCTGTCTCGACGGATTCGTGTGGTGAACTGCCGAGTGTGCCTTGGTGGGGAAATGCCACACACGAAAGCATTATCCGTTACGTCTATAACAAGAACAACGGCGACTGGGATTCCTACATTGCCAAGTGGGAGCGCCAGCTGGAAAAACTGGGTAGCATTCACGCCAAAGGCGGTGCCGTTATCGCGCCAAAACTGGGAACCCGCCTGACCGAAGAGTCACTGGGCAAATACGTCGATCAAGTCGAAGCCCGCATAAAAGTAACCCGCTGCCTGGCTAAAATTTCGAGGGCCCAATAGTCCTGATCGCCGGAAGCGAAGAGGATAACCGCCGAAGACGTTCAGCCACCTGAAGAGCCCCCCCCACTTAGCTTTTGTAAAAACTCTAACAATTGTCACGGCCAAGCCCATAGGCCTCCTCTATCAGGCATTAACCTTTTGGTTCTGATTAAGAGTGGGAAAACAGAAAAATGGCGGAGGGAGAGGGATTAACGGGCGTCAGGGAAACACGGCAAGCCTTTGAATTTAAACAATATTACTTATCACAGTAACCTGAAATGTAACCCACTTTGTAACCCAATATCACGAATTGTCCTGGCTACCTGGAGAGCTTCCTCCAAAGCAGCAACTTCATGACCATAGTAAATTAATAAGACACCCAGCCCTGCCCAGACGAACCGATGCATTCTAAGGGTAATGAGCATCAGAATTGACGGGGCGCATATCGGGCCCACCGTCAAAACTTTCCAGTGTCATGCAGTGAGGCATTTATTCCATGCCGCAACCAAAGCTTGATCATCAACCAACGAGTTGTTGAACATGGCAGCCCCACCCTCAACAACGACAAGCCTGTCATTGGCAGGTAAGATTTGAGCGATGTAGGCGTACAATTGGTCTACAGTTCCATTAAAGGGTAACTTTTGTTAAGTATATAATTGTGAATAATTTACTACTTTAAGCTGGATTCTATTCCCATCGCTAAACACCCTTATCTCGGGCAAGTCTTAGAGCTTCATTCAAAGCGGTATTCCGGTTCTTCTTTTGCTCCAATTCGTCCCTCAGGCGAATGAAGAGGGGGAGATAGACCTCGCCATGGAGGGAAATAACTTCGGCGACGATACGGAGTGCCCGTTCAAGGTCGGCTTGGCTTACGTCCCGATGGCCGCTCCTGCCACGCATTGGACAGTTATTCCTCAATCCACGCAGCAGGTTCGGAAGCCTCGCGCCTGTTGGGCCAGTGAGTGATTGGCCAATCCAGCTGATAGAGTTCACCACCGACCAGCAGAAGGGCGCGAATTTGTGTGTTGCCACCGCTAAACTTTGGGCCAATCTCGCGCTCCAGGTAGTCCGGCAAGATGACCGGAACGGTCGCTGTTTTGATTTGATCGTTGACGCTTCGCGTGCCGGGTTGATTTTCAAACAAGTGACTGGTGGTGTCGGTGATTGTCCGTTCTTTCCAGGAAACTTCGCGTTGACCGATGAGTTCGTCGGCGATGAACTTCGCCGACGGCCCGGCGTTCATGCGGCAAATGATCTTGGTTTCGATCGTATTGAGCCAGGTTTTCAAGACTTCTTCACCGTACAGTTCGGAGAGTTGTTCCAGGTCCTGGAGCCCGATGGCGCAACGAATGCCGCGGGAGCGACCGACCTCGAGGAATTGCTGAAATCCTTTGACCTTTCCCAATTGAGCGAATTCGTCGAGAAAAAGCCAAATGCGGCGCTGAGTCGAATCGCCAAAACTGGCGCTGGCGGCAAAATTGGCCATCAGTTGAACAGCCGCGCCAATCCAGGCTTCAGACAGGTCGCTGAATTCAGACGAGCGTTGCAAAATTATGGTGCGGTGTTCTACGTCATTATTGGCCAGCCACGCCGTCAGTGAAACTTTGCGGGTGTCTGCGACGTCCCCCCAGGCGGCGGCCAGCGGACTGACGATTGCGCCAATGCTGGCCCACAATGTGACCAGGAAGCTGAACGTCGTTTTGTTCGGGGTGCCGGTTTCCTCGTCGATCTCGATATACCTGGCCCCTTCGGGGTGGGTGTTATTCAAAAAAGAGAGGATGTCAGCAGATGACGAGAAGGCCCTTTCACTCAAATTTTTCCAATCCCACTGATCACCAAAATCAACTTGTAGGGAGCGAATAATACCGGTGAGAATTTCCCGCGCTCCATTGCCCCAGATGGGGTCGCTTCCCAGAACAATCAGACGCGATGCCAGTTCGCGAGCAGCCGCCAGTCCTTTGCAGTCTCGTGCTATGTCCCATGCCCAGGAGCGCTTGTCATGGGGGGCAAAGCGAAACGAAATCTACGTCGCCGCCAGCCGGTCGCGGGACGGTTGCCGAATTTATTTGGACCGCGAGGGTATTGAGAAATCGGCACGATCTCAAATGCCGCTGTCAGGCACGGCCCGTTTTACTATCCCGAAGGAAAAACTTCGCCAGCATCTATCGGAAGCTTGGGGCAGGGCGCAGACGAAAAGCAGTACCCGTGATTTTAAAAGCTCAACGGCCCCTGTGGTTCAGCAGCGACAGGAAAAAACAGTTCCAGACTCCGCGAGTAAAAACATAAAAATGAGATTGCCCCGAATTGAACTTGGACGATAACAAAACAAACATTGTTTTGATCAGGAGAGGATTTGGTTGTCTGGAATCAACTGACAGAATTTAACGAGCCAGGCCGTATTTTCGGCTTTTCCGGGCTTCACCATATTGAATTAAAAATCCGCTTTTGACCCAGCCGTTGCAGAGATTGAGCGCTGTACGCCGGTGAATGCCAAGATGATCGGCGATTTGTTTTGTGGTGATGTAGGGGTCGTTTTCAAAAAGCACGAGAACCTGTCGCTGACGGGCATCCAGCTTCCGCAATTCTTTTCCCTGGTCGATGTTTTGTCTTTTTGATTCTTCCGTTGCCCTGGCTCGAACTGTCGAAAATGCATCCGCCATACCCAGGCAGAAATATTCAAGCCAATTTGAAAGGTCCGCGTCTTCTCGTCCCATATAGTAATTATGTGAAGGCCCGACGGTGAGCGCCTCGTAGTATGCGCCCAGATCGCGGGCATAATATTCCTCCAGAGAATAGATACCCTTGAGACCATATCCCGCCTGATGAAGGAGCAGGTTTGTAAGCAACCGCGCGGTTCGGCCATTGCCGTCATAATAGGGATGGATAGTGGCAAATTGGTAGTGTGCGAGCCCCGCCATGACCGGAGCCGGGAGTTCATGCGACGTTTGTTCCGCCTTAAGCCACGCGACAAATTCCGTCATGAGGTGAGGGACATCCTTTGCCTCAGGCGGCATATAGACCACCCCGCCCGATGCACTGTCGCGGATGACATTCTGGCCGTCACGATACGGCGTAGGTTTCTCCTTGCCTGTCATGACAAGTCCATGAAGTTTTTTGACCTGTGCTTGCGTCAGTTCACCCATGTCGGCAATAAGAGCATCCACGTAATCAAGCGCCAGGTAATAGTTCCGTACCTCTTGCTCATCGCGCTCCCGGTTTGGAAAGGTGCCGCCCTGCAGAACCACTTCCTGGACCTGCTCCTGCGTCAGGCGGTTCCCCTCAATTTGGGTGGAATAGTGGGTGGAAACAAGGCGTGCGCTTTTGCGAAGGCTATCCAGCAGCTTAACGGTTACCGGCAAGTCAGAAACCGCCTGCCGGCAAGCCTCAATCTCCATAAGGGCCTTGCTCAAACGCGGACTAATCTGAAATTTCGGTTGAAACATGGACGCTCCTGATTCTTACTGCATTATACTGGAGATGCTCAGAAACAGCCATTAAACTTCCAATAAGTACCCATAAGTTTCCACAGGATTCGAAACAGGTCAGGGCTATCATGCTTAACGGGTGAGAGTTGATAAAAATACACCGATTGAGATAATACGCATTTTCTCGTACTTTGCTGGTGAACTGGCTGCCCTGGTCGGAATGGATCGTCTTGAGCAAGGAGAGTTTTACAACAGCCCCCCCATAGAAGACATTAATAAGGGATACATTTTTAGTCTTTTTTTGCCAAAATGGACAATACCAAACGTGCTATTCTATCATCCATTTTAGAATTACGTTTCTGTTCTCCACCGGGGCAACTTGTGAGAGAAACGTAATATCAAGAACAATAATGCCATTTTTTCCTTCTTCTTGGATTGCAACCGCAGCCGCTCCGTCTTGGTTGCCGAAAATGATTTTTGCATTTCCCTCAACAGCGCATGTTTGGGCGTCCAACAGGACTGCTCCTCTTTCCATAGGCAGAGAACCTAGACGATGACATCCGTGGAGTCTGATGCTGCCGATAGTGGCCTCATCGTCTACCAGCATGAACAATATTTCCTTGGAGTTGTTCA
>JACNJU010000063.1 GCA_014382375.1 Rhodospirillaceae bacterium
GTGCCGACGGCCACCATCCAGATTGCACGAAAACCCCGCAAGCTGAGTTGCATGCCGATTGTGTATAGCAACAGCAAAACACCGAGTTCCGCAATAAGACCGATTTCGCCGCGATCTTCTACCAACGCCAATCCGGAAGGTCCCAGGGCCACACCGGCAATCATATACCCTATGATCGACGGCACACGCAGCCGACTGCATATCAGGCCACACGCAAGCGCCGCGAGGACAATAATGGCTATGGAAGTGAGTTCTTCCTGAATTTGCATAGCTTTGGATTCCCAAATGGAACAAGCTGAAACTACCGTAAGATAACTTATTTTTATCTATAGTAAATAAAATATTGCTATCACTTAATTATTTTTATATAAGGGCCGCATGAAGAAAGAACGACCAGCACCCAACGAAGTCGCTCGCGAGCTTGTGAATTTCTACGATCAACCATTTGGGGGGAAATCCACCGGGCGTTACCGCATATCGCCCAAAAATCTTCGTAGCCTGATGCAACGGCGGCGAATATCGGATGAGTTTGTGCGGTTATTGAGCGAGGAGATGTTTGAGTTGGGGTTTGTCTTTATCGACATGGAGTCCTTTTACGTTGTGACCAGCGCGCGGACGTACACAAATTACCGCCGTGTCTCCGATGCGATGATCAAAAAAATGGGCTGACGAACCATGAAAAGAAAAAAGAAGCAAAAGACCCACATCGGTTGGCGTGAATGGGTAGGATTTCCCGAACTGGGTATCGACCGGATAAAGGCGAAAATAGATACGGGCGCTCGCACTTCCGTCATCCATGCGTTTCGGGTCAGAAAGCTGGATGATGCCGACGAGCCCCGGGTTGAATTCTATCTTCATCCGGTCCAACGCCGGCTAAAACCCGAACTTTATTGCACGGCCCGGATTGTTGACGAACGGATCGTTAAAAGTTCAAACGGCGAAAGCGAAACCCGCTACGTCATCATTACGCCGATGCGTCTGGGTGAAGAGACCTGGCCGATTGAACTCACCCTGTCCGATAGAGACCAGATGGGCTTTCGCGTGCTTGCCGGGCGAGCTTCAATCCGAGGTCGCTGCATCGTCGATCCGGGCTCTTCATTCTTGATGGATCGAAAACAACGAAATACAGGAGAAAACTAATGAAACTCGCACTCATGTGCCGAAATGCAGATCTTTATTCACACAAGAGAATCCTTGAGGCCGCTACTGAACGCGGTCATGAAATGAATGTGATCAACCATTTGCGCTGCTACGTGAACATCACATCTCACCGCCCACAGATACATTACCTTGGAAAAATCCTACCTAAATACGATGCCGTCATTCCGCGCATCGGAGCGTCCGTGACATTCTTTGGTACTGCCGTATTGCGGCAATTTGAAATGATGGGCGTTTATCCTGTCAACGAGTCGGTCGCTATCTCTCGGTCGCGCGACAAGCTTCGCAGTCTCCAACTCCTGTCGCGCAAAGGTGTTGGGATGCCGGTCACTGTGTTCGCCCACCGAACCGGTAACGCCGATGAACTGTTGGAAATCATCGGTGGTGCGCCCGTTGTCATTAAGCTGCTGGAAGGCACACAGGGAATTGGCGTTGTGCTGGGCGAAACCCATGACGCTGCCGCCAGTATCATTCAGGCATTTGGCGGCGTGAACACGAATATTCTTATTCAGGAATTCGTAAAAGAAGCAAATGGCGAGGATATTAGGTGCCTGGTCGTCGGCGATAAAGTTGTCGCGTCTATGTTGCGTAAGGGCAAGGAAGGTGATTTTCGTTCGAACTTGCACAGGGGCGGTTCGGCGAAGACAATTAAAATCACCCCGACCGAACGCCAAACGGCGGTGTCGGCAGCTAAAATTATGGGTCTAAACGTTTGCGGTGTCGATCTATTGCGCTCAAACCACGGCCCCGTGGTGATGGAAGTTAATTCCTCTCCCGGTCTCGAGGGTGTCGAGAAGGCGACCGGTATTGATGTTGCAGGGAAAATTATCGAATTTATCGAACGCAAGGCAAAACCGAATAAAACGCGGACACGTGGACGTGGTTAAAGCGAGCCGTGAAGCGTTTGTTCTCGGGAACACGACCGTTGCCCCTGGAGGGCAGGCGACCATTGATCTGCCCCTGAGCCTTTTGTCGGATCACACCCCGATTACGTTAACGGTTCAGGTAAAACACGGAAGACAACCTGGACCGACACTGCTTATCAACGGTGCGGTTCATGGCGATGAGGTCAATGGTGTGGAAATTATTCGTCGTGTGTTACGGCATTCCGCGATCCGGCGCATGGCGGGAACTTTAATTGCGGTGCCCATCGTCAATGTTTATGGTTTTTTGACCAATGTACGCTACCTGCCTGACCGCCGGGACCTTAACCGGAGCTTTCCTGGTTCGCCGAAGGGATCGTTGGCCTCCAGACTCGCACATCTCTACATGACGGAAGTTGTCGTCAAGTCGACCCATGGCATCGACCTGCACACCGCCGCCATTCATCGTTCAAATTTTCCACAAATTCGTTGCGATCTGTCAAATCCGGATGCCCGCGCGATGGCCATGAGTTTTGGGGTTCCCGTCGTGCTAAATGCGGCGCTACGCGAAGGATCTCTACGAAAAGCGGCAATCAATGCGGGTATCCCATTTCTTGTCTATGAAGCAGGTGAAGCCTTGCGTTTTGACGAGGTTTCCATACGGGCCGGTGTACAGGGTATTATTCGGGTTATGGGGGATCTGGGCATGATCACTCAACGCCGCCGTGATGAGGCCCCTGCGAACCCCGTCATATCGCGAAGCAGTTTTTGGGTTCGAGCCCCCGAAGGCGGTATCTTCCGTGCCCGGGCAAAACTTGGTGCACGGGTCTTCGCCGGTAATCGGCTTGGCACAATAGCAAGCCCATTCGGGGATAGTGAATTTCCAATTGAATGCCCTCACGAGGGCATTGTGATCGGACGCAACAATCTACCTAACGTCAACCAGGGCGACGGAATTTTCAATATTGCGCGAGTCGATGATCCGGAGGCCGCAGCCGAAACAATAGATGTCTTCCAGGACGATTGGGAGCAAAGTTGATAGCACGGATGGGACTTTCTGTGTCCTCGCAAGCCTAATCTAAACAAAAAGCCTTGAAGAATGGACAGGGTGCCTTGGCCGTTGTCTTCAACGTTTCCCATGACAAGAGTGGAAATTTTGATGGCTTTAAGGTAGACAATCGCAATGATGTTGAAGAAATTCTCAGCAGGATTTCTATTGAAAGCAAATAAAAACGGAGGGGAGTTATGAGGTTTTTCATTTTTTTGTCCCTGATTGCTGGCTTCACCATCACAACAACCCAACAATCAAAGGCGGCAGTAGACTGTATCGCCGAAACACCGCTTCCGAGCAACATTTCCACGAGGAAGCCAGCCGACAATGTGCCTCAGGCTATGGCGCGTTACGTCGGTACATGGGTTGGTGCTTGGCAGGACCGGGGACGCGATGCCCTCTGCCACCGCTTGGTAATTACATCGGTCGATGCGGCTGGAAAAGTCCATGGAATTTACAGCAACGGTGTTTATGCCGGATGGAAAATTTCTCGCCCTAATTACTCCAAAGTCCAAGGCAGCATACTTGAGGGGAAATTGGTTCTTGACCGTTTTCCCAGTGGCAATCAGGCACACTATTGGTTCTCCGGCGAGGCCCTTGCGGGGGTATACGAAACGGGTGGTGGTCTGATTTCCAAAATCACCTTAAGACGGCAACAGGAATGATCCCTCTGTTCAAGAAAACTGTCGAAGGGTAAAAGTGTCGGCGCGCTAAACGGCCTGCTCGGCACCGTCACACCGGACCAGGCCCGCAAACATGCCAAGGAACTTTTGGGGCGTGTCGCCAAGGGTGACAACCCGGCGGAAGAACGCGCCAAGCACAGAGGGGCCTCAAACGTCGCCGC
>JACNJU010000170.1 GCA_014382375.1 Rhodospirillaceae bacterium
ACAGAAGAAGTAAAGTAATGGCACCGGTACCGAGGGCGGAAAGAAGGGGCTCAGGAATTGCCGGGATTTCTACCTTTGCAACAATCCCCAGATTTAGGACCGCCACAGGTTCGAACGCAGCAAGCACCATTTCATTTCGATAATCCAGGCCAATAATTGTTCCCGATTGTCCCAATAAGGCACGGCGCATTGGTTCGGCGGAAATTCCATTAAATGGAATCGGTTGGGGCTTGTCGGTATCATCAAGACGATGGCTGAGGACAAAGACAATCTGATCACCCTCCCTGAAAGCAAGGGTAAATTCATCCGTCCTTCCTACGCCCTCATATTGTTTATTAGCTTCGACTATTTGAGAAATGGTTGCCGCTTTGGAACCCTGAGGATGGTCCGCCACGTCAGATTGACTATTAAAACGTGCCACTGCCTCCATTAAACGAGCTTGACTTTTTGCGGTTAGGACCAGACTTTCGCGTTTCTGATCGATTGACGTTTCGTAGAGAATTATTGTGGTAAGCCCAATTGAAACCAGGGTGACAACGACCATAATTATTACCAAAAAAATAATTCTTTTATGGTCACTAGCCATTTTGTTTACACGTGCACCTGAGTTTGAGGAAAGATCAGGATAGTTAATTTTACCTGGAGATGAATAGCCCCTAGTAAAAAAAATCCTAATTTTCTTCGTCGTACGAGCCTATATCTCATACCCTAATTTATTAATATGCCTAGAATACCTAAGCTCAATGTTGCGTTTAATATCTTCGGGGAGGTCCTTCTTCCATTTGTCTGGACCGCCCTCTGGATTAAATGTTCTAGAATCCCCCCAACTTAAGCGTAAGATTTCTAGTGCATCGTTTTGACTTATAGACACCCCTAAGTAGCCTAATGCTTTCGTGCAAGTTTCGATTGAAATGTCAGACGGTTCCGACGAGGGGTCACGCGACGCAATTTCTTCAAATTTGACTACCGGGACTCCCATTGTCACCAAATAGCCAGCAGCCTGGAAATTGGAATCTATGTACGATACGTCATAAAGAGATTTATCGGTTTGAAATACCAAGCTTTCAAGCTTTTCTTCAAAATTCATTGTGCTCCACTGAGAGGCTCGCTCTGAGTGCATCCCCCGGATTTCACGCTTTTCTTCCAAGATTTGCTTGCACCTGACGTCGCACCAATTACACAGCGATAAGAAATACCCGCGTACATCTCTAACCGTCATAAAATTCACTTGGTCGTGGCTGAGGTGAAGTAGATTATCTTCATCAAGAATATGTCCAAAATAAAAACTGGATAATTCGTCCCTATTCAAAATACCTAAATCCATCGCATTTTTCAGAATATTGCTCCAGAGGTGAGTGCCAGATTTAGGAAGTGTAAGAATTCCAATTTTCAATTGATTCTCCGGACAGGCGTGTTCAACTAATGTTGATAGCCTTGTTAATGCCAAACTCAGGAAAATACTGCATTCCCCCCGCAGCTTGACCCGGAAATGTTACTATCTGGTTAGCAATGTAGATGACCGTTTATGGCTATGAAGCGAAGTTTCAGCCAACATCTGATTATGGCAGCTTTTCTTCTGTTGGGCGCTTTCTTAACGATAGTCCACGAGAAAAGACCATATTCATTGCCTTCCACAACTGACACGAAAATGGGGTTGCGTTCTGGTAAATTTTTGGCTGATGCTGGAAACGAATTGCAAATAATGAAAGCAAAAAACAGGACAGTACACTCACACGACAAACACCTTCGTGGTCGCGGGAGTGTCTGCCGTTCGCCTGTTCAAAGGTCATATAGTGTTGGAAGCAGCCACGATAGGCAAAGCCACACGATCAGGGTTAGCGGAACGCCAACCCGAACGAAATCGGAAAAACGATAGCCCCCCGCGTTCATAACCAGAAGATTGGTTTTGTATGCCATCGGGGTTGCATAGCTCATATTGGCTCCAAAGAGCACCGCTAAAACGAACGGCTCGGCAGGAAGGGATAGCTGTTGGGCGATGCCCACAGCAATGGGGGTGCCAATAACGGCAGCGGCATTGTTCGAAACAATATTTGTCAAAATAGCCATCACCAGCATCAGACCGCTTAGCAACACCGTGGGTGAAGCATCTCCGGAAATAGCCAAAAATACCTGTGCCAGGTATTCGGCGCCACCGGTTTTCAGCAGTGCCGTGCCCAGGGCCAGACTGGCGACGACGATCATAATCACCTGCGCGCTCAGGGCCTGGGCTGCATCACGCCAACGGATGCACCGGGTGACAATCATAAGGAACACGCCACACACGGCGCTGATGGCGATAGGCAATAATCCGAAGGCAGCCGTTAAGACGACGCCAACCATAATGGTCAGCGCCAACGCCGCCCGCTGCGTGTGCGGCAACTCAACCGTGGCGTCGAGTACGAGCAGTTCTCCACCACGCTTAATGGCGGAAATTTGTTCTGGATTGCCTTGCACCAGCAACACATCACCGACGCGCAGGCGCACGTCGCCCACATCTTCGCGAAGCCTGGTGATTTCCGCACCGGCGCGGTGTAAGGCCAGTGTTACAAGTTGATAGTTATCGGCGAAGCGCGTCCTTGAAAGGGTCGTGCCATCCAGGGGCGAACCTTGCGTAACAACGATCTCGGCGATCTGCTGATCTTCCGCGTTCAATGGATGTGTGTCGTCAACCGGGGTGTCACCGGTATACAGCCGAACCCCCAGAATTTCTTCAAGTTCCTTGAGCTTTTGCGGTGTATCGCGGACGCTGATGTGATCGCCAGCTTGCAGGATCGCGTCTGAAAAAGGCACCATGATCATATTCGGGCCGCGTTGTAGCTCGAGAATCTTGATCTTTCCGCCTGCTTTTTCAATAAGTTCGGATAGCATTTTCCCATCAGAAAATCCGCCTTCCTCAACGTGCAGGCGTCCTGTAAATACCCGTGGCGACATGTCACCCAGAGGTGTGTCACGTTGAGGCAACATGCGCGGTGCAAGTAGCCACAGATACAGTATCGCCACCCCTCCGGTGATCGCAGCGGGGATGAAAAAGTCAAACATATTCAGACGCGGTAGCCCCAGGTCAGCGGCTATGGAGATAACCAGGAGATTGGTTGATGTGCCTATGGTCGTGGTCATGCCTCCGACCAGTGTGGCAAAACCCATGGGCATGAGGATGCTCGAGGCAGGTTTGTTGGTACGCAGGGAAATACTAATGAGGACCGGCAGAAGCAGGACCACGATGGGAACGTTGTTAACGAACGCGCTTAAGGCCCCGCCGACGACCAAAGTCAGAAGCAACGACAACGCAGGACTCACGGACCACAGGTTCGCCAGGGAGCGGCCAACCGGTTCAAGGGCGCCGGTACGAACCAATCCCTGTCCCGCAATCATCAAGGCGCAGACGGCTATCAGGGCTTCATGTCCAAAGCCCTTGAAAAAATCCACCGCATGTAGCGGAGCGCCGTTTAAGAAATAGGGAAACAATTCAAACCCAGCCACAAGAATCACCAGAACGGACAAGCTCGACGTTTCCAGCGAGATGCTTTCGCGTGTGAATAGATACAGTGCGATCACGATAAGGATCAGGACGGCAAGGGCATGGGCATCGGGTAAGGGCGGAAAATTCATGACGTGCACCTCTTAAGTCAAGGGGCCGGTAGGCTATCCAGCTTGCCTTTACTTATTATGACCGCTGATGTCGGCGTGCAAGGGTTTGGTGTCTTCGAACATCTGCATTTGTTCGTCGGATGCCTTCGACTGGAAATCGCGTTTCCATTCGTCGTATGTCATGCCGTAGACAATTTCACGAGCCTCGTCGTAAGACATATCAATATTGCGTTCCTTCGCCGCCGCCATATACCATTTCGACAGGCAATTGCGACAAAACCCTGACAAATTCATCAGGTCGATATTCTGAACGTCCGTGCGTA
>JACNJU010000026.1 GCA_014382375.1 Rhodospirillaceae bacterium
TGCGGCCTTCCGGCGTTTTCGGACCGGTCGAACGGGCAGCATTGGCGCGGTTGGCTGCAACCTGACGAGCGCTGGTCATGACGTCCTCATAAAATAAATCATCAGGGGAAGTCCCGGTTTTTAAGAATGTAAATTTTATAGGAATTAATACAGGAAAAAGGTAAAAAGTCAAGAAAATTTGTGGAGATTATAACCTTTACAAACCTTTTTCATTATAGTGCAATAACTTCAATAGGTTAGATAAAGGACTATAAACACCCCATTCCTATAATTGCTACGAATCGGATCGCCTTTTGGAGAAAACCCATGAATTTCGCGGACTTAGCCCCATACTTCGCAGAGGAATCAAAGGTTATTGAGTTCATCGAGGGCCCTATCTGGCCGGATGGCCCGGTTTGTCCGCACTGTGGTGGTATCGAGCGCCAGGGCCATATCAAAGGCAAGTCCGCACGCCCCGGACTCCGTAAGTGTGGCGAGTGCCGAAAGCAATATACCGTCAAGGTCGGAACCATCTTCGAGGGCTCCCACATTCCCATGACTAAATGGCTCATAGCGATTTATATGATGTGTTCTTCAAAGAAAGGCATTTCCGCCTCTCAAATCCAACGGTCCTTGGGGCTGTCTTACAAGTCTGCGTGGTTCCTTTGCCATCGTGTCCGTCAGGCCATGACCAAAGAACCATTACTATCGAAACTTAGCGGGGACGGCGGTGTTGTCGAGGTTGATGAAACTTATATAGGCGGCGACCCGAAAAACAACCTCCGCAAGAAACGTATCAAGCATCAATGAGATAAAATCCCGGTCATGGCTCTGATCGAGCGCGGCGGTGATATGCGCATGTTCCCAATGCCGGATCAGAAACATTCAACAATGCGGTCTATCGTTCGGCTTAATGTTGATGATACAGCACATATCGTTTCTGACGGCCACCCGGCCTATCGGAAAATGCCGCCATATTTCGCCAGCCATGATTGGGTTGACCATTCACGACGCGAAATTGTGCGAGGCATCATTCATGTAAACTTTGCTGAGTCTTGCTTCTCGCTTCTAAAGCGTTCAATTATTGGTGTTCATCATCATGTGAGCAAACAGCACATGAGCAAATATCTTAGGAACATGAGTTCCGTTGGAATATGCGTCACGATACGGATGGTGAAAGAACCGTTGCCGCAATCAAGGGCGCGAAGGGGAAACGGTTAATGTATCAGGAGCCAATTAAGGCGTAATTTACTGAAGTTTTTCGATAATAACCGTCAGGCTCTCATTCATTTTAAAGAGTTTATCACCCAAATTCATATATGCAGCGGCACCAGCCCCCGCAAGAAGAACGAAGGTAGTGGCGATTGCGCCCATTAAAATTTTCCAATCACCACGAGTCTCTCTGATATCTTTCTTGATTTCAGAAATATCCGACTGGATATGCCCAATGGTAGCCTCTACTTTCGCTAACCGCGCATCCAAACCGTCACCTCCTCCATTTCCGCCCCCACCAGCTTTGGGCGCGTCAGACACCGCTTGCGCCAAAGAGGCCAACCCGGCCTCATCCAGGGTATAAATTTTCAGTTCTTTATTCGCCATCGGAGCCCCCCTCATCCGCATCATTAGGGATTAGGCTCTCTAATAAGACTTTAGAGTGGAAACGAATAAAACCACAATTCTTACAAACCATCACTACGGCGGGGGTTAAGCCTCCGCGCATTTCACACCCCCCCTCATCTTCTCTTGTGTGGAGACTGACAACTGGGGTCTTTGGGGCTGCCTAGAGGGCAAGGCCGTCCGTGATTTCTCTAAAACCACCCCCGGCGTCGGCACTTGCCCGCCCCAAAATTCTAGTGATTAGATCGACAGTTAGTTTAGCCAAGTTTCACCTATGCAAAGCCTTGCGTTAGCGGCATTGCAATAGATTACTTTATTGAGTCATTCTCGCCACCATTTTCTGGCTCTTTCTTACTTGGCTTCACCTTCAGCAAGCTAGTCACAGCCTCCTCAAAACCCAACGGCTTCAGGCTGATCGGCTTTTCGGCTGGCTTCTTCGGTTCGATTTTGTCGGCTTCATCTACCATCATAAACTATATATTGTGTTTTTCGCTGCGGTGCACCACATAATGTCGCAGCGGGAGAACAAAACAAAAACGAATCTTCTTGCATGTGGCGTGCGTTTAATGCAGATTCGGAATCGAGACAGGGAGCGGCTACTTAAATGGAGCCATTCCCTTTTTCTTTAGGCCGATTCTAAGCCGGCTTATGGGAAATACAACGAAAAACGGCGGGAAGCCCTCGAAAGCCAACCCGCCGCTTAAACAGGAAGCGCAGATCAGAAAGGGGGTGTTCTTATGGAACCGCCTTAATAACCTGAACTAACCACCCACTCTCGGCTAGCGTTAGCAGTCGAGAGTGGTCCGCTTCGCCCCCGTGCCGGAAATAGGTAGACGGGCCAGCTTTGGGTGCTGGTGGGCCTCCATAGGCCCGTCCGGGTTCGACCCCCGGCGGGGGCACCATTCGCAAAAATGCGAATTACAAGAATCTTTGTAACCAATTTCACTCTGAAATTCCACAATATTAAATAGGATTAATCCTATAATCCTTTAATCCCTTGGGTTTGCCAACGTTACTATCGCCAAATTTGTGAATTATTTATGCCTTATATCTTTCTCGCCATTATTCATTTTGATTTTTTGCCGATCCAACCGGCCCAGCAGGTCGAGGAGCGATGGTTTTTATTAGCCCAGCACAATGCCATAAAGGGCCACGCCGTATGAATCATTTTTGCGTTGCCGCAAACCAGATTTCACAACCCCACCGCCGCGCCATCGCTGCGCGGATCGCTGGCTCCTTCAAAGGCGCCTGAGCTGCTGACGCTGACAGCACCGGCGTGGCCCATGGTGCTGGTGAAGGGGTCCATCAATTCGACATCGTGGCCTGCCGCTATCAATTTTTCGACCAGTGCGCCTTCAAAGCGGTTCTCAAGCTTCAGGCTGGTTGTGTCCTCTCCCCAGGTCCGTCCCAGCAGCCAGCGCGGGGCTGTGATCGCTTCCTGCAAAGGCGCGCCAAACATCACATGTCGACTGAACACGGCAGCCTGGGTTTGCGGCTGACCCTCCCCACCCATGTTGCCATAAGCCATCGTGCGACCGTCATCCAGACGCGCCAACGCCGGAATAAGCGTGTGGAACGGTCGCTTTCCGGGTTCCAGTGCATTGTGGTGGGTCGGGTCGAGTGAGAAGCTCATGCCCCGGTTCTGCCAGACAACACCGGTGTCCGGCACCACCACGCCGGAACCGTATTCCCAATAGGTGCTTTGAATAAAGCTGACAACCCGGCCGCTTTGATCGGCAGCGCCCATCCAGATGGTGTCGCCCGGTTTCGCCACATGGGGCCAGGGCAAGGCGCTGGTTTTGTCGATGTTGTTGGCCCGCTCGTCCAGAAAGTCCGGCTGCAACCACGAGGCGGCATCGACGTTCATACAGGCGGGGTCAGTGACGTGGGCGTCGCGCAGGATGAAGGCTTGCTTTGTCGCTTCGACCAGGCCGTGAATATGATCAAAACTTTCTGCTTGCCTGACGCCCAGGCGTTCAAACAAGGCCAGGATCATCAGCGCCGAAACACCCTGTGTCGGTGGCGGCATGTTGTAGATTTGGCCGTGTTCAAGGCCGACCGAGAGCGGCACGGTAGGCAGGGCGTGGTAGCTTTCCAGATCGCTCAGGCGGATAAAACTTCCAGTACTTTCCAGACCGCTGGCCAGCGCCCGGGCCAGTTCCAACCGCTAGCAATCATCCAGTCCGGCCTGACCCAGTCTTTCAATAGTCGCCGCAAGTGCTGGCTTTTTTAGAAGTTCGCCTTCCTCGAGCACCATTCCTTCTTCCGATAGGTAGGTCTCGTCTAAGCCGGGAACCGTCGGGGCTTCAC
>JACNJU010000081.1 GCA_014382375.1 Rhodospirillaceae bacterium
TGGCGGATGCCGAAACCTTCGGATCGGCGATACCAACGAATTCAGGCGCGCAACGGCAAAATCCGCAGGGTGCGGCGACGTCTACGATCCTATTGGCGACCCTGCCCCAGAACCGAACGGTTTTGATATCGTGATCGATGCGGTTGGCGGGCAGGTAACTCGTGGCGTGGCGGTGTCGGCGGCAAGACCGGGCGGCGTGATCGTGCATATCGGCTTGATGGATAGCGACGGCGGTTTGGATATTCGCAAAATCACGTTGCAGGAAATTTCCTTCATCGGCACCTACACCTACACCATGGTCGATTTCCGCGCGACGGTGGCGGCGCTGCATTCCGGCGCGCTGGGTGATCTTGCCTGGATCGAAGCACGTCCACTTGCGGACGGGCAATCAGCGTTCCTCGATCTTGACGCAGGCCGCACGCCTGCCGCCAAAATCGTCCTCGTGCCGGATTAATCACCGATCACAGTCAAGCCCGCTAACACAACCAACCTTAAACGGCTTTCCTCAACTTAAGCATGGTAGGGTCTTGAACAAATCCTCCCCCCGCAACCAACCATATCAATGGCTTAGCAGCTAATCACTGCTAAGCCATTTTTGTTGTGTCCGCGTGGTGTCCGTTTTTGGTCGAGGGGGTGCGCGAAGGGAACACGTCACGGGGATTGCCCTTGCGGCTCATGCTGGGGGTGATCTTCAAGGCTGCCAGGCGTTCCTGATAGTCTGTGGCTGTGTAGTTGCGGCGTTGTAGGTAAGTTCACTTTGGTGGCATTCGGGGGGGAGCAGATGAACTTGGTAGGTTATTTTGTCTTGGAGTTTTGGGTGTTTTGAAGCAGGTCGGCAATAAATTCAGTAAATGGTACTATATTTTGTTCAACGCTAGCTGCTTCAAGGGCAGCCAAATATTCATCACGGCATTCAACCGGAATAACTGTCCATGGGTATCCGCCTGCTGCCATCATCACATTCATTAAGAAACGGCCAGTTCGGCCATTGCCGTCTATATAGGGGTGGATATAGACAAAGATAAAATGTCCAAGCACGACACGAACGCTGGCATCTGTTTCAGATTCTAAAAGTTCAAACAGGGCTGACATGGCATCGCGCACAGCTTCTGTTGATGGCGGGACATGCATTGAGCGACGAATGTAAACAGGTACATTCCTGTAGCCAGCTAAGTCAGCCAGCTTTAGGAGGCCCGCTGTAACACTGGGCGTAAATAACTCTCTGTACCATATAGCGTGGTCCTGATCGGCGACCTGCCCTGGGTTTTGACCTTCCAGACATTTTTGAACACTTTTGCGTACTTCTTGAAAGGCTTGCCAATAACCTCGTGCGGCAAGTGCATCTTTGTGCTTCTTATCTGCTTCAACTGAGTCCGGATTCCAATCGCCTGCGCGTACGCGCTCTATCAACTCGATACTTACCCGATAGCCCTCAATGGAAAGGGAATGGTAGGCATCCGTTACATAGATACCATCAACCTGTTCCAAATAGGCATTAACATCATTCAACGGAGTAGGCGCAGGAAGTTTGCCGACAACATCTTCACGCATCGCTTGCCACATCAATTTGATGCGCATCGCTAGTGGAGAGGCTTCCCGCATGTCACCAAGGGGAGGGCGCTTTTCTTCAAAAGGGTCAAGCTCTCTAACGTCAAAATCTGCCGCCTTCATCGTTGCAAGAATTTCATCTGCGACGCGGTCTCGGCCAATGTTGCGAAAAGCCCCAGCCAAGCGGCCTGCAACCTTGCTATGTTCCCCTTCTAGGAGTGGCCCCAAGATATCAGAGGAATTTTTAACGAGCGCGAGGGCTGTTCGGAGTTCCGTTGGGCATTGCTGATAATAGTTTGGAGAGCAGGCAATGAGTGCAGAAGCAAGTGGAAAGAGTCTCAGGCCTTCTTTGAACTCTCTATTTTTTACCGTTGGCATGGTTGTTTTGACGCTACAAAGCGAGGTGCCGTGAGGTAAGTTGGTAATGTCATTTCCGGCTTTTTGCGAACGTACCAGTAGCTGCGTTGGTACTTGCATGTTGCCTGCGTGTATTTGCAAAGATTGTTCTGGGGAAAGACACCAATCATCATTAAATCGGGATGCAAGGTAAGAAGCACAAAAGCTCCAGTAGGAAGCGTACCAGGCAGTGCTTTCGCCAGCCACGTCGTCGGGGCGCGCGGGAATGTACCAGCCTTTCATGACATCTTGCAGGAAGCCATTTTTCCGGAGGCGCTCGCGGTGAGTTCGCGATAGGTCAGTAGAGCGAATGGCTACAATACCTTTGTCTTGTAGCTCTTTCAGGGCTTCCAACGAGCTTGCTAGTTTTTCTGATGGCGTTGCCATATTGCACCAAATTCCGAGATTTTATGCTGTTTATATTTAGGTTATTACGTTGTGCCATATTTAGGTTATTGTGTCGACTATTATTTAGGTTATTACGACGTTCTATATTTCGGGTATGATGCGGTCTTGTATTTAGGTTATTGCGTTGTTTTTGATCCCCCTTATCTAACGGGGGCGTCCTGTAACGCCCTGCTAATGTAGCACTGGATGTTCCAGCGCGGCATTTTCTATGTCAGTTGCTAAGGGTTTCACCCCCGCGCCTGCAAGGCATGGGGCGCGCTCCTTTCCTCGGTTGCCCGTGAACTACTGGCCGAAGCCGTGGCCCGAAGAATGGGCGGAACCTATGGCCGATAACTTGACAGTGCCTTACACGGCATGCCTTGCAGCGGCGCACGTAAGATAAATCGGTGTGGATTTCATGCTGATTCGGATATAAAACGCCGAGATTGCGCGGCGTCGATATAAGTCAGTGATAAATACCATAAAAAATGAAACACCGTAACGAAAGTCAGTTGAAGAACCTTACACAGTATTTTACACATGTTTGAAAAATGATGGAAAAAGATGTTGTTTTTCAACGCGTTAACATATGGTGCATCCGGCTCATAACCTGAGAGTAATAGAGCGAAATCCTGCGCGAGATCCTGTTGCCAGAGCGAAAGCATGAGTAGTTCCGATATACAGGTTGGTTTTCGCTCAATCCCGCAGTTTTCAGCGAGTTTTCGCAGTTCTTTGAAGTCTCTTGCTTCCATTGAAATTGCGAAATCGACAAAATCTGCCTGTCACATGGGGGTTGAGTCAACCGTCCCTCAGGTTATTCCGGTTGGTCCTCGGTTATCAATTCCGTAGCCCAAGCCCTTATAACCCTTGACCCGGTTGTAACTCATGCGGGCGAGTACGGGCACGCTGTCATCGACATAGTCATAGACAATCACCTCACGTTTGCCAGGGTGTAGACGATGAAGGCGACCGGCGTATTGGGCAAGGGTTCCCCGCCAGGCGACCGGCATGGTTAGGAAAAGGGTGTCGAGTCTGGCATCATCGAATCCTTCGCCGATGTACCGACCAGTGGCGATCAGAACCCGCTCCTCGTCATCGGAAACCTCCTCCAATTGTTTCGCCAGTTCACGCCTCTTCCGCACGCCCATGCCGCCGTGAAGCACGATGACGTTGCGAGCGAAATGGGACAAGCGTTCCGCAAGAAGCAAGGCGTGTTCTTTTCGCTCGGTCAGGACAATCGGCGAACGCTTATCCTCCAGGGCCTTCAGCACATCATCGAATATCATGTCGTTTCGCGTGTTGTCGTGTCCCAGGTCAGTGTAAATTTTCTGGACCGGTGGCCGGTCGGCATCCATTTCTGGAGGCAAGGCGTATTTTGTGTGGCGGAGAATAACGCGGTGGTTAAATGGCCTCTGGTTTGCCTGTTGCTTTTCATCGACGCGGAAGCGAACTTGGCCACATCGCATAAAGATGATCGGGTGGTGCCCAGCTTTTCGCGTTACGGTTGCGGAAACGCCAAGCACGTACCGGGCCTTTCA
>JACNJU010000084.1 GCA_014382375.1 Rhodospirillaceae bacterium
AGCGCCACAGCCCTGCAGGCCTTCATAGAACATCAACGCCGTGTCCGCAGGGATGTCCCCCCAGGGGGTGAACTCCCCACCGCCAAGGCCGTCGTAAGGTGCGGCCTCGTCATCATTGTGCAAATACAGGCGGCGCTTGCCACCGCCGGTTTCGCCGTAAACCTTGAACAGGTTTTCAATCTCGGAAAACAAATTCGCTTCGGGGCCAAAATGGGAGAAGTTCTGATTGCCCTTTGCTTCGGCCTCGCCCATGGCCTTTTTCATTTCGACCCTGTTATAGCGGTGGAAACTGTCGCCTTCGATAACGGCGGGGTTAATGTCCTCGCGCCGGAAAACATGCTCGAATGCGTCCTTGACGGTACTCGTTCCAGCACCAGATGAGCCGGTTACGGCGATGATTGGATGTTTCTTCGACACTGTGTGTTCCCTCTTAATTCTAAAGACACTTCACATCAAAAATGTGAAAAGGCCCCCGCCCTAAATTCCCTGATATGGAAAAGTCGTCCGCACCCTAGCCGTTTTCAACAAAATGATCGCCACCCGGTAAGGTAGGATCAACCGAGGACGGAAAAACTGCTATCTTCGTTAATTGCCCTGTTGCGCGAGAAAAACCCGACGTTGAGCGGCCGCTTAAGGCGTTCTAACGTATAGATAACCGGTTCGTTGTCATGATCCTGACCTTTTTCGCAAGCCTCGATCAGCGCCGTCATCATCTTGCCTGCGACCGGCGCATTCTTGTACTGATTGCCGCTGGAGCCAATGGCCAGATAGAATCCATTCAGGTCGGATTTGTCGTAAATGGGGATCCAGTCCGGAGTCACGTCATAAAGTGAAACCACACCCGTCGGGTGTTCGGGGATGCCAAGGGTTGGCATCCGCTGGGCCAGACGCATGACCTGATAGCGCATCTGGTCGGTCGGGTCGGTCGAATAATGATCGGCGTCAACCCATTCCTCAGGATCGCATTCAGGGTTTTCACTGCCCACCAGGATCCGGTTGCCAACTTCCGGGCGGCTATAGCTGCCAACATCGCTGTCAGAGGTGATCATTCCGTCTTTTTCAATATCAAAACCCTGAGGACCCGGAATATAGGCAACCTCTTCACGCAAGGCGCGGGTGGTCAGGGCCATCTTGTCTGCAACCCCGGCCATTTCATTGATTTTCGATGAATGCGGCCCTGCTACATTGACGACCACCGGCGCGTCGATTTCGCTGCCGTCGGCCAGGGTGATCCCCTGAACCCGGCCGTTTTCCTGACGGATCGCCGTCACATCCGCCTTGAAGCGGAATTCCGCACCATGCGCTTCGGCGGCCCGCTGGACGTTGTGGGTGCTTAGCTGCGGGTCATTCATGTAGCCCGCACAAGGAAAGAAGATGCCGCCTTCAATACGACCGCCTGTCGGTTCGGCAAAGCCCGGATCGGTGGGCAGTTTTGGCGGGCTGTAGTTGGCAAGATCCATGAACGGCAATTTGTTGAGAATGTCATCCGGGCTCCAGTCCTGCCACGGAATGTCGAGGATTTTCATATGCTCGATCATGTGCTTGAGGCCATTGTTCTTCGGCGTCTTCATGACCAGACAACCACAGTGACGCAACTCAGCGTGGCCCAGTTCGTCAGGCACGCCAAGATACCCGGCCCAGTCGAGCCAGTGGAAATAGTTCTCGTAGGCCAGGGCAGTGCCATCGAGTGTCGAATAATGGGTGCGAATGATGGCGCATGAAAAACTGGTCGATCCATAACCGGCGGCGGGCAAGCGGTCGACGTTTAATGTCTTCCAGCCCTTTTTCGCCATCTCGAATGCCATACAGCTGCCAATAATACCGGCACCGATAATGATCGCGTCGTAACGGGTGGTCATGACTTTGTTGCTCCTGATAAGCGAAGGCGAAACGGTGACACGGCAAAGCCCGCTTTAACAAGGTTTTTTCGCAAGCCCCCTTGCGATATAAGATGCCAAAAAGGAAAGCGACTTTGAACACCTACGACGTGATCATCATCGGCGCAGGGGCTGCGGGCCTGATGTGCGCCGTGCAAGCCGGCAAGCGCGGGCGCACGGTGCTGGTGCTCGACCACGCCCAGAAGGTGGGTGAGAAAATCCGCATTTCCGGCGGTGGCCGCTGCAACTTCACCAATTTGCATGTGAGCCCTGAAAATTTCCTCTCTGAAAATCCGCACTTTTGTGTTTCCGCCCTCAGCCGCTATACCCCCGCCGACTTTATCGCGCTGGTTGATGCGCACGGCATCGCCTGGCACGAGAAAACCCTCGGCCAGCTTTTTTGTGATGGCCCGGCGCAGCAGATCATCGACATGTTGCTGGCCGAAGCGGGCGAAGCCGGTGTCACCATCCAGAGCGCCACCGCCATCAACGGCGTTACCAAAAAAGCGGATGGATTTCATCTTGATACGGACCACGGCGCCTATAACAGCCGGTCACTGGTGGTGGCATGTGGCGGCCCCAGCATTCCCAAGATCGGCGCGACCGGTTTTGGTTATGACATCGCCCGCCAGTTTGGCCTCAACGTCATCACGCCCCGGGCCGGGCTGGTCGGCCTGACTTTCGATGATGATCTGTGTGCGGCCATGAAAAAACTGGCCGGTGTCTCGCAAGATGTCAGCGTCAGTTGCGGCAAGGCGCGCTTCAGGGAAGCGCTGCTGTTCACCCACCGGGGCCTCAGCGGCCCAGCGATCCTGCAAATCTCGTCTTATTGGTCGAAGGGTCAGGAAATCGCCATCGATCTGGCACCCGGCGTCGATGTCTTCGCCCTGCTCAAAGACGCCAAACAGAGACAGCCCAAACAGTCCCCGGCCAGTGTGCTGGCGGACCTTTTGCCCAAACGCCTGGCCCGCGCCATGGCTGGGGAAACCAACGCGCCCGACCAGCAACAACGCCTCGCCGACATCCCCGACAGGAAACTTCAAGAACTGGCTCGCACCATCAACGACTGGCGGGTCACACCGAAAGGCAGCGAAGGCTACCGCAGCGCCGAAGTCACCGTCGGCGGCGTCGATACCAACGAGCTGTCCTCAAAAACCTTCGAGGCCAGGAAAATGCCGGGCCTGTACTTCATCGGCGAAGTCACAGACGTAACCGGCCACCTCGGCGGCTTCAACTTCCAGTGGGCCTGGGCCTCAGGGTTTGCGGCTGGGGGTGTTGTTTAGCTTTCCGCATTCTTACTCGCAATATGCGCATCGACCACGGCGACGGCGCTCATATTGACGATTCCGCGCACGGTGATGGATGGGGTCAGGATGTGGACCGGCTTGGCCGCACCCAGCAGGATCGGGCCGACTGAAATCCCCTCACCCAGCGACTTGGCCAGATTGAAGGCGGCGTTGGCGGCGTCCAGGGTCGGGAAGATCAACAGGTTGGCCTGACCGCTCAGGCGGCTGTTAGGAAAAATGCGCGTCCGCAGTTCCTCGTTCAGGGCGCTGTCGGCGTGCATCTCGCCTTCCACTTCCAGATCAGGCAGGGTTTCCCTGAGTATCCTCGTCGCCGCCGCCATTTTTTGGGCCGACAGCGACTTGTCGGAACCAAAGTTGGAATGGGACAGCAGAGCCACCTTTGGCACTTCGCCAAAACGCCGCACAGCGTCGCTGGCCATGGCTGTCATTTCGACCAGTTCATCAACGCTGGGGTTTTTGGTGATGTGGGTATCACAAAAGAAGAAGGTGCCTTTGGGCAGAATCAGGGCGCTGAGGGCCGAAACATCCCGCACCCCTTCAGCCAGACCCAGCACATCGAGAATATATTTCAAGTGCCAGGTGTACTGACCGTAGGTGCCACAGATCATGGTGTCAGCCTCGCCCCGGTAAACCATCAGGGCGGCGATGACGGTGGTGTTGGTGCGGACAATGGTGCGCGCGGCATCCGGCGAAACGCCCTTGCGCTCGACGATTTTATGGAAAGTCCGCCAGTAATCCTCGTAACGCGGATCGTCTTCCGGGTTACACAGGTCATAATCCCTCTCTACCTTGAGCCTGAGCCCCAGCTTCTCGATACGGCTTTCGATAACGTCGGGTCTGCCGATCAGGACTGGCCGGGCCAGCCCCTCATCGACGACAACCTGCACGGCGCGCAGAACACGCCTGCTTTCGCCCTCGGTATAGACCAGACGCTTGGGATGGCGCTTGGCCCGCTCGAACACCGGTTTCATCAACATGCCGGAGCGGAAAACAAAGCGGTTGAGCTTGCCAAGATAGGCATCGAAATCTTCAATCGGCCGGGTCGCGACGCCGCTATCCATGGCGGCCTTTGCAATAGCCGGGGCGATTTCGACAATCAGTCGCGGATCAAAAGGTTTGGGGATCAGGTATTCGGGGCCGAACATCAGGTCTTCACCGCTATAAGCGCTGGCAACGACATCGGATGATTCCGCCATTGCCAGGTTGGCGATCGCCTTGACGCAGGCCACCTTCATTTTCTCGTTAATGGTCGTCGCCCCCACATCAAGCGCGCCGCGGAAGATAAACGGGAAGCACAGCACGTTATTGACCTGATTGGGAAAGTCCGAACGACCGGTGGCAATGACGGCGTCCGACCTGACGGATTTCACATCATCAGGGGTGATTTCAGGTTCCGGATTGGCAAGCGCCATGATGATCGGTTTGTCAGCCATGCGACTGACCATGTCCTTGGTCAGCACGCCGGGGGCGGAAAGTCCCAAAAAGATATCGGCACCGTCGATCACATCGTCGAGCTTGCGGGCCTTGGTGTCGATGGCGTAGCGATCTTTCTGCGGGTCCATTTCCTCTTTGCGGCCTTTGTAGACGACACCGATGCGGTCAACCAGGGTGATGTTTTCAGGCTTAAGCCCCATCGATACAAGCAGGTTGAGACAGGCAATACCGGCCGCCCCGCCACCCGTCGAAACCAGTTTAACGTCGGCGAATTCCTTGCCGACGACACGCAAGCCGTTAAAGATGGCGGCCCCCGAAACAATGGCGGTGCCATGTTGATCGTCGTGAAAAACCGGAATGTTCATGCGCTTGCGCAGCTCGCGCTCGACGGTGAAGCATTCGGGTGCCTTGATGTCTTCAAGATTGATCGCCCCGAAAGTCGGCTCCAGGCTGGCAATAATGTCGATCATTTTTTTCGGGTCAGTCTCGTCAATTTCGATATCGAAGACATCGATGCCGGCGAATTTCTTGAACAGCACCGCCTTGCCTTCCATCACCGGCTTGGAGGCCAACGGGCCAATCGCCCCCAGCCCCAGCACGGCGGTGCCGGTGGGGGTCCCGGCAACCCAAATCCCCCGAGCCGCATAGCGCGAAGAATTTGCAGGCTCCCGCACGCTGTCCCGGCCCCCCCCGGCCGCCCCCCGGGCACAGGCCCGCGCACAGGTCCGCTGGGTGGCCAATGGCTTGGTGGCAACGACTTCGAGCTTTCCGGGCTTTGGGTTTTCGTGATAGTTGAGCGCCGCTTGATCGATTTTATCGGTCATGGTTTCAAGTCCATTCCATCTTTTCAATTTCTGTTGCGACCCTCTGAAGAAGAAACTGCCATTCCTGCCCCGCCTCTTTTCGCATCAGCCGCATGGTCGGATACCAGGGGCTGTCCTGGCGTTCCACCAACCAACGCCAGTCATTTGGGTAAGCCAGCAGCGTCCACACCGGTGTGCCGACAGCCCCGGCGAGGTGGGCGACGGCAGTATCAACGGAAATCACCAGGTCGAGATTTTCAAGGGCAGCCGCCGTGTCGGAAAAATTGTTAAAATCCTGGCCTAAATCGATAAACCGTTCGGGTAGGCTATTGTCTTCTTTTGGACGGTCTTTTTGAAGGCTAAAATAGGTTACCCCCGGCTCAGTAAAACAGGCGTCAAAAAGCGCCAGCGAAGCCGAACGATTGCGATCATTCAGATGGGCCGCACCGCCGCGCCAGATCAGACCCACTTTCGGACCCCTATACTGGTTCAAGCGCTCGGCCCATTGCCCGCTTAAGGTCGCGTTCGCCTGAAGGTAGGGACTATCCGCAGGCACCGTTTGCAGGGTCGTGCCAAACAGTCGCGGCAGACTTAGCAAGGGCGCGTGGATATGATCATAAGGGGGTGGTGTTTCGCCCTTGGCGAAGACGGTGATGTTCTCGCCCATGCCCGCAACAAGATCGACCAGCGACGGCTGGCACTCGAACACCACTTTGCCGCCGCTTGCCACCAGCAGCGGCAGATAGCGGCAGAACTGGATGGTATCGCCCAGGCCCTGTTCGGCGTGAACAAGAATGGTGCGTCCCTCCAGCGGTTCGCCCATCCATTCCTGGCCGGGGAAATCGCGGTTTTCGACCATGCCCGCTACTTTCCAGCGCCATTCGAAACCCTTGAAGCCTTCAAGCAGGTCGCCATCGGTCATGTGGGCCATGGCCAGGTTATAGTTGGCTTTGGCATCGTCCGGGTCGATGGCAATGGCGCGGTTATAGACGGTGCGGGCTTCCTCGAATTGCTGGCTGTCTTTGAGGACATTGCCAAGATCGTTCAGGACCCCGGCATTATCCGGGTTGAAATCAACGGCGCGGCGGTGGTGGCTTATCGCCTCCTTATAAGCGCCCTTCTCAGCCAGAACGTTACCCAGATTGGTATGAGCTTCGGCAAAATCCGGATTGAGTTCCAGAGCGCGGCGACAATTCTGCTCGGCGTCCCCGACCTTGCCCAATTCCAGTTGCACGGCACCAAGACCGGACAGGGCTTCCACGTAATTACCATCCAGAGAGACAGCCCGGAGGTAGTGCTTTTCGGCCTCTTCAAAGGCACTGGATTGTTTCAGCACATTACCAAGATTGTTGTGGGCCATGGCATAATCAGGCTTGAATTTAAGCGCCTTGCGATAACACTTTTCAGCTTGCTGAAAATCGCCAAGCGCCGTCCGGGCGTTACCCAGGTTGTTATGGGCGATAAAATGCTTTGGATTCGCCAGGACAGCCTTTTCCATTAGCGTGCACGCCATCGGGTAATCGGCGTTATCAAGGGCGATGACGCCCAGCAGATGGTTGGCTTCGGCGTGGCCCGGATCAAGTTCGAGGATTTTATGGTACAGGTCTTCCGCCTCACCCAGGTTTCCCGCTTGATGCTGTCCAAACCCCTGCTCCAGCAGATGCGCTACCTCCCGGCTATCCGCACCCCCGGCCTTCTTATTTATTTTTGCCTGTTGGCGTCTTAGCTTCCGGTTCAACGGGAAATCCTTTAATCTTATTGATACTCGACCATTTTTATCCGAATGACAGATAATACCAAGGTTAATGATCATGGGTGGCAAATTCCTGCAAAGACTGGTTGGTGGCTTGCTTGGCCTGGCGTTCGTCATCTCGACGGCTTGCGCAGTCACAAAGGACCGGTTAAGCGAGGTTCATCTGCCGCCGGGATTCTTTATTGAAGTTTTTGCAAACGCCCCCGGTGTCCGTGCGATCACGGTTTCACCAGAACTGAAGACTGTTTTCGCGGGCTCCAAGGACCACGCCGTCTACGCCATTCCCTATGGCGGAGAAAAAGCCGGAGAAACCCTGCTTTTAAAGGCCGGCCTCAGGGTTCCCCACGGGGTCGCCTGGCGGGATGGTTATTTGTATGTGGGCGAGCAACACCGGATCAGCCGCTACCGGGGCGACAGCCTGGAAGCGCTTGCCAAAGCCCGTCCCGAAACCATTTTCGACGATTTGACTGATAGTGGCTGGCATGGTCGCCGTGACCTGGCCTTTGGCCCTGATGGGATGCTCTATGTGAGCGCCGGATCACCCTGTAACATCTGTATGCCTGAGGGCAATCAGGGGGTCATTATCCGCATCAACCCCGATGGTTCCGACCCAGCCATTTTCGCCCGCGGCATTCGCAATTCTGTCGGCATGGATTTTCACCCCAAAAGCGGTGCCCTTCATTTTACCGACAATGGTGCCGATCAAATGGGCGACGACCTGCCACCCGAAGAGTTGAACCGGGCCGAAAAAGCGGGCCTTCACTTCGGTTTTCCGTTTTTCGGTGGCGGCAACGCCCGCACCAATGATTTTTCCAGGCTGGCGCCACCGGCTAGCGCCGTCCAGCCTGACCTGACTTTTGGTGCCCATGTCGCACCGCTTGGCTTACATTTTTACAAGGGCGAGATGTTTCCAGCCGACATGCGCGGAGATGCCTTCGTCGCCCATCACGGATCATGGAACAGGTCCATTCCCGATGGCTACCGGGTGGCGCGGGTGCGCTTTGACGAAAATGGCCGGGCCTGGACGTGGCAACCCTTCACCGAAGGAATGCTGAATTGGGGCCGCCCTGTCGATGTCAGTGAACTGCCCGATGGCTCCATGCTGGTTTCCGATGACCGGCAAGGAGTGATTTACCGGATCACTTACGCACCCTGAACCAGGCTTGTGGATTCTCCGACATTTCGCGCCTATAATTATTATGAATTAAAAAAAACATTCGGAGGACCCCCATGAGCAAGGCCATAAAATTATTATCCGGCATTGGTGTGTTGGTGATCGCCCTGATCATCGCCGGGGTCGCCATCATCAAAACCATCGATTTCAATCAATACAAAGGGCTGATTGCCGAACAGGCCAAGGCCGCGACCGGTCGTGATTTGACCATCGCCGGGGATCTGGATCTTGCCATTTCACTAACCCCCCGCATTTCGGTCGACGGCGTCAGCTTCGCCAATGCACCTTGGGGTTCAAGCCCCAACATGATTTCGATCAAGCATTTTGCCGCCGAAATGTCACTGATGCCGTTGTTGTCGGGTGAAATCAAGATCAATCAGGTAATCCTGCAAGGGGTTGAGATTTTGGCCGAAAAGGACGCCTCCGGCAAGGCTAACTGGGATTTCGGCGCGCCAGCCGCAAAAACCCCGGCGACCCCCAGTGAGGGCGATGTTGTTTTGCCGGTGGTAAACGCCGTTAGCCTTAAGGACGTCACTGTCACTTACAAGGACGCCCAGGCCGGGCAGCAATACGCCCTTAAACTGGACACTGTGGATTTGAAATCGGGCGGTTTGAGCGCCCCGCTTGACCTGATGGTCAAAGGAAATATCAACAATCAGGCCTTTAGCGTCGGCGGTCAGTTGGGTTCAATTGGTGCTATTGGTGGTGGTGATATGTTTCCGGTCAAACTTGACATTGCCGCCCTTAAACTCGCCATCGGCATTGAAGGCAAACTTGGCGTCCCGGATGGCGCGCCTATGGCCAACCTGAAACTGACTGTAAGTGGTGCCTCCCTGGATGAAACCCTGGCAGCGGCGGCGACACTGGAACCCGGCCTTAAAGGTATGGATATACCCATAAAGGGAGCTTTCAAAATCAGCTCACAGATGAAACTGGATGGGCCGACAGAAATCTCGTTGGCTGATCTTGACGTTTCCCTTGGTCCGCTTGCACTGACAGGCCGGGTAGCCGCTGATCTTGGCGGTGTGCGCCCGGCCATCGATGTGGCGCTGAAAACCGATACCCTTAATCTTGATGAACTGCTGCCCAAATCGGACAAGCCAGCAGCGCCGGCAGCGGCAAAACCAAATGATGGACGGGTTTTCCCGGGCGACCCGTTGCCGCTGGATGGTCTGAAGGCCGCCGACGCTAAAGTCGCCTTTGATGCCGCCCAGGTGATCGTTCAGGGCATGAGTATCACCAACGTCAGTGTCAAACTGAACCTTAAGGATGGCCGCCTGAGCGTTGATCCTCTGGGTGCAATTGTTGCCGGTGGCAAGATTGACGCCAACGTCTTGCTTGATACCTCCAAGGCAACAGCGGCCCTGAAAACGAAGATAAATGCCAAACAGGTCGACTTCGGACAAATACTGGTCCAGCAGGGCCTTGGTGACATGGCGACGGGCAAGGTTGATATGAACGTCGATGTTTCGGGTTCCGGTCGCTCGGTTCGTCAACTGATGGCCGGTCTGAACGGCAAGACCCGGATTCAGATCAAGGATGGCAGGCTTGAGAGCGGCGCGCTCAATGTTATCTCGACGGACTTGCTCAATGTTTTTGACAGCAAGGACGACAAGGCGATCCGCTGCGCTGTGGTTCAGTTCAACATCACCAAAGGCATGGCCGACACACACGCCATCGTTTTTGAAACAGGCGGTCTTTCAGTTATTGGCTCGGGCAGTGCCAATCTGGCCGATGAAACCCTGAAACTGCGTGTCGACCCGCGTTCAAAGAAAGCCAACCTGGCGACAGTGGCCATGGTCCCGGTTGATATTTCCGGCACCTTCGCCAAGCCGGACTGGCAAATCGATATGGCAGGGGCAACTGGCAATGTCGTTGCCGGGGCAGCCCGCACAGGAGCCGCTATCGCCACCATGGGCCTGTCGCTGCTGGTTGAAAAGGTAGCCAAGGAAACCGTCGCCCAAACCGACAACACCGATTACTGCACCCCGGCCCTGGCCGGAAAGAAGGTTGTCCCCGGTGAAATGAAAACCGCCGAAGCGCCGAAATCCCAATCGGGATCAGGGAGCGCACCACCCCCGGTCGAGAAAAAAAGCAGCAACCCGCTTGAATCCATCGGCAAAAGCCTGGGCGGGTTGTTCGGGAACTAGAACAACCCGGCGATAAGGCCGTCCTTGTCGATGTGAATGTTGGTTGCCGCAGGAACACGTGGCAGGCCTGGCATGGTCATGATATCACCGCAAACAACGACCAGGAATTCCGCACCCCCCGAAAGCCTAACCTCCCGGATCGGCACGGCGTGCCCGGTTGGCGCACCGTATAAATCGGGATCGGTGGAAAAACTGTACTGGGTCTTGGCGATACAGATCGGGAAGTGCCCGTAATCCTTTTGCAGGGAATTGATCTGCTCGCGAATTTTCTTGTCGGCAATAATATCCTCGGCCCCGTAAAGGGACGTGGCGATGGTGCGGATTTTGTTCCACAGGGTCATTTCATCAGGATACAGCGGGTGGAAATTGGATTCTCCCTTTTCGACCTTGGCGACGACTGCACGGGCCAGATCTTCGGCCCCTGCCCCGCCTTTGCCCCAGTGATCGGATTCGACGGCATCGACGCCCAGTTCGGCGCATTTTTGTTTAACCATTTCGACTTCCGCCGCCGTGTCGGAGGAAAATTTATTGATAGCGACAACGGTTTTCATGCCGAAGTGGGAAATGTTGGAGACGTGCCTCTCCAAATTGACAAAACCGGCTTCAAGTGCTTCCAGATTTTCCGCCTTCAAGTCTGCTTTCTTGATGCCACCGTGCATCTTCAACGCCCTGATCGTCGCCACCAAAACAACAAGATCAGGCTTCAGGCCAGCCTTGCGACATTTGATGTCGAAGAATTTCTCGGCCCCCAGATCGGCCCCGAAACCAGCCTCGGTGACCACATACTCACCAAGTTTCAGCGCCGTCTGCGTCGCCATGATGGTGTTGCAACCGTGGGCGATGTTGGCAAACGGACCGCCGTGAATAAAGGCCGGATTATTTTCCATAGTTTGCACCAGATTCGGCTTGATGGCGTCCTTAAGCAAAGCCGACATCGCGCCTGCGGCCTTCAAATCTTTGGCGGTAACGGGTTTGCGTTCACGTGAATAGCCAACAATGATATTGCCAAGACGGCGCTGCAGGTCGGCAAGGTCTTTGGACAGGCACAAAATCGCCATGACTTCGGAAGCCACTGTAATATCGAACCCGCCCTGACGCGGTGCGCCGTTGGCGACGCCCCCCAGCGAGGTCACAATATCGCGCAGCGAGCGGTCGTTCATATCAACAGCGCGACGCCATGTTATACGCCGGTTATCAAGCAGGGTTTTATCGTTTTCATGCCAATAGACGTGATTGTCGATCATCGCTGCCAGCAGGTTGTTAGCAGCGCCGATGGCATGGAAATCACCGGTGAAATGAAGATTGATATCTTCCATGGGGACAACCTGGGCAAAGCCGCCGCCAGCGGCGCCACCCTTCATGCCAAAGCAAGGTCCAAGGCTGGGCTCCCGCAGGCACATGATCGCCCTTTTACCGATCCTGTTAAGGCCGTCACCAAGGCCTACCGTTGTCGTCGTCTTGCCTTCACCGGCCGTGGTCGGCGAAATAGCCGTCACCAGGATCAGCTTGCCGTCCTTTTTTTCGTTCAGACTATCAATATAATCCAGCGATAATTTCGCCTTGTATTGTCCGTAAGCCTCCAGATGTTCAGACCCGATACCAAGTTTATCAGCCGCGACTTGCGCGATGGGAATCATGGTTGCGCCCTGCGCAATTTCGATATCGCTTTTCGGGTTGGAATGCTGGTCATTGGTGGCCTTAGCCATGATCGTGTCCTCGCTTTGAAACTCTTTTAAAAATAATATGAAGCCGGAAGAACATACAGAATTATCCTTTACCCCCTCATTCAAATTGCCGGTGTTTCATTTACGACAATTATTCTGCAAAAAAGGGCGCGGGAGAATGAGGATGAGGGATTACGGGACAGATCAAGGAAACCCGCTGACTGGCCAACATCAACAGCTTTTTTGCCTGCAGGGGCAGGATATACCGTATGCGCCCTGCGCCGCACGCTTAAGTCCCTGAAGGCGCATGGAAATTCCAATGATTGATCTCCCGCCCTTATTTTGCCATGATTATATAGAATCTTTTAATCATGGATAACTTTTTGCATTTGGTTCTCAAGGTATTATGAAGCATCGTCATTCTTTGCTCACACGGCTTTTCTTAGCGACTTTTTTGGTGAGCCTGCTTGTGCCATCCATAACGCCAGCGGTTGCTGGCGAATTATCATGCGCTATAGAAAAATCTGAAATCCTGTTTGATGACAACTCAGACGAAACAGAACTAGTCGCCTTTTTCCAATACGTCGATAGCGTTGAACATTGCCGGACAGGACAAAAGGGTTCTTTCCCTGCTGTTACATGTTGGTTGAAAGCCGCTACGGTTTCCAATCAACAAACGACCGGCCCCCCATCCATTTAATGCCCCTCCACTAAACGAAAAAAGGCCTTACCCATGAATACAATGGGGAGGGAATTTTAGTTTCCTGGCGTCTTTTCGTTAGGGTGGAATGAGGCTCATCCCGATCCCCTCATTGGGGTGAGCCTCTCTCCCTTTGTCTTCCTTTGTGAACTGGTTATCCAACCCATTTGCAAGCCTCGATTCTGCAATTGGCAGGAAGACGCCAGTGTAAGCCGCGACCCAACCCGAACTGGAATACCTAGTTATGTCCGTCAATAATAACATTGACAGTACCTTGGACTTCTTTCAGCCAATCATGCTCATTATTGGCATCCTGCTCATCGGTCTGGCTGTGAGTATGTGTGTTCCGGCTTTCGTTGACATTGCCACTGGCACCCCGGATACCTGGGTATTCCCGATTTCGGCTGCAGCTACCTTCGTTATCGGCGGTGGGATGGCCCTATCGACAAAGTCTTCTCACTTCAAAATGTCAAAACGTCAGACCTTTGCAATGGCCACATTGATTTGGGTTGTCATCACTTTGTTCGGTTCGTTGCCCTTCGTGCTGGGTGAATTGCATATGAATTTTACGGACGCCTTTTTCGAGTCGATGTCGGGGATCACCACAACAGGGTCGACAGTCATTACAGGGCTGGATGGATTGTCTGCAGGAATTCTGGTTTGGAGAGCCATTCTTCAATGGCTGGGGGGCTTGGGCATTATCGTGATGTCTATCAGCATCCTTCCATTACTGAGAGTTGGCGGCATGCAAATATTCAACATTGAGGCCTTCGAGACTGGCAATAAGGTATTCCCTCGAATGGCGCATATTTCAGCCGGCGTAACATTTATATTTGTCTCTCTTACGTTAGTTTGTGCATTTGCCTTATGGCTGGCCGGCATGACCGGGTTGGAGGCCATTACGCACGCCATGACCACCATCGCTACCGGAGGATATTCCACGTCAGATGGATCTGTTGGCCATTTCGATAGCGCACTTATCGAAGCAATCATAACCGTAGGGATGATAGTCGGTGGAATACCCTTCATGTTAATCCCGGTATCCCTTCATGGGCAGGTTTCCAAGCTACTCAAGGACAGCCAGGTGCATTGGTACCTTGGGATCTTGCTCTTCTCAATGATTGCGGTTGCTGGGTGGCTCTTTTCATCACAAGGGATGGAACCCTTAAAAGCGGTTCGATACTCTACGTTTACCGTCGCATCGATAATGACAGGAACGGGCTACGCATCGACTGATTATAGCCTCTGGGGAATGTTTCCTGTTGTTGCATTATTCTTTTTGACGTTGGTCGGCGGGTGCTCAGGGTCTACCGCTTGCGGGATTAAGGTGTTCAGGTTTCAGACTCTGTTTTCTATTGTTCGTGCGGAATTTCAAAAAATTGTTCAGCCTCACGGCGTTTTTATTCCTTCATATAATCACAATCCCATCTCTGATGAGGTGATTTCTTCCATCCTCGGTTTTTTCGCTATTTTCATTTTTTGTTTTATGGCTCTGACTGTGGCGCTGGGCATGCTCGGGCTCGATTTTGTTACAGCTATTTCAAGCGCAGCAACGGCCATGTCCAACGTGGGGCCAGGTTTTGGTCCTATCGTAGGCCCGTCTGGGTCCTTCCAAAACATTCCTGATGCGGCCAAATGGCTGCTTTCGTTTGGCATGTTAACCGGACGGCTTGAGGTGTTCACCGTAATGGTTCTGTTTACCCGACATTTCTGGAGGAATTGAGGTATGGCACAGGCATTTATTCGAGACCCCCAAAGTCAATTTTTTGTAGGGCTTCAGAGGAACCTGGATGTTTGAAACTCTAATTCTAACCGTAAAATTCCTTACCCTCACGGCTGTGATTATGTCCTGCATTCTCATGGCATCCCTGTTGATGGATGAGCTTGGAAAAGGTTTGGAAACGGCAGGAATTATTATCGTGGGCAGCATAGTAACGGCAGGAATCGCGGTTGGAGCAATCGTTGGAGGCAAATTCAATCCCGCTCAAAGCAGTCATTTAGGAGGAGCCATCGGTGGAGTCGTCGGGATGGTAATTGGATATCTCGGCATGAAGACTATCCATTCGTACCGTAACAATTCTCAAGACAATTTTTGAACCCAAGGAGATTGAGTGATGAAATTATTCTTCGCGATATTCTTTGCTTTGATTGTATTGGCCTTTGATCAGCCCTCTATCGCATCCACAGTCGTCGTCGCAAAGCACCATGAAATTACGGTCATTGACGGGGACAGCATTCAAATTGGGGATACTGTTTTTCAGTTGGTTGGTATTGATGCGCCAGAGCTGGGTCAGGTCTGTGACCACGAAGGCAATCTATGGCTTTGCGGACTTGCGGCAGGTTCAGAACTTCGCAAGCTGATCAACCTGCAAACAATGCCGATAAAATGCACCATCCAACCGCAAAAAAATGCGTTGCCTGTCGCAACGTGTTTGATTGGAGATAGCGAGATCTCTGACATTTTACTTAAAAGCGGTTTTGTCGTGGCTATGGAAGAAAGCAACCCCCACTACATTGCAATGGAAGATCTTGGCAAAAAGGGCTCTCTAGGCATTTGGGGAAGTAAATTCATTCAGCCACGAAAATGGAGGAATGGTGAGAGATTGCCAAACGAGGATCGCTTCAAAGGGGCATTCCACTCAACTAATAATTATCCATGGAAAATGCTGAAAGAAATTTTCCTGAATAAATCCAGAACAGATCACGTTTCCTGCATGGTCAGAGGCAAAGTTTTGGAAGGAAGCGACAAGTTCTATTTCAGCCCCCTGGATGCCGAGTTTGAGTCTCTCAAAATGAACCCCAAGCATGGAGATCGCTATTTCTGCGGTGACGAAGAAGCTCGCCAGGCCGGGTGGCGAAGAAAAGGCGAGATGCAAAAGGTTATTAAGTGAAAGAAGTAGGTGAAGAAAAGGTGAAAAATGCGATGAAAAAATACTGCAGGCGACAAAATACGGAAAGCGGCTGGCTCAATGTCCAGTGGCATGAGCAGCCATGAATGAACCTCTCCATAAAATGAAAATAGAGGTCCCCTCGATGACAAAAGGTTCAATAAATCTCTTGTCATTTTCCGGACCAACCACGGGAGCGGCAAAGGAATCCTCCCCACAGCAACTTATTATTCTTTTGCATGGAGAAAATTCTTCAGGTGAAAACTTTATTGAATTTGGAAAAACATTATCCAGTGCTTTGCCAAGAGCAGTCTTCGTGGCTCCAAATGCGCCACTCCCCCATGGGAAAGAACCGGGCAAACGATTGTGGTTCGAGATTGTGGGGAAATCTGCGGATGCCATCCTTAATGGTATGGAGAAGATAACGCCGTCATTGAACGATTTTATTGATGATCAAATAGAAAAATATGGCGTCCAGGATCATAACGTCGCTCTGATTGGGTTCTCTCAGGGTGCCATGCTGGCCCTTCATGTCGGCTTGAGACGCAAAAAGCGCCTGGGGGCAATTGTCTCGTGTTCCGGAACGCTAATAGGGGCCAAACATCTAAGACAGGAATTGGCATCCCGACCGAGTGTTTTCTTCATTCACGGTAAAGACGATCAGACTGTTCCTGCAGAACGAGTTCTGGATTCTGTTGCAAAATTAATGGAACTGAATGTACCAGCAGAACTTCGATTTTGTTTCGGCGTTGGCCATGCAATAAACAAAGATGGCATGATTCACGGTGCCTCCTTCATGTGCAAAACATTCAACATCAAGAAAAAGAAAAACGATCTGTTCAACCGAATTCTCAAATGGGTTCGCAATGTGGGGGCTTAAATCCGGCGATAAAATATTTCTTAAAATGGGATGTGTATCTGGACATGAGTGGCTGACAAAACATCATCCTGTCTCGAAAACACACTCCGCCACGCCTCTTTCAGCGAATGAATTCCGATCGATGCAAGATTATGGCCGCAGTAGTTTTTGTAGACTGAAATTTTATCAAAGAAAAGATGGATCATGACTGTCGAGAATATCAATATAGGACTTTAATTTATGTTTATCTTTATGCTCACCTCCTTGGCTGTGGCAGGAAATGTTACCTTGTTCTTTTTTGACAAGGCTCTTGCCGGATATGGTTTTGGTTTAACGGTCGTTTTTGTGATGTTGGCGACTGTTACTGAATTGATGAGATAGGTTTTAGGATGAAATTTTGACATGGTAGAAAATATCAACAAGGCCTTCGATCTGCTTAAAACATTCCCTAAGGAAGACCGGGATCGGATTTCCCTGGAAATCATCGAGCGGCTGGAGGACAAAGCCGAGTGGGATAAAATCACCTCAACGCCCAAATCGCAGAAGTGGCTCGAGGTTCAGTCAAAGAGGGCGCTAAAGGAGTGTGAAAAGCATATCAATAAACTCTCTTTAACTTTCTTATCAATGCCGCTGGACAATTTGCTGAGAGAAAAAGCCTACTGGAAGCAGTTTGACGAGTTGCCATTTCAGATAAGGAAATTGGCCGAAAAGAATTATCAGCTCTGGAAAGAAAACCCGCAGCACCCCGGTCTTCGGTTCAAAAAAATTCATGCGAAACTTCCAATCTACTCCTTTAGGGTTGGAATGATGCATCGCACTGTCGGCGTTGAAACGGGCGACGGTCGGGTCGTCTGGTTTTGGGTTGGTTCATTTGAGCTTTTTAATGAGCTGCTTGATCAGTAATTATTGGCTCGTTGTTTATTACTGGCTGGACTGGCCTCGGGGCATACGCTAGCAGACAAAACAAAAACCCATAGAGGATCATGCCCAGAAGCCTCGGCGATAGCCTCGATCTCTTCGGCGAAATCAGTCCTAAAGTCAGAAATGACATGTCGGAAAAACTTTGCCTGCTCAAGCACGGTTGCATCGGGAAGTTTGAAGATATCCCGATAGAAAGAAAGCGCCTCAGTTTATTCATCAAATTATTCGTGATATTGTAAAAGATACAACAAGGAAAAGCCCCGCCGGAGGTACCTGCCATGGATTGCAAAACCATGATGTCTCCCATCAAGACCAGCCTGTTTGCCGACGAGCCGGCCGGAAAGGCCATAGACTTCATGGTTGAGAAACACATGGGTCTGGTGCCGGTGATTGAGCGTGACGGGACTTTTGCCGGTTTGATCAGTGGCGATGGTCTAATGCACTCCATGCTTCCTAAGTCGGTATCTGCGATGAGTAGTGTGAAGCGCGGCCTGAAACATGCCAGCTACCTTGATGAGAGCGCCGAAGAAATGAATGAGCGTCTTGAGGTGGTGCGCAGAAAAACCATTGGCGAGTTGGTCGACCGCCATGTCAAGACCGTCAAACCCGATACGCCCCTTATTGATGCCCTTTTACTGATAACCGGCAGGCAGTTTGTGGTGCCGGTTGTCGATGAAGAAAATAAGCTCCTGGGTGCCATTTCGTTCTTCTCGATGCTTTATGGATTGAACGAGGAATATGACCGGGAGGTAGTACAAAAGGCCAAGGAAAAAGAACGCGAAGCGCGAAAGGATAAGAAAGCGTCAGGCCAAAAGGAAAAGGACGAATGAGCACCGCCCCTTCCGACGCCGTCACCAACGGTGTCGCAAGTGCCACGGAACATGCTGTGATCTTTGGTTTTGACCCTCTCTGGCTGAGTACGGTTATCCTTATCGTCACCTACGCCACTCTGCTAACCGAGAAACTAAACCGCACCATCGTGGTGTTGCTCGGGGCCGGTGCGGTCATTGTTTCCGGGGTTATCAGCCAGGACCAGGCCATCGCAGGTATCGACTTCAACACCATTGCCTTGCTGACCGGCATGATGATCATTGTCTCGGTAACCCGGGCTTCCGGCGTTTTTGAATTCGTTGCCATCTGGTCGACCAAAAAGGTAAAAGCCGATCCGATGGGAATCCTCATTGTGCTCAGCATTGTGACAGCCGTGTTCTCAGCATTCCTTGACAACCTGACCACGGTGCTACTTGTGGTTCCGGTGGCGCTTCTGATCGTCGAAAAGCTCGGCCTCTCGCCCTACCCCTTCCTGTTTAGCCAAATTATCGCCGCGAACGTCGGCGGAACGGCAACGTTGATCGGCGATCCACCCAACATTCTTATTGGATCAGCGACCGGGCTCACATTTATGCAATTCTTAAACAACATGGGACCGGTTTCGGTGATTGTGTTGATCGTTATGGTACCTATTTTTAAATTACTTTGGGCCAAGGGTATGGCCGCGGACGAGAAGCTCCGCCAACGGGTCATGCGCTTCAGGGAAGCGGATAGTATTAAGGATATGGTGCTGCTCAAGAAGTCGTTGGCCGTGCTTGGACTCGTCATTGCTGGTTTCATCATCGGCGAGCAATACCACATTCGCCCCGGCACCACGGCGATGATTGGGGCGGCCCTGCTATTGCTGGTGTCGAGCTGGGGTGAGGGCGAGCACAATCAGGCTGAACGCCTCCACGAGGCCTTACTGGAGGTGGAATGGCCTGCCTTGTTCTTCTTCATTGGCCTTTTTATCATCGTTGCCGGAGTCGAGCACGCCGGACTGTTGACAATCCTGGGCAGTGCGCTGATCGATTTTACTGGTGGCGATCCGGCGAGCACAGCCTACGCGACCCTATGGCTTTCGGCGGTGGTCTCGGCGGCCGTCGATAATATCCCGTTTGTCGCAACCATGATCCCGCTGGTTGAATCCATGGAAACTGCCTTGGGCGGCAAAGACGCTTTGGAACCCGTCTGGTGGTCACTGGCCCTTGGTGCCTGCCTTGGTGGCAACGGCTCATTAATCGGGGCGGCGGCCAACGTAATGGTCTCCGGTCTGGGTGATCGCGCCGGCTACCCGATAAGCTTTGTTACTTTCCTGAAGATCGGCTTGCCGCTGATGTTCCTAAGTGTTGCTATTGCTCACCTGTACCTGTGGTTAAGATATTTTTGACCTGCTCCCCCTTATTACGTCCTCCCAAATTACACTAACCAGCCTTGAAATATAATTACTTACTGTCCTGCCCCCCTATAACTGATCCCACCTGCTTACCCCATGCTTACCCGACACATTTACGGATAATGTGTCGAGAATCAAAAAACCCGCTAAGTCATTGACTTAACGGGTTTAATTTTGGTTGCGGGGGTAGGATTTGAACCTACGACCTTCAGGTTATGAGTTGAA
>JACNJU010000173.1 GCA_014382375.1 Rhodospirillaceae bacterium
GGCTGTCGGGCTTGCTGCGTCGGTTATCTCGGTCATGAGTCCTTACATCGAAGGGGTAAATTTATTTGGGACACGCCTGACAGGCGTTGCCAAAGAAAATGCCCTGATCATGACGTTCCTTGTCACGTTCCTCGGATCAGCCATCGTATTGGCGACGGTTCTGTTGAAGAACACCAGCCTGAAGTCAAAAAAACATAAGGCGAGAAAGCAACGCCCGGCGGCACGCCCCGCTGGTGCGGCCCAGCAAACAGCGACCTCTGCGGCGCAACCGGCCACTCCAATGGTACCGCAGGACGCGGAAACACAACAACTGGAATCAATGTCCGAAACTGATGCCATGGGGCAGTTTCGGGAGGATGCTGCCGATGGTTCATACTCGGTTGATGCTTCAGCAACATCCGAGGCCTCTGAACAGGAAGATGATTCGATAAAACGTGGTGTTGTGCTTGATGCAGAAGACTTCCCTATGACGGGGACAAACGGCGAAGTGGGTCTGTCGCCAAATGCGGAAAAACAAAAACAATACATAATGAAGTTCATTGATAAGGCCATGACAGTCGTCGGAAAGGACAAGAAATCCATGTCCAACTTCGACAAGTTCGGTGTCAGCCTGTTCATGGCCGGTGCCTGCGAGACTCTTGGGCAGAAACAGGAATTGAGCGAAGCTGATATAGCCAAAATCATGGCCGATAGCGTCCAGACCATGGGCTTCAAGCGGTCTCATGCCAAGACCTTTGCCGACAAATACGAGGAATACCTGGTACAGGACCCGACCTACATGCAGATGTTTCAGGCGGGACGTAATTCGTTGGCCACGTATCTTACCGACGAAAGCCGGATTGAAAAAAATATGGAAGCGTCCATGGCCGAATGGAACAAGCCGAAAGTCAAGGAATCAGCAGCGGGCCCTGTCACCGTTCTGTTTACAGATATCGCCGGTTCCACGGCTATGACCCAAAACCTGGGTGATGCGGGCGCACAACACGTGGTGCGCGCCCACAACCGGGTCGTGCGCGAAGCCCTGACCATGTGGAATGGCAAGGAAGTCAAACACACCGGTGACGGCATAATGGCATCCTTCGTTAAAACATCGGACAGCCTGGACGCTGCGATACAAATGCAACGCGAAACGGCGGAATACACAGCGCAAAACGCAGACAAGCCGCTTCATCTCAAGATCGGGATCAATGCGGGTGAACCGATTGCCGAAGACAATGATCTGTTTGGTTCCACCGTACAGATGTCAGCGCGTATTGTGGATAAGGCACAGGCTGACGAGATATTCGTATCAGAAATCGTGCGGGGAATTTGCGCCGGCAAGAATTACAAATTCACCAATCGCGGCACCTATCCCATGAAGGGGTTTGATGTAGACCCCATACTCTACGAAGTGGTCTGGAAGGAATAAGATTTTCCGTCCGCCTTCACACTACTTTCCAAAATTATTCTCACCGCCCCCCTCTTGCAGCAAAAAATCATCTACCTATTTCATAACTGATCCCGGTAACGGTGCCGCATAGCGGGCCGACCTTGGTGATCATTAATATGGGACACCGGCCGACATAAACGGCGGTTTGCCCTCAACCCATGTAGCTCTGAAGAGGATATGGCTATGCGTACAACTGATTTCTCACCCCTTTTCCGCCACTCCGTTGGCTTTGACCGCATGCAGCGGCTGCTTGATTCCGCAACACGGCTAGATACCAACGCCCAGGCGTACCCGCCTTACAATATTGAAGCACAGGGCGAAGATGAATACCGCATCACCATGGCGGTTGCCGGGTTCTCGCCGAATGAACTGGAAGTAACGGTAAGCGAAAACACTGTCGTTATCAGCGGCAAGCATACCGAAGACACCGAAGCCGTCGGGTTTCTCCATCGCGGTATTGCACGGCGCTCCTTCGAACGCCGGTTTGATCTGGCCGATACCATCAAGGTAACCGGCAGCTTTCTCGATAACGGGATGCTTCATGTGACCCTGGTTCGCGAGGTGCCGGAAGAAAAGAAACCCCGACAGATCACAATCCAGACCACTGATAATACTGCGACAGATAGCCATAAAATTGAAACAAAACAGGCTGCCTGACCTAAAAACACCCTCTGGTTTCTGGGTTTTCAGGAGAACCTCATGAGGTAAAAATTATCGGGGGCCGCCAATGGCAGCCCCCGTTTTTTTATACCTCAACCTGTCAAACTCGCCGTTATCGTGACGGTCGCGACAGTATCTAAGCAGGGAGTCCTCACGCGGTCAAGTCAGCAAATTATGCGACCTGCAATCACTCAAAAAACGGCGTGAAAAATAAAAAGACCGCCCCAAAAACCGGGGCGGCAAGTTCAACAGGGAGGTGTCAAAGATGACAGGATGGGTTGCCCATCCACTCTCCATTAAACAACATCAAGCTTAAAATAGAATTAACACCAGGGACAATCGTATCTCAAATGATTAGGATATTTGTGATTAAATTACTTTAGGAACATAGCAATCATGGAACAGGCAATAGCATGGGGCGTTATCGTCATTGGTTTCGTGCTGCCACTTGCCCACGTCGCTCTCTCACCACGTGCCGGCTCCTGGCGCCCCCCGTCTGATAGCCGTTGTCCGTTCGGCCCCCGAATGGGGTGGGTCGTACTGGTTATTCTTTTGGGCCCTATTGGCTGGATCATGTTCATCAGCTCCCGACGCCGCATGGGACCGAAAAACAACTGAGCCCTGCCGTTCCCCACCATCAGGTCTTGAAAAACGAGTCAGCGCTTTCCCGTGCAGATTCCTTGTCGCTGATGGCGCTCTCCGCCCGAGTGATTTCCATCTGCAACTCCCTAATGTATTCGTGCAGTGCCTCAATCGACAATATCTCCAGGTTCTTCCTGTCCGGTTGTACCGTGATGGGCTCCAAATCGTCCGAAACCATAGTTCCTCCCGCATATATCCGCTGCATTTTGTGATAGTTTATGAGGAATAGCAGAGAGAGACAGCCGATTTCTCCAAATCCACGAAAACAATTTATTGCCAAAGGCTGTATAAGGGCTTTGACCGATGCTGAACGAGGGCGTAATAAAGGGTCCAATTCCAATGGTGACGTTGATCCGCAAACGGTGATCGACCTCTGCGGAAAAAGGAAAAATAGAATGACGCGCCCTTTGATGCCAAAGGCCACGGCGGCCTGGCTTGTTGATAATACCGCTCTTACTTTTGTTCAAATCGCAGCCTTCTGCGAGTTGCATATCCTTGAGGTTCAGGCCATTGCCGATGAGGAAGTCGCGATTGGCATGCAGGGTCTCGACCCTGTCCGCGGTGGCGAACTGACCCTGGAGGAAATCAAGCGCTGCGAAGCGGATTCATCCCTTCGTCTGGAAATGGCGAAAGCCGCCGCAGATCACGCCAAACAGCAGAAGAAAAAAAGTCGTTATACACCGGTATCCAAACGCCAGGACCGCCCGGACGCCATTTCATGGTTGTTGAAAAACTACCCTGAGCTGACCGACGCGCAGATCGGCAAACTGGTTGGCACGACGAAACCGACCATTAATTCCGTTCGGGACCGCTCGCACTGGAATACAGCCAATATTACGGCACAAAACCCGGTCAGCCTCGGCCTGTGCTCCAGTGCAGAACTTGAGAAAGCCATTGTTCTGGCACGGGCTCGTACCGGCACGGTTTCCGCGCCTGCGAGTGTAGACGACGAGCAGCCCGTTGCGACGGCACCTGGCGCACAACCGATTTCCACACCACCGACATCTGTTGAAGCATCCCCTGAAACATTGGGCGTGGCCGACGATCTGGCTGATTAGCCCCTGTTCTGCATTGT
>JACNJU010000175.1 GCA_014382375.1 Rhodospirillaceae bacterium
GCAGAATGTGGCCGGATGGTGTTGTAATGGCGCCGCCAGCGCTCAATCAGAACCTCCGCTTCCCTCAGGTCATAGAATATCTCCCCGTTCAACAGTTCATCTCTCAGCTTGCCGTTGAAACTCTCGTTGTAGCCCTTCGCCATCGCGCTCGGACCGATGGCGCTCTGATGGCTCAGCCCACGGACTGCCCGGTGCGATGAACAATGTCCCAACACCGATCCGAGCCAGCCACGAACGGACGGCTTTTGCCGTGAACTCTGAACCGTTGTCCGAGCGAATATGATCCGGCGCCCCACGATCCGTGAACAAGTTGGTCAATAGATGCAGCACATCATCCGATCGCAAGCGCCGGGCCACCAGGATCGCCAGGCATTCCCGGCTGTATTCATCGATCACCGTCAGCATCCGGAAAACCCGGCCATCATGGGTCCGGGCCTGCACAAAGTCATAAGACCAGACATGGTTCCGCCAACGGGGCCGCAGACGGATGCATGAGCCGTCATTGAGCCACAACCGTCGCCTCTTCGGCTGCTTAACTGGAACCTTCAGCCCCTCCCGTCGCCAGATCCTCTCGACCCGCTTGTGATTCACATGCCAGCCTTCAATATGTAGCAAGGCGGTGATCCGGCGGTAGCCATAGCGACCATACTGGCTCGCCAGACGGATGATGTCGGGTAAAATTTCTACAATTTTCTCGCGGTAATCTAGAAATCGCTGCACATTTCTTCGAATTATGCTCCTTCATTTCGTCGTTGCCACATAGACACCATCCCAGTCCTCTCCAGGCGGTTCTTGCAGATATTGATCGATGCGTTCCTCGTACATTTCATAGAGGATCTCCAGCCGAGTGTCGAGTTGCCGGCAGTCGTCAATCAACCGCCGCGCACCGTCCCAGTCCTGTGCGCGATAGGTCTGCAGCATGATTTTATGCTGCTCACATAATTTCTGGAACGAAGTATCTTCTTTTTGTTTTTCGTCACCTAACAGTGCGTAAATCTGCACAGCCTCTTCCTTGCCCTTCACTGCAATCAAATCGAGTTCGATGGTGGCGAAATTCTGCTTAGCAACTTGATAAGTATCTTCACCAATTACTATATCGACGCCATAGTTCTTCGACTGACCCTCCAAACGCGACGCCAAGTTGACGGCATCGCCAAGCACTGAATAGTCGAAACGCTGCTCCGAACCCATATTGCCCACGACGCATTCGCCGGTGTTGTGCCCGACCCCGATTCTTAACGGCAGAGGCTCCTTACCATCCGCACGCGCCTCTTCCTCGCGTTCCCGGTTCAAATCGTCCAGTTCGTGGAACATGATCAACGCCGACTCACATGCGTGCTTAACATGACCTGGATCGTCAAGTGGAGCATTCCAGAATGCCATGATGCAATCGCCCATATATTTATCGATTGTGCCGCTTCGAGCCAGAATTACATCTGTCATTGGTGTCAACAACCGATTGATCAACCGGGTCAGGCCTTGTGGGTTACTCTTGAAACTTTCTGAAATCGTTGTGAAGCCACGCACGTCGCAGAAAAGGAAAGTCATATCACGCATTTCTCCGCCCAGCTGCAAACGTTCAGGATCGCCTGCCACCTGTTCGACCAGGGCCGGTGACAGATACTGGCTAAAAGCACTCCGGATTTGACGCTTTTCGGAAGACGTCTTGGCATAATTCATTAGAACCAATACGGCATAAATTAGGAAGGTAGAAAGAATGGGATAGGAAAGATCAATTAATTCCTGTGCCTGGTATTCCTGCCAGGTATACCCGCCTAAAATAGCTATCGATGATACAACAACGATAAGAGACCAGTAAGCACCAGTAATAGGCATTAATATTATTATTAGAATACCAGCTATAAATATCTCTAAAATCTCTATACCGGTGGAGTCGGGAAGCCGCGACAATTGATTTCCTGTCAGAACATTTTCTAAGACATTGGCATGAATCTCAACGCCAGGGATTGAGGCGTCTAACGGCGTCGATCTAATATCTTTCAAGCCAAGTGCACCGGTTCCGATAAGCACAAAATTTCCAGATATCTTTTTCTCTGGTATTGTTTCGCTGAGAATATCTGTTGCGGATACGTATAAATCTTGGTCTTGCGGCCTAAAAAATATGTTGATATTTCCGCGGCGGTCAGTCGGCACGGAGAAATTGTGCGATAGCTGAACCTTCTCCACCAAGACATTTCCAGTTGCCGCTTCTTTGATTGAACGCACGATCGGGCTACGGCGCTTCCCAGTAGAAAGCTGGACTGCAACCCTAAGCATTTCTATAGAGAGGGCGGAATGCACCTTATTCCCGACGGCAATAATTGCCGGCACACGCCGTACCACACCGTCATGTTCCGAACTAATCGAAATTATGCCCAGGCCGTCGGCTGATTTTTCCAGAATTGGTATATTGCGCAACAGACCCGGGTATTTCTTTATTGCGGTGCGAGGGTCCCCGCCAATAAAAGCCGCCGAAATAAGATTTAGTGATCCACTGTGCTCCTTTTCTATTTGATTTATCCCGCTTTGGGAAAGCACCACGCGCCTTCCTTTAATAGCATCTGCAAATATTTGGTCATTGCTTGGCATGCGGGATAATTCGTTAAAAGTCGACTGGCTTAGGTTCGCAGTACCTTTAGCAAAAAGGTGGGGGGATGAACGATCCTCTTCGGGAAAAATGATGTCGAACCCGATTATAGCAGCGCCCAATTTGTTCAATTTTACAACAAGGTCTGCAAGTACATGTCGTGGCCAAGGCCATTGCCCCAGTTCCTTCAGGCTCTTCTCATCAATATCAACAATGACGACGCGGCAGCCGCCACATAATGGAAGTCCTCCATCAGGCACTACTCGCGGCTGCAGATTTTGATAAAGGTCAAAGGTCTTAAAACGCAGCGACTGAACTGCTGATGGATCCCACGAGCGGATACCAATTAGTAAAAGGAGTAATAATAATCCAACACCTCTATCGCGTCCAAACCAGGACTTCAACGCGCCTAAACGAAACTTCTGACGAATTTTTCCTGCGACTTCAATCACTTGACTTGTCCTAGTGTAGATCTAGCCGGATAGGGTCATTATGACCATCTCGTTACAGGTGGTCTAGTTTCTATGAGAGAATCTTTGGGGCGTGACCGCCAATATCCGACCCTAGATGCACAGCGCAGATCGGAAAGACTGGGAGAGAGTGCCGTCTTGAAAATCTTAGAGGGTCGCTCCGTAAACCACGTCGACTGCCCTGCTGGGCTCCCGTATTGCACGCTGACGGCCAATCGAGGCATTCGGTGCGCATTCCGGCGCAAAGCGGCCAGTGATTCCGATCCAAAACGGCCAGTTCGATTGGGCCCGTGCCTTCGCCGATCTACGCGACAATCCTCAGGCCGGTGAATTGGATCACGGTCAATGGCTGGCCCTCCTCCTCGGCCGCGAAGAGGCCGAGCGCGATGACCGCCGCCTGACCTATCGCCTGCGCAATGCCAGACTACGCCACGCGGAGGCCTGCAGGAGCTATGCCCGAAAGTTGACGGGGCGGTAAAAAGTCAGCGGCTGAATGGAGCGCTTGACATATTAATTTCGGTTCCGAAATAGTTTAACCGATCAATCATCGCGTTGGCACCTCATGAAGTCCCGTTCAACGACTAATTTTTCGTTTTTCATGGCCCGATGGCGGCGCAGCGCCGGATATTAATACCAAGTTGCGCGGCATAAGACTCATTTTCTGCCTTTCCTGGCGGCTTGATTTCTGAATCAATGACGGTGAATCGTTTTTTGAGGGGTTCACCATGGGCAGGGCAATCG
>JACNJU010000111.1 GCA_014382375.1 Rhodospirillaceae bacterium
CCATGATATTCATTCCCCCAAAAAAATTCTATCCAACTAGGCAATTATTGCCGGGCTGTTAACCAGTTATTCACCACACCTGCTTAGCCTGACGGTTAGAAAAATAGTTTTGGCCCCACATCACGCGATGGGCGTCATTCAAGGTTTGGGACAAGGGACGAAACGTGGACACACTCCTTCAGGCTCTTAGAAATCTGGGGCCACTGAGGCTGACCGTTATGGCTGCGGTTGGCGTCGGTCTGATCGGTTTTTTCATTTTCATTACGACACGCCTGACCGCACCGCAAATGGAACTGCTGTATGGCGGTTTGCAGGGAGATGAAACGCAGAAAATCACCTCCCAGCTTTCTTCGACAGGCACCCCTTTTGAAATTCGTAACGGAAACCAGATTTTTGCCCCTTCGGAAATGGTTGGGCAACTTCGCCTATCAATGGCGGGACAGGGTATCGGCGGCGGACAAATTGTCGGCTATGAAATCTTCGACAACGCAAGCTCCCTCGGCACCACCAATTTCATTCAAAACGTAAATTTGTTGCGAGCGCTGGAAGGCGAGTTGTCCAGAACCATCAAGACGATTTCCTCCGTCAGTTCCGCCCGTGTTCACCTGGTCATGCCGAAACGCCAACTGTTTGCCCGCCAGACCCAGGAACCCAGCGCCACAATTATGCTCAAGATGTCCGGCGGCAGTCGCCTTGGCGGCGAACAGGTCTCGGCAATTCAGTATCTGGTTGCAGCAGCTGTTCCGGGCCTGAACCCGAACCGCATTTCGATTATCGACAGTAAAGGCTCACTGCTCGCGCGCGGATTTGAGGACACGAATGATCCCGGCGCCCAGGCGGCAAAAGGCGTTGAACGGCAAAGGGCCCTGCAGGCCCGACTAAGAGGAACTATCCAACAACTAATTGAAAACATTGTTGGTTTTGGAAAAGTGCGCGCCGAAGTTACGGCTGATATGGACTTTGATCGGATCGTAACCAACGAAGAATTATTCGACCCCGATGGTCAGGTGGTCGCCTCGACCCAATCCGTTGAGCAGACCGCGAACAATCAGGAAAGCGATGCAGCAACGCCCGTCAGCGTCGCCACCAATTTGCCCGACGCCAACCTGAATTCGACCACATCGGGTGCAAGCCTGAATTCGAACGAGAACCGCACCGAAGAAATTGTCAACTATTCAAACTCCAAAAAGGTGATCAATCACATTCGTGAAGCAGGTGTAATTACACGCCTGTCTGTCGCTGTCCTTGTTGATGGCACCTACCCCGAGGATGAAAACGGGAACAAGAGTTACCAGCCTCGTAACGAAGCTGAAATGGAATTGATGGCAACGCTGGTCAGAAGCGCCATTGGCTTCAATGCTGACAGAGGTGATTCAGTCGATGTCATCAACATGCAATTCGTCGATCTTTCGGTCGTTGACGAGGAAGAATTGAAATTGTTCTTTGGCTTGAACAAGAACGACCTGCTTCGTATGGCGGAAATTCTGGTGCTAAGTATCGTCGCCATCCTTGTTATCCTGCTGGTGGTTCGCCCACTGGTCTCGCGCGCCTTCGAAGCCCTGCCTGCGGCCATGGCTGAAGGTAAAATGCTGGCCGACCAGACCTCGGCTGCTGCTGCTGCCGCCCTTACCGCTCCTGGCGCAGGTGGCCCCTCACCGAGCGAAGCCCCGGGAATGGACGATCAGTATGAAGAACTTATTGACATCGACCGTGTTGAAGGCCGCGTGAAGGCGTCATCGGTGAAGAAGGTTGGCGAGATTGTCCAGAAACACCCTGAAGAAGCGCTCTCCATCATCCGTACGTGGATGTATCAGGAAAGTTGATGTAATCTAAACCATGGCCAAGGCAAAAAACGAACTCCGCAATCTGACCGGTGCACAGAAAGCATCAATCTTCATGCTTGCCCTGGGCCAGGAGCATTCATCACAGCTGTTCGAAATGATGGATGACGAAGAAATCCGCGATATGTCGCAAACCATGGCGTCACTGGGCAGTGTCAGTTCCAGTGTTATCGAGCAGCTTTTCGTGGAATTCGCAGACGCCCTTTCGGGCGGTGGCGGCGGCGCAATTGTCGGTTCTTACGACAGCGCCGAACGCCTGCTTTATCAAGCTTTGCCGGAAGAACGCGTCTCCCAGATCATGGAAGAGATTCGCGGCCCTGCCGGTCGCACCATGTGGGACAAGCTGGGCAATGTGAACGAGTCCGTGCTCGCCAACTACTTAAAGAACGAATACCCCCAGACCGTTGCCGTGGTTTTGTCCAAGATCAAGGCCGATCATGCCTCCCGGGTTCTGGGCGTGCTGCCTGAAAATTTCTCCATGGAAGTGATCATGCGCATGCTGCGTATGGAATCCGTGCAAAAAGAGGTGCTGGATCATATTGAGAAGACCCTGCGCACGGAATTCATGACCAACCTGGCGCGCACGGCGCGGCGCGACAGCCACGAAATGATGGCCGATATCTTCAATAACCTGGACCGCAACACGGAAACCCGGTTCATGACCGGGCTTGAAGAGAGAAACCGTGAGTCGGCGGAAAAGATCAAGGCGCTGATGTTCACCTTCGACGACCTTGCCAGGCTGGACAACGCAGGCGTTCAGACCCTGCTGCGTCAGGTTGAGAAGGATCAGCTGGCGATGGCCCTGAAGGGTGGCTCGGAAGATGTTAAATCCCTGTTCTTCCAGAACATGTCGGAACGCGCCGGCAAGATGATGAAGGAAGACATGGAGGCCATGGGCGCGGTGCGCCTGAAAGAGGTCGATGAAGCGCAGGCCATTATCGTGCAAAGCGCCAAGGCGCTGGCAGATGCCGGGGAAATCGTCATCTCCAGCGGCTCTGAAGAAGACGAACTGGTGTATTAGAAGACTTGGCTCAGGCAGGAATAGCCAATGTTGATTGGTGAGTTTTAAAGAACTGCGTCAGTTCGTCTGCAGGTTTCGGCCTACAGAAAAAATAACCCTGAATTTCATCACATTCATATTGCTGCAAAATTGCCAGCTGTTCCTTTGTCTCGACACCTTCGGCAACAATCCTGCGGTTCAGGGTTTGGCCCATATTGATGATGGTTTTGATAATTTGTGCGTCATCTTCGCTGGTATCAATATCTGAGACGAATGAACGGTCGATCTTGATTGTATCAATAGGGAATCGTTTTAGATAACTAAGCGAAGAATACCCTGTGCCAAAATCATCCATAGCCACGTGCAGGCCCATCTCGTGCAATTCACCAAGAGCCATAAGTTGCATGCAAATTGAATCCAGCTTTTCTAAACCTTCCTCTGTATCATAAAAGTCGCTAACATTGGATATCCATTAAAATCGTCTGATAATCGTATATAAGGAATTATCAATCTGTTTTAATATCTCAATAGCTAACTCTTTATTATACAAAGACAGCCTCTTTTTCAATTTGTTCTTTTAAGAATTTATTCATATGGGTTCTGTGTCTAACTAAATCAACTGCACAACCAATTTCTTTTTCAAGATCCTCTTTTATATGAACCATAACGTACATATCAGGTTTTTCTAAAGAGATTATAACATCAAAATCACTTTCACTTATGTTTTCACCCCGAACAACAGATCCAAAAATCCCAATCTCTTTTATTTGAAACTTTGTTCCAGAAATTTCTTTATAATGCTTCAATTTATCCAAAACCATTTCTCTGTTCATATGATTATTATAACAATATTCAACTAATTTGAAAACTGTAAAATTTTGTATATCAAACTCAATAGTGCTTAC
>JACNJU010000176.1 GCA_014382375.1 Rhodospirillaceae bacterium
GTCCTCATCCTTGCCGCCCTCAATGGTCTCGGCCTTGCAGCCGTCCGCCTGCACGGCCAGGACCAGACAGCCGCGCACGGTCTGATCATCCAGCATGACGGTACAGGCCCCGCAGGCGCCTTGCTCGCAGCCCACATGGCTGCCGGTGAATCCCAGGTCGTGGCGTAGGAAATCGACCAGGTTCAGGCGTACGGGCACTTCGCGATCTACGTTCTCACCGTTCACGGATAGGCTGATGCGCTGGTGTTTCACGCTCATTGGGGCAGTCTTGCCAGGGCCCGGCGCAACAAAACCCCTACCAGGTGGCGGCGATAGGCTGAGGAGTAGGCGGGGTCTTCCGGCGGGTTGATTTCGCCTGCGATCAGCTCGGCGGCTTCGTCCACCGCGCCCGGCCTCTCCGTCAGAAGTGCCATGGTCTTGACCGCAAGGATGGGCCGGTCGGCAACGCCGAGGAGGGCCAAGCGCAGATCGTCCGGCGCGGCGACCAGAGCCAGGCCGGCCAAGGCGAAATCGCCCCGGCGGCGGGCGACCTCCTCAAAGATATGAACGCTATCAGGATCTTGTTTGGGCAGACGAACGGCGGCCAATAGTTCGTCCGGACGCAGGGCGGTTTCATAGATTCCGTGAAAAAAGTCCGTTGCCGCGACCCAGCGTTGCCCCCGCGATGACAACAAAGAAATTTGACCCCTCAGAGCCAGACAACAAGCCCCCAGTTCGGCCGCCGGATCGGCCATGGCCAGGCTGCCTCCAATGGTGCCTCGATGACGCACGGCGGGATGGGCGATATGGCCGATAGCCTGATGCAGCAGTGGCATCGCCCCCGCCACCAGGGTGCTTTCGCCCAGATCGCAATGGCGCACCAGACCGCCGATCTCAATATAGTCGTCGCCTCCAACGATCTGTTTTAATTCTTCGAGACGACTAATATCGATCAACAGTTCTGGTGCGGAAAGGCGGAAATTCAACAACGGTAGCAGACTCTGCCCACCGGCGATGACGGCAGCGTCGTCGCCATGTTGCGATAACAAGCCCAGAGCTTCGGCCATGTTTTTGGGCCGCGCGTAAGAAAAATCAGGCGCTTTCAAGGCTGTGGCCTACCCGGTTGCATCTCGGTTTGGCAAAGAAACAGGGCAGCTGGTCCTTGGCGATTTTCTTTATACGTGGGTCAGGCATGGCGATATTCCATATACATTTTTAGTCCCAAACTTCAGCGGCAGAAAGCTGCGACGAGCGTTATTCTCCGAAGGCAGAGGTCACAGGCTCGAATCCTGTCGGGTGCACCATCTCTATTTTCTATTAATATCAATAACTTAACTTTGCTCCGTAGCGCCAAGGTTATCAGAGTGATATTACGTTTCTCAAGTTCCATATTGCGGAAAAATCCACCCTCGTTGGGATAATTGTAAGTCCCAAATGGACAAATTCGATATTTTGAGTGTTTAACGGAGACCATTCGTCAACAGCGACATAGGCATGCTGTCCCAGAAACCCGCGGAGGTGGCAGATGAGTGAGCCAAACTGCCCAATTTGTGGCTCGGAAGTCGACGAAGGACGTAGCTCGGATTATGGCGAGCGACAGCAGTACGATTGTCCTCGATGTGGCCAGTACGAGATCACGGCCACTGCTGCGGCAATGTTGCATGCTCGCATCAACCAAGATCCTCTTGTCGTCGCTAGAGCAAGCCATGCTGTCAGATCGATGATCATGACCAACCAGTGGCCTTTTATCGACAGCACAAACGTCGACGAGCTAGTAAATGAACCACTGCCGGCGATTCAGCATCAACTTCAAAACCTTTTGGATTGGTCTAAGGCAAAAGCAGGAGAAGCGCAGCTCTCTCAAATTTCACTCCCAACACTTGACTCTTTGGCCTCAATAGTTGGCGCATCGGACGTCGCAAGCGTCGTTCAACTATTTAGGTGGGGTGAGAGCGAGGGATTGTTTGAAGCTAATGAGAAGGATCGAAATCTACGTCTTGCACCCGCTGCATGGAGTGACCCAGTCGGGGCACAGGATAAAAAGGCTGAACCGATGGCAGACCAAGACGAAGGAATTGAAAGAGGTCATTGCCCAAAATGTGGTGGAGATCGTGAGGCAGATATCGTCGGAGATTTTAGCGAGACGATCAAATTCGACAAGCAGGGATTAGTATGGGTTTTGAAGGAGTATTTCATTCTGAAATGCCGAGGCTGCCGAACAACATTCGTCAAGCTCACTCATCGCTATTCAGAAGATGAGGATTACGACATTGATCCAGCCACAGGCGAAACGATAATCACTATCGAGCCGTATATCGAGTACTGGCCTTCGCCCATTCGGCGAGAACGCCCGATTTGGTTTCACAAAATTAAAGATCAGCAGTTGAAAGAGCTCATGACCGAAACCTACGACGCCGTAGATGGTGATCAGCGTATACTAGCTGCAATAGGAACCCGGACCGCTTTAGACAGAGCGATGGTTCTACTTGGTGCAGATGGTGGTGACAACTTCGCCCAAAAGCTAAAGACGTTGAAAACAAAAGATTTGATCAGTGATCAGGAGAAACGTGCCCTTGAAGTTTTGACAGATGCGGGAAGCGCCTCAGCCCATCGCAGCTGGCGGCCAACCGAAGCGCAATTATTGACGATGTTGGATGGAATCGAATCATTGCTGTACCGCATGTTTGTTTTGGACGACGCTTTAGAGAGTATGAAATCGGAAGTTCCCAAAAGACCACACCGTGAACGGACGCCTAAATAGGTGGTCGATCCATTGAAGTCTTTCTACAAAAGGCTTTGTCGACTAGTGATAACCAGAGGATCTCGAAGTGAAACCGCGTAGATTGGCAAAGAAGGAATTTTTATCCTGTCTGATTGCCACGGCATACTTTCCCGACGAGGTGCCGCCGGTTCTGACGGCACATAATTTCTCCCAGTATTGTAGAAATGACTACTCAAACTTCGAACCCGAGCAAGGCCGCTTAGGCAGGCTCAATACAAACTACGAAACTTATACGGTCCCTCGCACAGTAGAAGGTCGGAGAAATCTAGCAATCGTGAATCCGCTCGCTCAGCTTGGGCTCTCGTTAGCCATAACAATCAACAAAAAGGCTATAGGCGACATTATTCACGAGAATGGGCGAACGCTTTACAGCATCGAAAGCGACAAAGAGAGTAGAAAAGCGTTTTCTGGCCTTCAATTTGAAAAAAGGGAGGAAATGGATAGGAAAGTCTTATCGGTTTCAGATTACGTGTTGAAGGCTGATATATCTCGCTTTTTCTACACCATTTATACCCACTCAATTTCGTGGGCCATCCTCGGTAAGGAGAAGACCAAAGATCTATTCGCAAATGACCGACAAGCGCTTAGAAGGCACTGGTCTACGAAAATTGACATGTCCTTACAGGCCTGCCAGTCGAGAGAAACCTTTGGTGTTCCTGTTGGGCCAGATACGTCGAGAATTATCGCGGAACTTATCCTGGCCGAGGTGGAGAAAGACGATGCCTTCGCCCAACTCGTCGACGGTCAGCCCGCCACCAGATTACTCGATGACTTTCTAATCGGCTTCGATAGCGAAAGCGAAGCTTTTAAGGCTCTTGGCGCGCTGCGAAGCGCACTGTGGAAATTTAACCTCCAACTGAACGAAGACAAAACGTGCGTTGCGCGCTCCAAAACCATTCACCGTGAGCGATGGAAGCTTGAGTTCGAAAAAGCGTACATCTCGGACGATAGTGCGGAGAGGCAGTCTCGCG
>JACNJU010000179.1 GCA_014382375.1 Rhodospirillaceae bacterium
ATCAACATGGCCATGGTCATGGGCCTGATCCCGGTGGTCGGAGTTCCCCTGCCGCTGGTTTCCTATGGCGGCACCTCGATGATGTCCCTGTTAATTGGCTTCGGCCTTGTGCTCAGTGTCTATGTCCACCGCGATGCCATCATATCCCGCCGCCCCAGCCATGGTGACTAGATAGAAATCGGTGCAATCGGAAGAGCGCTATAGATGAGTCAGCGGCAGGGCGGTGGTGTATTTAATCTGCTGCATTGAGAAGCTGGAGGAAACATCGTTCAGCCCCTCGATCTCGATCAAACGTTTGTAGAACCGATCATAGGCCGGCATGTCCGTGACCAATACGCGAAGCAGATAATCCCAGTTTCCGGCCAGGCGATCTACTTCCAGCACCTCCGGCATGGCCATGACGGCCCTGGTAAAGTCATCCAGCCAATCGGCGTCATGACGGGCAATGCGCAAATGGACAAAGACCGTCAGGCCCAGTTCCAGCCGCGCCGCATCCAACAGGGCCACCCGTCCCCGAATAACGCCGCTGGCCTCCAGCTTCTGGATACGCCGCCAACACGGTGTCGGCGACAGACCCACCCGCTCGGCAACCACGGCCACCGACAGAGAAGCATCTTCCTGTAGCACCTGCAATATTCGATAATCAAAATGATCCAATGAAAATTACCCTCAAACAATCTGTATTAGATAAATTTTTTCTAAATTTTATCTATAATTTAGAATTATTTGTTAATTATAATGGAACGCCGCGAATTTTTGCAACAAATTACCGCGTCCATGGCGGCATATTAAACAGGCAATTCAGCCTGGCGAAATTTGCGAAATTGGGGGAATTATTACATGGCGCTGATATCCTTTACCGAACATCCCGCCTCGGTGGATGAAACCTATGGTGCGCATTTCGTGACGGCCTCGGGCTTTGGGCTGAGCATGCTGGCGGCCGGGCTGGCTTGCCTGCTGCACGGCGTCTTTCCGTTTCTATTTGTCCGCACCGGCAGCAATGCCATCACGGCCCTCTACCGCCGTATGGTGACCCATCGGGTGGGCGGCAAAGCCCCTCTGCCCGGCGCTGATTTGTCCCTGGACGGGGGCCTGGACCAGAATAGCCCGGAACTACTCTAGAGCGTGTTCATAAAACACTTACGCATAACCGGCATGTTTGAGGTAGTTTCTGCACTCCTCCTGGGAGACTTTGGCGACGGTTTCGCCGATGCCCCGCCAGAGAGCCTCCTGAGTTCGCCAACCAGCCTTTCGGATCAGGGTTTTCAACTTTGAAAACATCATCTCAATGGGGTTCAGGTCCGGAGAGTAGGGCGGCAGGAGGAGGCGTTCCGCGCCGGTGGCCTCGATCGCCGCTACGACGCCGGCGACCTTGTGGGCGGACAGGTTGTCCATGATGACGATTTCGCCAGGTTTGAGATGCGGCACGAGAAACTGCTCTATCCAACTCACAAAGACCTCGCCGTTCATTGGCCCATCCAGGACCAGGGGGGCAATGATCCGGTCGTGCCTCAGTCCGGCGGTAAAGGTCGTCGTGGCCCAATGACCGCCGGGAGCCTTGGCCATCAAGCGCTGGCCGCGCGGGCTCCAGCCACGCAACGGCGTCATATCCGTTCTGGCCCAGGTCTCATCGACAAAGATCAGCTGCTCCGCCCTCAGGGTATGTTGCCCACGCCGCCAGAACCAGCGGGCAAGGGCAACATCGGGGCGACCCTGCTCACTGGCGTGCAGAGTTTTTTTTATAGCTCAGGCCCTCTTCGTGAACAAAACGCCACAGTAAGGCGCGGCTGGCATACATGCCGCACTGCTCAAGAAGGGCGCTTTGCAGTTCATCAAGGGTGTTATCCCGGTCCTTCATCAAAGCGGCCAGAAAGTCCCGGTGCGCCGCCACCTTCAGACCGCGCGGACGGCCGCTCTTCTGCGCTGAAACCGACCCATCCTGGTTGAACCGGCTCACCCATTTAATCGCAGTCGATTCACTCACCCCATAGCGCCGGCCGGCGCCACGGGCGCTTTCCCCGTCTTCCTCAACGGCGCGGATGACACGAATACGCAGGTCTTCAGAATAAGCCCGCACCATAGATCCCTCCTGTTGCGATTCAGTACTCAACTGAATCACAGGCAACAGGAAATGGGAATCCCAATTCCGAATCTATGATTTACGAACGCGCTCTAGAGCGTTTCCGGGGTATTCTGAACCATTTGACCGCTCACCAAGGCCCCGTGGGTAGGCGCGGTTTGCAGGTCGATGTGGTGCATCGTCCAAGAACCGCAACGCAGCCACGGGGCCTTGGTGAGCGGCCTTCGGTGGCGCCCCTAAGCTATTCGGGTGCGTTGCGCCACTTGCCCGATGCAGCACATCGCGCCGCGCAACGCGCCTACCCGAATAGCTTAGGGGCACCATCAAATGGACCAGAATATCCCGGAAACGCTCTAAGGTTATTTTTAATTTGCGTCTTTCGCCCCACACCCAACATCGGGCGTAATTTTGCTGAGTAAGAAGATTCAGAAAACTAAACATAATCTGTTAGAATTTCTATCTCGCATGAAGCCGGAGGTCGACAAATGGCACGGGTTGGTTGGACATTGCGCGGCAGGATTCTTGTAGAACATCTGTTCCAGGAACTCACCAATACCTATGGCGCAATTTCGCCGATGGCGGGAATCAAAGTGCGTGTCCAGGCACGCGAACGTGTAGCGGGAGTCTGGGGTAGCTGGAAGGCATGGGACGACGTTATCATAAACGAAGATGACGAAGGTGCGTTTCAGGTCTCGAAAATAAAATCGCACCGCAATCGCCGGTTTCGTGTGCAAGTCCAGTTCAAGAGTGCGGATCTTGTGATCTTTGGTGCGAACCGGACGCTACTGAGGCAGGTTTCGAGAGCGCTCAGGATGCGGGCCCTACGAAGCCTCGGCGCGGAACTCGTTCTCGATCAGCTGCTCCAACATTTCACCCGAATTCCCTATGAGGCGGATTGGCATACCGTTCATGTCGATCGGACGGGAAGCGGGCGGAGCGCCGGTGTGATCAACCTCGGAGATCTAACCTTCGAGGTGAACGCACCCAATGATCTAGGTGATCGTATCGCGCACCGGCAGGCAGAATTGTGGTTCCTTTACAGCCGCGTGATCGATCTTTTTGAGGGCCTTGGCCGAGATTATCGATTCAAGAAGAAGATCGCGGTTAAATATCCCCATAACAATCCTCTGCTTGGCGACCGGATTGAGGCGTCCTACGCTAACCCCGCAAACCACATGGTCTATATCGTCGAGAACTCGGCCTGGGATGATTACGCGCGGATCGACTACGTGTTGCACGAGATCATGCATATCTGGGCCTATCAGCACAGCCGCCGCGAAAAGGGCATGGCGTGGCAACTGATTATTCATGGCGATACCCACGGTCTGCAGAACCGGACCTGGGTTGCTTTCCATGAAGGCTTTGCGGAATGGGGGTATCATCAAATCTACCGACGCCTGTTTGGGCAAAATCCAACGATTGGAGCCGCAGGTACGACAGATATCGAACCTTTTCCTTTTAAACGCAGTTATCTGTCCAGCAATTACAGCCTGACGAGCCTCGAGCAGGTCGACCGGCATGAATGGGGCTGGGTCTCGATTCTAAATCTTCTAACACCGACCGCTCTGGTGAATTACACGTTAAACGGCAACGGAAAGTATATTGCGACGACCCGCGCGCGGCCTGCCCGGGC
>JACNJU010000167.1 GCA_014382375.1 Rhodospirillaceae bacterium
TCACCATCGCCAAACATCCTTGCGAAGAGCGGCGCGGTGAAGGTCTTCATATATTTTGTCAGTACCGACTTCTTGGTCGGTGACAATTCGAGCGCGCTGATGTCATTCACGCTGATGCCAAGTTCGCGAAGCGAGATACGCAGACTGTAAACATCGTAACTATGAAGGCGCCCAAGTTTTCTCAGGAGGAGCAGGTCTGCTGGCGGTTCACTCATAGACCAGCCAAACTCCGTGTGCATATGTTCAATCTCGAATTGCCCACTGCCAACATCATCGCCACGAAACATCTCCACAACGCTTTGAAATCGGTTGTTCTTGATCAGACGGGCATCGCGAAGCCCCCGCGTCTCGATGTTCAGCATTGCCAGAGGCAGGATATGTAATGAGTCGCGATCCAGGTCAGAAATTTTGCTTCCCGTATCGCTGGCCATTTACCGTACCCTCATGTGAGAAAGACAGATCAGAGATTGAATTCGCCCTGTGCGAGCATCGAAAACAGATCGAATTTTTTTCGAGATATAGCCATTGGCGACAAACAATCAACCCTGAACCGCATAAACCTTGGCGGGAGCATGGCGATCATTTCGTCTGGACTGGCGCCACATCGGGTCTTCAGAAAAAAATCTTCGCGGGCATTCTTTGTGGGTTAGGGCGGCGTGGCATAAAAAATTGTTCAAGGCTGTCTTCTGCCAAAAAGCATGGTGACGTTTATCCGGCGATTTTCGTAACCCGGTTTAAAGTCGATGCTATCTGTTTCATGAAATAAATTGGAATTAAACAGGACCATCCGATTCTCGCCATAAGGAACGACAATTTTCCCACTACTGTGATCAGCAAGGTGTTCCCGAATGAGTTTTGCGTTTGTGTTATATTTTTTAAAATCCCAATCCATCGGGGCTTCCACATCATAGACCACGAGGCCGCCGGATGCGGGGTTCAAGTTCGCTGTTTGCGGTGTGATCCAGAAGTTCACATTGACGGCGGCAAAATCCGCGTGCACCTCGATGCCGGTTAAATTGCTGTCATACTTATAGGCCCACAATTGAGTCAATTGATGGTCCTTGAAAATATCGGGGAAGGTATGACGCAATTCGTCGGCGATCTGAAGAATCAAGGGACACGCCAATCCATGCTTCAATACCGCGCCCAGATATCCACCTTTATAATTGAAATCGAACCATATGGTGCTGCCGAGCATAAAGCGGCGGAGCGCGGCAAGAGCTGTCGCACTCAACAGGTTGTCAAAATACGTCATTCCAAAAGCATGTGAAAAATAATTAGCCGTAATTTTTTCTACATCAAGAGTGCTGCTCAATGGGGAGCCCGTGACACCAGGGGCCTCCAGCAAATGAATGGGGCGATTATAGGTATCGCCGAGGCGTTGCAAGTGATCGTCGCATAACGGAATTTGCAGGCCATTATCAGTCGGCCAGTCTATTTCCTTATCAATGGTCTCGTAAATTTCAGCTAACGCCTGGAACCGTTCCGCCTCATCCCCTGCCGATGCCAAATAATGAAACTGCTCAATGTCATGGATCATTTTTGCTTTGGTGATGAATCGGAAAGATTTATGGTGTGGATCAATCGGATTGTCGCCCCGTTCAATCATCAAATGTCTTTTGAAATGGCCGAGTGCTTCAGTCCCCCGCCCACATGAATTCAAAACAATCGCCAGATTATTATGTGCCCCGGCGTAATCGGGCCTGATGGCGATGGCTTCTTGGTAACTGGCGATGGCCTCGTCCAGACGGCCCATAAACCGAAACGTCGTGCCAAGGTTATAATGTGCGTCGGCATAATCTGGTTTAATGGCAAGAGCCTTTTGATAGCTCGCGACGGCCTCGTCTCTTTTCTCCAGACTATGCAGCGCCACACCAAGGTTGTTATGCGCTTCAAAATAATCGGGCTTGATAGCAACAGCCTTGTAATAGCTGGCAACAGCCTCTTCTAACTTCCCCAAGTCTCTCAACACATTGCCAAGGTTGCTGTGCGCTTCAGCATAATCAGGCTTGAGGGCGAGGGCTTTATGATAGCTGATCACTGCCTCATCCGGCTTCCCCAGAGCGCCGAGCGCATTGCCAAGGTTATTATGCGCCTCAGCATAATCAGGCATGACGGCCAAAGCCTTCGAAATGGATTCGACGGCAATATCGTTTTTCCCCACCTGATAGGCAATGACACCAAGAAGATTCAGGGCAACAGGCTGAGCGGGATCGATTTGTAATACGTGTTGATAGATGCTCTCAGCCTTGGGCAAATCACCGGCATTGTGATGTTGCACAGCGAGATTTAGGGAGTGCTCGATTTCCAGCGCTTGCTGCTCGTTTGGACTGCTGGCTGGTTGTACAGATTTTGACTTCTTGTCCGCTTTCTCGGCTAATTTTTGCTGGCGGCGTCTTTCAGCTCTATTCATTATTGCATACGCCTCCAATACGCTCTCATCCACATAAACTCTATACGAGCGCCTTCCCCAAAAAAAGCAACCATTCTCCCTGGAAGATCATCCCCGCACCGTATAAACCTCGGTGGGAGCACTGCGCCCCCGGACGATTACTTCACCTGCACGATCACAAGGAAACACGTCCTTCACCTGATCCCAGGTTGAGCGGGAAATCAGAATGTACGTTCCATATTCTTTGTTGAGCTGTTCCAGGCGCGCGGCAACATTCACTTCATCGCCATGAACCGTGAAAATCAGTTGTTGGGCCGCCCCCACCGCACCGACGGTCATTTCGCCCGTATTGACGCCACACCGGGTTTTCAGAAACACCCCATTCCCAAATGTTCTTTCCTGCGTCAGGGTGCGAATGTCCATGGCCGCCTGAACGGCACTGACAGCATGGTTATCATCGGGGCTGACCGTGTTGAAGGTAATCAACATGGCATCACCCTGATACTGGCCGATCACACCGCCACGGGCGTGAACAGCGTCGTAAACGGCACCGAAATAATCGTTCAGGGTCGCCACCAGTTCCTGTGGTGTCATTTTTTCGGAAACCGTCGAGAACCCTTCTATATCCGTGAACAGCACCGACGCCACCTTGGATTCACCATCACCGGCCTGAATGGAGTGCTCGGCCTGGGTAATATGGTCGGCTATTTCCTGTGGGACAAAGCGTGAAAGATCCTGCGCAGCGTTCTGGGTAATTGCCGCTTGCCGCATCATACGTTCACCGCGATAGATGGCGAGGGCAAGCACCAGCGTCACCAGTGCAATGGATAGCAACTTGTCCACCTCTGCGCCGATCAGAATACTGTTGGATGTCAGATACTCCACATAGTTACGCGTGATCATAGGGTCTTGAGGGTCGGAGTAGAGCACATAAAAGACAAGTATCAGCCAGCCGACCAGCGCTGCCGCTCCGGCCATCAGGACGTAACGGGAATCGAATCTCAGCGCGCGCAGGGCAATGAAAATAAACACGTACAGCATGGTCGGCGCTTTCAGATAGAAAGACGCTGGCTGCTCATACTGGATATGAAAACTCCAGATCAACACCATGAGCAGGCCCATATCCATGATAATGGAAATCATCAGCAACCAGGGCGACACTGCGCCACGGTAGGCCGCCGCAAGCCGTACTACTGTAAACAGGAAATACAGGCCGAGCGCCCAGGGGACGCTCTGAAACGTATCCGGGGCAGAGGTCTTGGGCGCCAGGATATAGAGAATGCCAAACGTCATCACCAGCGTCAGCTGAATCCA
>JACNJU010000100.1 GCA_014382375.1 Rhodospirillaceae bacterium
CCTAATCGTCGGGGCCTGAAGCGGTCGAGAAATCGGTCAATGTTTCAAGATTCTCTTCAATGGCGAGCCTAAGGGTGTCTTTGGTGTTCATCGATGTCAGCCATGTGGCGGCAACGACGAAAACGGCCAGGGCGGCGGCCAGAGCGATCCCATATCGTAACGGTATTTGCGGCCGGTTTTGTTCTTTTATTTGAACAATGTCCGCCCCGGGTGGAGATTTTGGAATCAGGACACTTTCCACGGCATTATTGGCAAATATCCTGAAGGCGTTGCGCCCGGTTTTTTTCGCTGCGTACATGGCGTGGTCGGCATTTCTTAAAAGGCTCTCGGCTTCCTCGCCATCCTGAGGATAAACGGTAATGCCAATACTGGCGGAAATCGAGGCTTGCTGGGAATCCAGTTCGAAGGGTTTGGCTAAAGCTTTTAAAAGTTTGCCCGCGATGGCCTCCGCCGTTTCCCTCTGGAAGGCATCGGCCAAAATAATTGCGAATTCGTCACCGCCAATTCTGGCGGCAGTGTCAGTGTCGCGCAAACATGAAACAATACGTTTTGCCGTCTTGCGTAACAGAAGATCACCGGCAAGATGACCCATGGAATCGTTGACCTCCTTGAAATGATCAAGGTCCAGGAACATCAACATGACACCGGTGTTATCGCGTCGGGCCTTCTTCATTGCCTGTTCCAGACGGTCAAGCATGAGCGTCCGGTTGGGCAAGTCGGTCAGGGAATCAAAATTGGCCCGGTAATGCATTTCCTGTTCTGCGAGTCGGTTTTGGCGACGGGTTTCTGATTTCCGCATCACCCTCTCGACGGCAGGAACAAGGCGTTCGGGTTTCCCCCATTCGACAAAGTCATCGACACCGGCCTTCATTTGCGAGGCAATTTGCTGGGCTTCGGCGGTCATGGCGTTGGAAATAACGATAAAGGGGATATCCGGGCCGCATTCAGAAATAAGCCCGCGGGCCGTGATGATGTCGATGTTAATTGCCTGGTCATCACACAGGACAAGGTCGAAATCTCCCTGGCCCAAGGCATTTTGCAGGGTTCCCTCGGTGTCGGCCCAATGGAGTAAAATATCATATCCGGCGCACAACAACTCGTTGCCGAGTTCATCAGCATCGCCAAACGAATCACAGATAACAAGGATTCGAAAACTCACAGTCGTCACCTCAATGAAACTCCCTCCATATTAAGAAGAAAATAAAGGGAAAGTCAATTTTGTTAGAATGATGACAAGGTGTCTCCCTGCCATGATACGCATAGAATTTCCTTCCTTCGCCGATGGGAGTGGTTATGATTTGGCGGATGCAGTCGAGCGCTACCAATTCCATAGAAGGTGTCATTTCCAGGTCAAGGGATCTGGCACGCGCGGGCGACCATAAACAGGCCTATAAATTGTGCCGCAAAGCTGTTTCCGGGGGTGCGTCACATCCCGATCTGTATCTCATTTACGGCGTTTGCGCCTACGGGGCTGGAAAGTCATCCGAAGCTATCAAAATATTGCGAAAATCTCTTCGTCTGTGGCCTGGGGCCAGGGACGCCTTGTTCAATCTTGGTTTTATTTTGCTCGCTGGCGGCCAGGCTGAAGAGGCCATTGCACCCTTAAGGCAGTTGTTGGACGATCACCCTGATTATCCTGGCGGGAAGTCAAACCTGGCTGCGGCTTATTTTTCAAACGCTCAATTGGGTCTTGCCACGCAAACCTGCCTGGAAGCCATCCCTATGGCCCCTGACAACCTCGAAAAGGCGGAGCTCTATAATTTACTGGGTTCAATTTATCGCGAAGATGAAATGAACGAGCAGTCGGAACTGGCTTTTAGAAAGGCCTTTGACCTTATCCCGGATTTTGCCGACGCGCTGGCCAACCTGTGCTTGATGTTGGAGGAAAGCGGTCAACTTGAGGCCGCTTTGAAGGCCAGTGCCGACGGGCGGGAACGGTTTCCTGACGATCACCGTTTTTCACTTGTTTTGGCAAAATGCGAACGACAACAGGGCGACGGGCATCAGGCCATAGAGCGCTTGTCTGCCATAGACCTTGAAAAGGAAACGAGCGCACTGAAGGTCCAGATTTATTACGAGATGGGCCGTCTTTGGGACCGGCAAGATGCCGCCGAGGAGGCATTCGACTGCTTCTCGAAGGCCAATGAAATAACGGCAGCTAACATCCCCGCTGACATAAAGAAGGGTTTTTATCCGAAAATTTTAAAGGCCTCCTCCAGGTATTATGCAAACAGCGATTTTCCAGCAAGCAGGACCAAAGCCCCTGATGATGGAATGATCCCGGCTTTCCTGATCGGTTTTCCCCGCTCCGGTACGACGTTGCTTGAATTGACCCTGGCCGGGCATCCCCATATTGCGGTGATGGAGGAACCGCCCCTTATTCAGGAACTTTATGCGGATATTACCGGGGCTAATCTTTCATATCCCATGGTGCTTGAGCATCTGGACGCGCCGCATATTGCAAAATTGCGTAAAGCTTATTTTGAGCGTGCGGCGGGCTATACGGAGATGACGGACAAAAAGGTGCTGATTAACAAGCATCCCCTGGATACCGTCTTTTTGCCAGTTATCAGGGCCGTTTTTCCAGATGCTAAAATTATTTTTTCAGCCCGCCACCCGGTTGACGTCTGTCTGAGTTGCTGGATGCAGGAATTCCAGTTGAACGAGGGCAATGTCAATTTTCTAAGATTGGACACGACGGTCGATTTTTATGCCGCGTGCATGGATTTGTGGATGCGCTTTCAATCAGAAGCCGCAATGGATCACCTGATTGTTTTTTATGAGGACGTGGTCGACAATCATCAGGAAACGGCCAGCAAGGCGATCCGGTTTCTGGGTCTGGACTGGTCTGATCGTGTTCTGGATCATATCGGGACGGCAAAATCCATACCGCGGGTGAATACGGCCAGTTATCATCAGGTGAGCGAACCGATATACGTACGTTCAAAAAATCGCTGGCAAAAATACCGTCAAAATCTGACCCCCATCCTGCCCAAACTGGCGCGTTATGTGGAACACTTCGGATACACCCTGTAGCGGTTCCTGATGATGGTTTTGTTAATGTGCGGCGGCGATGATTCTTTCAAACACCAAGTCCAGTTCCCTGGCCATAACGTCGAGAGCCGCCACCTCATAAGGCGCAAACACGTGGCTGGGCAGGCGGTAGGAAAGCCTGGCCGTGCCATCGGCGGTTTCGGTGATGTAAAGCCGTAGGGGCGCTTCGATACCCGATGCCGTACTTGCGGCTAACATGCGCACCGCGAAATGCGGATTAAAAATCATCAATACCCGATTTCCGGGAATGCTTACGCCGATGGCTTTTGCGCCGCAGGTGGCGCACGCTTCGGCGACGAGTCCCATCTTGTTGGCTTTGATCGCTTGCGTCAGTTTGTCCAGATAAGCGTCAAAGGGTTGTTTTGTTTCTATGGTTTTGGTGCCTGAATAAGGTGCCGGCACTTCAGCGTGGAGCGGAAGGGCGGGCAGCAAGACAAACAGGCTGGCAAGTATCAGGCGCATGGTACCTCTCAAAAGATTTTATGTTGCAAGTGGCTGACAGTGTAGCCACCCCCCGGGGCCACTGGAATGCCCTGCCTAAGCACAATCGCGTGACAGAAACTTTCAAATCCCGACAGTTTTATATTGATAGCGGTTCGGTGATTAGACGCGGGCGCCAGATAAATTGGTCGGAGTGAGAGGATT
>JACNJU010000113.1 GCA_014382375.1 Rhodospirillaceae bacterium
CCCGGCACCTCACCAGACTTAAAAACTGCCTTCATGGCGAGGCGGTTCTTCTCGCCCCTTCGGGCTTCCCTCTGCTTGCTGGGTTGTCGCCACAACATGCACCAGCAACCGCCGCAGCCACCCTTTTCACCCATCACCACCTCAAAGGCATCCCAGGTTGCGGGGCGGACGATCATGGTACGCCCTGGGTGGTCGAGTATTCAAAATGCAACTCCTCGCCCGGATGCAGGTGGGCGCGTGCAGAATGGGCAGCCGTTGCGGCTTCGGCAAAACCGCTCAAAATCAGTTTCAGCTTGCCCGGATAATCAATGATGTCACCAATGGCGAAAATTCCAGGCTTTGAGGTGGCCATGGTCGCCTGATCGACCGTGATGTGGTTATGATCCAGATTCAGGCCCCAGTCGGCAATCGGACCAATATTCTGGCTTAGGCCAAAGAACGGCAACAGGGCATCGGCCTCCAGGGTTCGCCGGTTACCATCAAGGTCGGCCACAACGACCGCTTTCAGCTTGTCACCTTCGCCTTCAAGCCCTGCAAGCTGGAACGGCACGACCAGATCGATAACACCGTCATCAGCCAGTTTTTGCAGTTTGTCGGCGCTGCCAGGTGCCGCCCGAAACTTTGGACGGCGGTGGACAATCGCCAGACTTTCTGCGACATCGGCCAGCGACAAGGCCCAGTCGACCGCCGAATCGCCGCCACCGGCAATGACCACTTTTTTACCGGCAAAATCCTGGCGTTGCTTGACCAGATAATGAACGCCGACGCCGATACCCTGGCCTTCGTAGTCCGCAATTCCCTCAAGCGGTGGCCGGTTGGGACCGAAGGCGCCAACACCGGCGGCGATAATCACCGCCCCGGCATTGATACGGGTGCCCCTGGTGGTTTCCACCAGCCAGCGATTCTTGTCGTATTCCAACAATGTCACCACCTGTTGGCCAAGATGGAACACCGCTTCGAACGGGGCCGCCTGGGCCTCCAGGTCACGGACAAGATCGGCGGCCATGACCTTGGGAAAGCCGGGAATGTCATAAATCGGTTTTTCCGGATAGAGCGCCGACAGCTGACCGCCAATGGCATCAAGGGCATCGATAACATGGCAGGACATCTTCAACATGCCGCATTCAAAAATACTGAACAACCCGGTCGGACCGGCGCCAATGACGACAACATCCGCGCTCTGCGTCCTATTTGGTAAATTTGTCTGATTCGACATGGAAACTCCGCCATCAAAAGGGTAAACAGGTTGCGTACAATGTAACCCCAATCTGCGTCATGTGAAAGGCAGAGCGAAATCAGGATCGAGCTTGAGAACGAGCAGGCAACGGTGGCCCTGGCGGGCGCTTTAAGCCGCATCGCCCGGGCCGGTGATGTGATCGCCCTTAAAGGTGACCTTGGTACCGGCAAGACGGTTTTCGCGCGTGCCTTCATCCGCGCCCTGTGTGGCGCTGAAACCGAAGTGCCGAGCCCGACGTTCACGCTGGTGCAAATTTATGATCTTGATGATGAGGAGACCCTCCATCATTTCGACCTGTACAGGCTGGAAGACCCGGAAGAGGCGCTGGAGCTGGATATCGACGATGCCTTCGCAGACGGTATTTCACTGATCGAATGGCCCGAAAGACTTGGCTCCTATCTGCCCCGACAGCACCTTGAGATCGCCCTGAGTTACGGTGGATCGCAAAAGCAGCGATCTTGCCTCATTTCCGCTACCGCAGAGTGGGATCAGCGCCTGGCGGAGGTATCCTTATGACCGCCCGGCGCGACACCCTGATTGAAGCCTTTCTTGCCGCCCAGGGTTGGGCCGGGGCGGCGCGTTCACATCTGGCTGGTGACGCCTCGTTTCGTCGCTACGAGCGCCTTGTTGCGGACGGGCGAGTTGCTGTTTTGATGGACGCGCCACCGCCCGCAGAAGACACCCGTCCGTTCATCAAAATTGCCCACCATTTAATTCAGCTAGGGTTTTCGGCACCGGAAATTCTGGCCGCCGATGAACGGGCAGGTCTGTTGTTGTTGGAAGATCTGGGTGACGACACCTATACCCGTGTGCTCGACGGCGGTGGTGACGAGCACACCTTGTACGAACGCGCCGTCGATGTGCTGATTGACCTGCATCGTCGTCCCAGGGCCGAAGCTGTGCCGCCGGGGCTGCCGCCATACGGAAACGGGCGCTTGCTCGATGAAGCCTTCCTGGCCCCGCAGTGGACCTATCCTGCTTTCGCCGGTGAGGTGCTTCCTGAACAAACGCGGCGCGCTTATGGTGATATCTGGCTCAAGCTGTTACCGCTTGTCCAAAGTGGACAGAAGACACTGGTGTTACGCGACTACCACGTCGATAATTTGCTATGGTTAGGGGATCGAGATGGAATTCGGGCCTGCGGGTTGCTGGATTTTCAGGACGCCGTGGTCGGCCATCCGGCCTATGATCTGATGTCACTACTTGAAGATGCCCGCCGCGATTTGGGCGAAGGATTAAAGACCACCATGATGGAACGCTACCGCGCCGCCTTTCCTGATCTCGACATCGATGCTTTCAACACAGCCTTCAGCATTCTGGCGGCTGGGCGTCACGCCAAGGTCATCGGCATTTTTACCCGGCTTTGCCAACGCGACGCTAAGCCGGATTATCTGGTCCACATCCCAAGGGTCTGGCGATTGCTGGAGGCGGCCCTGGAAAATCCGGCACTCGGCGAAATGAAAGACTGGTTCGACACGCACATGCCTGCCTCCATGCGGGTTATTCCGGAGCTTCCAAAATGACGGCTCTCAAAAGCGCCATGATTCTGGCCGCCGGTTTCGGGGTGCGCCTCAGGCCGATTACCAACACCACCCCCAAACCGATGGTTCGGGTGCTGGGGCGAACCCTGATTGATCGCACCATCGACCGCCTGAAAGACGGCGGGGTCGAAAGCGTCGTCGTCAACACCCACCATTTGGGCAAGGTGGTTCACGCGCATCTTGAAAAGCGCGATGATCTGGAAATTCTGTTTTCTGAGGAAGATCCGATCCTTGAAACCGGCGGCGGTATCGCCCACGCCTTGCATATGCTGGGGGACGAGCCGTTTTATGTCTGTAATGGCGATACCCTGTGGCTGAATGGATCGCAAAATACCCTGACCAGAATGCTGAAGCATTGGGACGCTGAGAAAATGGACGCCCTGCTGATGCTCCATTCGACCGTCGATGCCTATGGCTATAACGGGCTTGGTGATTTTTGCATCGACCAGCTGGGCCTTCTTTCGCGCAGGCCTGAAAGCGAGGTCTCGCCTTACCTGTTCACCGGTGTGCAAATTCTTCACCCAAGGTTGTTCAAAGGCGCGCCCGAAGGGGCTTTTTCCCTGAACGTTCTGTATGACAAGGCGATGGAAAATGACTGCCTTTACGGCATGGTCCACGACGGTGAATGGTTCCATGTCGGCACCCCGGATGCATTGGAGGAGGCCGAGTCCTACATGCGGCTTCCCTACTCCGGGATCAAACACAGATGACCGGCAAGCCCGCCGTTTACACCATCGCGGCCGGGGTTCCGTTCCTTGACGCGCTGGCGGCGGGCATCCTGGAGAAAACCGGCGACGCCCCCGAAGCCCTGACAAATGTCACTATCCTGCTGCCGACCCGCCGGGCCTGCCGCTCCTTAAGCGAGGCTTTTCTGCGCCTAAGCGACGGCAAGCCGATGTTACTTCCCAAAATGACGCCACTTGGCGATATTGACGAAGACGAACTTGCCTTTGCGAGTGACGATGGCTTTGGAGCTGAGGTCACCTTCGACATTGCCCCGGCAATTTCCGCCTTAAGCCGCCAGTTATTACTGAGTCGCCTGATCCTGGCCCGCAAAGACAGCCAGACAACCCCTGATCAGGCCGCCCGGTTGGCCCAGGAACTGGCGCGCTTGCTCGATCAGGTGCAAACAGAAAGGTTATCTTTTGACGGCCTGGAAAAACTGGTTAGCGGTGACGGCCTTTCGGAACATTGGCGGCAAACCCTGGAATTCCTGACCATTCTGACCAACCACTGGCCTGCTATCCTGGCAAGCGAGGGAAGCCTTGACCCGACCCAGCGCCGCAATCAATTGTTGGATGCGCAAGCTGCGTTATGGCGCGAAAAGCCACCGGATGGTCTGGTCATTGCTGCCGGTTCAACGGGCTCGATCCCGGCCACCGCCGATCTGCTTAAAGTCATCGCCGAAATGCCAGACGGCATGCTGGTGCTGCCGGGCCTGGATAGGGACGCCGATGATCGTGTCTGGGAAGCCCTTGCGCCGACCCATCCACAATTCGGACTGGCAAGACTGCTTAAGACATTGATGATCGAGCGTGCCGATGTCGCAGACTGGCCTTCGCCTGTGAAGAGCGTTGCCCTGCCGTCACGGGCCCGCCTTATCAGCGACGCCCTGATCCCGGCCAGCGTCACCGACAGTTGGCAAAACCGCCCCGAACCCGACCCCGCAGCACTTGATGGTGTGACCACTTTTGAGGCCGACAGCGAACGCGCCGAAGCTGGAATGATCGCCCTGACCATGCGTCAAGTCCTTGAAACAGAGGGCAAAACAGCGGCCCTTGTAACGCCGGACCGGGCCCTGGCTAGACGGGTCACTGCCGAACTTGGGCGCTGGCAAATTGACATTGATGATTCCGCAGGCAGGCCTTTGGCAGAAACACCAGCGGGCGTTTTTCTGCGCCTGTGCACCCGCGTTATCACCGACGATTTGGCTCCGGTCGGGCTGCTCGCCCTGCTCAAGCATCCATTTGCGGCTGCAGGAATGAACCCGGCCGTCTTCCGCTCCCAGGTGCGGCATCTCGAACGAATGCTTCTGCGCGGCCCCAGGCCCGGACCCGGCATCGAGGGCTTGCGCACCGCCCTGGCTGAGCTGCGAGCGGACAAGGTCGGCGGGCTGGATCGGTTTATTGATTGTCTTGAAGGCGTGTTTGGCCATTTCAATGACCGGGCGGCACCATTGAAAGACCTGCTGAAAGCCCATGTTGATCTGGCAGAATGCCTCGCCGCCAGTGACGACCAGAACGGTGCATCCCGGCTATGGGCGGGCGATGATGGTGAGGCGCTGGCCAATTTCGTTGCCGAACTGAACGACGCCGCAGACACCCTGAAAGATGTAGCGCCCAGGCAGTATCCGGCCCTTTTTGATGCTCTGCTGGGACCGCGCCCTCACCGCCCCCGTTACGGGCGCCACCCCCGTCTGCATATATGGGGGCTGCTTGAAGCCCGCCTGCAACATGCCGATGTGATGATTCTTGGCGGCCTCAATGAAGGGAGTTGGCCGCCCGAAGCCCAGGCCAGCCCCTGGATGAGCCGCCCCATGCTCGAAGCGTTCGGCCTTTCCCAGCCGGAACGCCGCTTGGGCCTGACTGCCCATGATTTCACCCAGGCCGCCTCAGGGCCGCACGTCATTTTCAGCCGCGCTGCCCGCAGTGGAGGCTCACCGACCGTGCCATCGCGCTGGCTGCTCAGGCTGGCAACACGGATCAAGGGAACGGCACTTGAAGACGCCCTGCGCCCGCAGACTGAAATCAGCCGCCTGTTCGCCGCCCTCGACCTGCCGGAACACACTTTTGAGCCCACCGAGCCATTACCGACGCCGCCGCTTGCCAGCCGCCCTCGCGAGATGTCCGTATCCCAAATCGAAACCTGGATACGCGATCCTTATTCGATATATGCCCGCAGGATTCTTGATCTCGAGGTTCTTGATCCTATTGATGCCGATCCGGGTGCTGCCGAACGGGGCATTGTCGTCCATGAGGCGCTGGATCGTTTCATAAAACTTTGGCCGGATGACTTACCCGGAAATGCCTACGAGGAATTGTTAAAAGTCGGGGCGGGCGTTTTTGATGAGCAAATGACCAACCCCGCCGTGCGCGCCTTCTGGTGGCCGCGCTTTGAGCGTATCGCCGACTGGTTCATTGAGAACGAGCGCCAAAAACGTCTCTGCGGACGGACGCCGTTAAAAACCGAAACCAGCGCCGAGATGACGTTTTCCGCCCCCGGTGGCGATTTTACCCTGAAGGCGCGGGCCGACCGCATTGACCGCTCCGCCCAGGGCGGGTTGGCGATTATCGATTACAAGACCGGTGGCGTACCCTCCAAAAAACAAATACTCAGCGGCCTGACCCCGCAACTGACCCTGGAGGCTGCGATGGCGGCGGCCGGGAAATTTGGCGGCGTCACGGCTCAGGATGTTTCCGAACTTGTCTACATGAAGCTATCCGGTGGCCGCGAACCCGGCAAGGAAAGCGGCGTATCCGAAGATGTCGAAACCCTGGCGGGCGACGCCTTGCGGGGATTGCAAAAACGCATCGCCGATTTCGATGACGAAAACACCCCCTACCTGTCGCGCCCGATACCAATGTTTTACAGCCGTTTTGGTGACTATGACCATCTTGCCCGGGTCAAGGAATGGATGGCCGGGGACGACGGGGAGGACGCATCATGAGCACCCCACAAGTCCGCACTGGCCCCCAGGTGACGGCAGCCGACCCAAAAGTTTCGGTCTGGGTTTCAGCCAACGCCGGTACCGGCAAGACCCAGGTCCTGACGGATCGCATCACCCGGCTACTGCTCGAAGGGGTGCGCCCCGAACGCATCTTGTGTCTGACCTTCACCAAGGCGGCGGCTGCCGAAATGGCGACCCGGCTTTCCGAACGGCTGGGCGCTTGGGCGGTGGCTGGTGAAAATGACCTGAAGGCTGAAATTTCCGCCTTGCTTGGCAAGCCCCCCGAAGATGATTTACTGGCCCCGGCGCGTAGGCTGTTTGCCGAAACCCTCGATGTTCCCGGTGGCCTGAAAATTCGGACCATTCACGCTTTTTGTGAATCCCTGCTTGGCCGTTTCCCCGTCGAGGCTGGCATCGCCCCGCATTTTTCAGTGATCGACGAACGCACCGCCGCCGAATTGATGGCAGAAGCCCGCAATCATTTATTGGGACAGGCCGTACAGGAAAATTCCGGCGATGTGACCCGCGCCTTAAGACTTATGGCGACCCTGCTGAACGAAGAAGACTTCACCCGCCTGATGACGGATTTATCATCCAAGCGGTCTCATTTACGTGGCCTGTTCATTCGCCATGGTTCCGCCCAGGGTGTTATCGAGGCGGCACGACGAGCCATGGGCTTGAAACAGGGTGAGAGCGCACAATCGATCATCGAGGAGGCTTGCAAGGATGCCTGTTTCGACACCCAAGCCCTGATGGCGGCGGCCGAAGCACTTTTGCAGGGAACCCCGAAAGAACGGAAACTGGCCGCTGCATTTCAAGCCTTTTTAAAAAGTGACATCAGCGCCCGCTGTCAACAGTTTGAAGACGTCTATCAGCTTGTTTTTCTGACAAAAACAAACACCGGGCGTAAAACCCTGATGACGAAAAAAATTGCCGAAGCACATCCCGATGGTCTTCAAGCCATGCTCGATGAGCAGACGCGCCTGATAACAATCAATGAACGCATCCGGGCGGCCAGGATTTTTCAGGCCAGTGAAGCCCTTATTCATATCGGTCTGCGCCTGCTTGATACTTTCGAGAACCTGAAAGAGGCACGAGCCCTGCTCGACTACGACGATCTGATCCTGAAAGCCCGCGACCTGTTGCAAACCGAAGGCGGTGCCTCATGGGTCCATTACAAGCTCGATGGTGGCCTCGACCACATTCTCGTAGATGAAGCCCAGGACACCAGCCCCGAACAGTGGGATGTGATCAAGGAACTGGCCGGTGACTTTTTTGCAGGTGTTGGCGCCCGCGAGGGGGAACGCACGGTCTTTGCCGTCGGTGACGAAAAACAATCCATATACAGTTTTCAGGGCGCCGACCCGTTCATGTTTGGTCATATGAGTGATTTTTTTAAAAACCTCGCCAGCAATGCCGGAAAAGTCTTCTCGCCGGTCGAACTGGAAAGATCCTACCGTTCGACCAAATCGGTCCTGAGGACCGTTGATGATGTTTTCAGCCATGACACGGCGCGTCAGGGACTGACATTCAATAACAAACCGATCACCCATCACTGGGCACGGGACGGCCAGGCCGGACTGGTCGAATTGTGGCCGACCATGAAGCCGGGTGAGGCCATTGAGGTTAAGCCCTGGGACGCACCAATAGACAGAGTAGCCCTCGATAGCCCTGAAGATCGTATGGCCCGACGCATTGCTGACACCATTTCAGGCTGGCGCGAGAGCGGCGAGGAACTGGCATCGGCAGGAAGGCCGATCCGCGAAGGCGATATTATGATTCTGGTTCGCCAGCGCGGCAGCTTTGCCGAAAAAATGGTCAATACCCTGAAACAGCGCGGCATCCCCGTCGCCGGTGCTGACCGTATGGTTTTAACCGAACAACTGGCGGTGATGGATTTGATCGCATTGGGGCGTTTTTTGCTATTGCCCGAAGATGATCTGACCCTGGCCGTTGTCCTGAAAGGGCCGTTGTTCGGCTTTAACGATAACAATGACCTGTTCCCCCTGTGCTTTGAGCGCCCCGGCACCCTGTGGGCGGCGTTAAAGGCAGCCGCTGCCAGCAATCTCAAATACGCAGAGGCAGACGAGTGGCTGTCGGAATTTCTGGGTCGCGCCGATTTTATGCCCCCCTTTGAATTTTATGCCCGGCTATTGGGCCCTGAAGGTGGCAGACGCCAGTTACTGGCTCACCTTGGCACGGAAGCCGACGACCCGATTGATGAATTTTTAGGGTTGGCCCTGGATTATGAGCGTGAACATGTACCCTCGCTGCAGGGATTCTTAAGCTGGATCGAGGCCGGTCGCACCCAGATCAAACGCGATCTTGAAATGGGCCAGGGAAAAGTTCGTGTCATGACCGTCCATGGTTCAAAAGGCTTGCAGGGCAATATCGTCTTTTTGCCTGATACCTGCTCGGTGCCGAAAGCCCAACACGAACCAAAACTGCGCTGGGTCGACGATCCCGAAGAAGCCCTGCTGTGGGCCCCCCATAAAGACCAGGAAGAGAGCCTGACAGCCGCCCTTTCAGAGGAGGCCACCGACAAACGAGCCCAGGAATACCGCCGCCTGCTTTATGTGGCCATGACCCGGGCCCGGGACAGGCTTTATATCGGCGGTTGGGAAGGCAAGAACAAGCCGCATGAGGATTGCTGGTATAATTTGATTGAAACCGCCTTTGAAGGCGTCGCCCAAGACGTCACCCTGGCTTCCGGCGAAACCGTCCTCAGGGTATCAAATCAGCAAGACGAAAAGCCTGACGGAAAACCTGAGGACGATGTCGCAGGGCCCGGCACTCCTGTCACCCTGCCTGACTGGGCCTTGCAACCACCAGCCGCCGAACCGGAACCATCAACGCCGCTGAGCCCGTCGCGGTTGTCCGAAGACAACGAGCCCACTGTGCGCTCGCCCTTTGACGGCGATGACGGGGACCGCTTCAAACGCGGCACCCTTATCCACCGCCTGCTCGAAAGCCTGCCGTCCATCTCGCAAGGCTTACAACGAGCAGCGGCAGCGAAGTACCTGTCCCGCCCCATACACAGCCTCGACGCCGATCAGCAAAACGCCATTACGGATGAAGTGATGGCGGTACTTGAAAACCCTGAGTTCGCCACCTTGTTTGGGCCGGACTCCCTGGCCGAAGTGCCTATTAGCGGTACCATTGGGGGTCGATCGGTGTCCGCCCGCATAGACCGTCTGGCTATCACTGATGATGAAATCACAATCATCGATTACAAGACCAACAGACCGCCACCGATCAACCCCGATGGCGTGGCGCCAGCCTATTTGGGGCAAATGGCGCTGTACCGGGCATTGTTACGGCTGGTCTATCCAGGCCGGCCGGTCAGCTGTATTCTGGCCTGGACCGATGGCCCACGCCTGATGTCCCTGCCCGATGACATTCTTGATCAGTACGCACCTTGACGAAGGGGGTACGGCTGCCTAAATTCAAAAAGATTCTTGTGATCAACAGATCAGCTTTTTTTAAAGATATTGATAGGACCCAGTAGATGCACATAGCCGTCACCGACGATTCGTTTGAAGCCGACGTTAAAAATTCAAGCCTGCCGGTTATCGTTGATTTTTGGGCGGAATGGTGCGGTCCCTGCAAGCAGATCGCCCCGGCCCTGGAAGAAATTGCCATCGAAATGGAAGGCAAGGTTACCGTCGCCAAACTGAATATTGACGAAAATCCGACCGTTCCCTCCCAGTATGGTGTGCGCGGCATTCCAACCTTGATGCTGTTCAAGGACGGACAGGTTGCGGCAACAAAAATCGGTGCCCTGCCAAAGGGAAAACTGCTCGAGTGGGTGCAGTCAGTCATCTGATTTCTTAAATTCAGGAATTCTCTTTCAAAACCGTTCCGGCCAGATAGAGAGACCCCGCAATCAACACGCGGGCTGGTTCCTGCTGTTTGATGATATCTGTCAGGGCCGCTGTTACGTTTTCTGCCGGTGCCGCCTCCATGCGCCAGTTTAAGGCCGTGGCGGTTACTTCCTGGGCGCTTAAGGAATTTTCCTCACCCGGTATGGAAACACCGCGAAACTGACCCAGGCGGCCTTCCAGATTGGTCAGGAAGTCACTGGGGTTTTTGGAATTGAGCATCCCAAAAATCATATGCAACGGCTTGTCGCGCCATCCACGTGCATGGGAAGCGATGGTTTTTGCCGCCGCCGCGTTATGGCCGCCGTCGAGCCACAACTCCCAGCCGCCTGGCAACAGATCAACTAGAGGGCCGCTTTTCAGGCGTTGCAGACGGGCCGGCCAGTCGACACTTTTTAAACCCAGGGCGATGGCGCTGTCGGGGACATGAAAGCCATCGAGGCGGTCCAGAGCGGCAATGGCAAGACCGGCATTCCTGAGTTGGTGTGAACCCGCAAGTGCCGGCCTCGGAAATTCGCGACTGGTTTTTTCGCCGTCGCGGTTGCACTCAAAAACCATGCCGTCTGTGGACTTGCGAACATGCCAGTCCTGGCCCTCAATCAATAAAGGCGCTCCGGCCTCCTCAACCAATGTGCAGAATTTCTTTTCCACCTTGCGTTCCTGCTTGGAGGAAAGACAAACCACACCGGGCTTCACAATACCGACCTTTTCGGTGATGATTTCAAGCAGGGTTTCACCCAGATAGTGCTGATGATCCATGGATACCGGGGTGATGACGGTCAAGGCGGGCTTTTCGATAACATTTGTCGCATCCAGCCTGCCGCCCAGTCCGGTTTCCAGCAACACCACATCGGCAGGTATTTTTGAGAACGCCAGAAAAGCAGTCGCCGTGGTGATTTCAAAATATGTAATCGGATCACCGGCGTTGACGCTTTCACATTCTTCAAGAAGCGCCGCCAGTTGATCATCTTCAATCAGAGAGCCCGCAAGCCGGATCCGCTCATTAAAACGCACCAGATGCGGCGAGGTATAGACATGGACCTTGTAACCAGCGGCTTCCAGCATCGAGCGCATGTACGCGATCAATGATCCCTTGGCGTTTGTTCCGGCAACGTGAACAACCGGTGGCAACCGGGTTTCGGGATTTCCCAGCCGTTCGAGCAAGGTCTCAACCCGACCCAAAGTCAGATCGATAACCTTGGGATGCAAATCCATCAAACGTTTAAGAATGGCGTCACTGTCAATCAGCGGGGCTCTCCAGCGCTGGGGCGTCAATAGCAACCGGTGGAATAGCCAGCACGTCACCTGCCGGGCCGGTATTGATAAGCAGGCCTATCACACGGACAAGGGTTTCGCGTAAATCCTGACGGCGGACCACCATATCGACCATGCCGTGCTCCAACAGATATTCGGCACGTTGGAACCCTTCGGGTAATTTTTCACGGATTGTTTGCTCAATGACGCGGGCCCCCGCAAAACCGATGACAGCCCCGGTTTCCGCAATCGCGACATCGCCAAGCATGGCGAAAGAGGCTGAAACACCACCCGTGGTCGGGTCGGTCAATACCACGATGTACGGAAGGCCTGCTTCCTTGACCTCTTCGACGGCAATCGTCGTCCTGGCCATTTGCATCAACGACAGGATACCTTCCTGCATACGCGCGCCACCAGAGGACGGCACAACAATCAACGATGCGTCCTGAACCACGGCGAGGCGGGCAGCGGCGATCAGCCCCTCACCAACGGCAACGCCCATGGAGCCGCCCATGAACGAAAAGTCGAGGGCGGCAATAACAACATTGAGACCGCCCATGCGCCCGTGGGCGACAATCAACGCGTCCTGGAGAGTGGTTTTGGCCTGCGCCTCCTTCAGGCGGTCGGAATATTTGCGACGGTCACGGAATTTCAGCGGATCGGCCAGGGCTTCTGCCAACTCTATGCTCTGGTACTTGCCTTCATCGAACAGTATTTTCAGGCGCGCCTCGGCGCTCAGGCGCAAGTGGTGGCCACAATGCGGGCAGACCCGTAGATTTTGTTCCAGGTCGCGATGAAAGACCATTTCTTCACAACTAGGACACTTGTGCCACAGGTTGTCGGGAATTTCCTTCTGGCCGCCGACCAGCCGTTTCAGCTTCGGACGAACGATATTCTTCAACCAGTTCATTTAGGCAGCACCTTTCGTAGATGACCTTACACCTTTTGCCAGCTCGCTGACAAAACTTAGCGCCTTGTCAACCAGTCCCGCTTGCGCCTTGCCACCCTGATCCAGATTGGCGGCGATGACGTTAACCAGGGCCGAGCCGACAACGGCAGCATCGGCAATGCTGGCGACGGCGGCGACCTGTTCGGGAGTGTTGATGCCAAAGCCCACGACGATGGGCAAATCAGTGTGTGATTTCAAACGTTTGTATGCGGAAGAAATATCGGCCTCCGAGGCCGAGGCGGTACCGGTGATGCCGGTGATGGATGCGTAATAGACAAAACCGCTGGCTTTTTCCATAACCCGGGGCAGGCGCACGTCATCGGTCGTGGGAGCCGTCAGGAAAATAAAATTAATTCCCGCCTCAAGAGCCGGGATGCACAGCTCGCTTTCTTCCTCTGGCGGCAGATCAACGACAATCAAGCCATCCACGCCAGCCTGTTTTGCATCGGCAAGAAATCTGTCGACCCCATAAACATAAATCGGATTGTAATATCCCATCAGAACGATAGGCGTTTCATCATCCTTTGTACGGAAGGCGCGCACCATGTCCAGAGTCCGGGTCATGGTATGACCGCCCAGCAAAGAACGCCCCGAAGCCATCTGGACGGCAGGGCCGTCGGCCATGGGATCGCTGAAGGGCATCCCCAGTTCAATCAGGTCGGCCCCGGCTTTACCAATACCCATCAACAGGTCCAGGGATGTCTCGTAATCTGGATCACCGGCGGTTGAAAAAGTGACCAGACCGCCACGACCCTCTTCGGCCAGCCTGGCAAACCGTTTGGCAATTCTTGTTTCCATCATTCGACCCCGAAGGTCATGCCGGTGGCCGTGGCCACCGTGTTAAGATCCTTGTCGCCGCGACCGCTCATATTCATGACGATAACGTGGTCAGATGGATAACTGGCGGCGATTTTCATGACATGGGCGATGGCGTGTGACGATTCCAGGGCCGGGATGATGCCTTCAAGGCGGGTACACAGCTGGAACGCCTCAATGGCTTCATTGTCGGTGATCGAAACGTACTGGGCCCGGCCGATATCATGCAGCCAGGAATGTTCCGGGCCGATCCCGGGATAATCAAGGCCTGCGGAAATGGAGTGGGCTTCGGTGATTTGCCCGTCATCGTTTTGCAGAAGGTAGGTGCGGTTGCCGTGCAGGATACCGGCGCTGCCAGCGCTAAGCGAAGCCGCGTGCTCGCCGGTTTCAATACCTTTACCCGCCGCCTCGACAGCGATAATTTCGACGTCCTTGTCATCAAGGAACGGGAAGAAAAGTCCCATGGCGTTGGAGCCGCCACCGATACAGGCAACGAGAGTGTCGGGCAGTTTGTCTTCGGCTTTCAGTATCTGTTCACGGGTTTCCTCGCCAATAACCGACTGGAAATCCCTAACCATGGCTGGGAACGGGTGCGGACCGGCAACGGTGCCAATAATGTAAAAAGTGTCATCCACATTGGCGACCCAGTCACGCAGGGCTTCGTTGAGGGCGTCTTTCAGGCTTTTTGAACCGGCAGTGACGGGCCTGACCTCGGCCCCCAGCATCTGCATGCGGAAGACGTTTGGGGCCTGACGTTCAATATCCTTGGCTCCCATGTAAACAACGCATGGAAGGTCGAACAGGGCGCACACCGTCGCCGTCGCCACACCGTGCTGACCGGCCCCGGTTTCGGCGATGATGCGGGTCTTGCCCATGCGCTTGGCCAGCAGTATCTGGCCAATGCAGTTGTTGATTTTGTGAGCACCGGTGTGATTGAGGTCTTCGCGTTTGAAGTAAACCCTGGCCCCGCCAAGATGCCGTGTCAGGCGTTCGGCAAAATAAAGCGGGCTTGGCCGACCAACGTACTGGCTGAAATAATAACCCATTTGGGCCGCGAATTCCGGGTCATTCCTGGCCGTCTCGTAAGACTTCTCAAGCTCGAGGATAAGCGGCATCAGGGTTTCGGCGACAAAACGACCGCCATAGATGCCAAACCGTCCGTCTTCATCGGGTCCGGCCCGGTATGTGTTGAGTGTTTTCTTCGTCATAAGCCGGGTAATAAACCATAAAGCTGGGCAAGATCAAACTGCATTTAAATGAAATCATTTAAAGGCAGAAAAATTGATCGTTATTTATAGAATCGAGCAAAATCCATTCATTAGGGGCAACCCTTAAAGAGTGTTGGCAAGTTCCAGCAACTGTTTGATTTTTTCAGGGTTTTTGACGCCCGGTTCGTCCTCGACACCGCTCGATACATCGACCGCCGAAGCACCACTGATGGCGAGCGCCTCGGCCAGGTTTGAAACGTCAAGCCCCCCGGCCAGCATCCACGGCAACAGCCACTGCTGATCGGCAATCAGTCGCCAGTCAAAGGAAAGCGCGTTGCCGCCCGGACGATCCGCCCCCGCTGGCGGTTTGGCGTCAAACAATAATCTGTCAGCTGTGATTTCATAAAGTCTGGCTGTCGCAATATCATCTTCGCTGGCAATGGCCACGGCCTTCATCACCGGCAATTTGAAGCTTTCCTTGATCTGGGCCACCATGCCAGGTGTTTCATTCCCGTGAAGTTGCAGCATATCGAGGCTTCCGGTGGCGACAGCGGCGGCAATTTCATCAAATGACGCATCGACAAACAGGCCGACGCGGGTGATCGCGGCGGGTACGGGCATACACAAAGCAGCCATCACATCCGGGGTCACGGCACGCGGTGAAGCGGCAAAGAAAACAAACCCGACATGGCTGGCCCCGCCTTCAATAGCAGCACAAACGGCAGCCGGTGTGCTCAGTCCACAGATTTTTACGGAGATGGGCATTACACGCCAGCGGCTATTTCGGCGGCGATCTTATCGGCCGCTTCGACCGGATCAGCGGCACCGGTGATTGGCCGACCAATGACCAGATAATCAGCACCGATGGCGACGGCGGCGGCCGGGGTGACGATCCTTTTCTGATCGTCGCTGGCCGCCCACTTGGGCCTGATGCCGGGCACCACCAGTTTGAAGTCCTTTCCCAGATGCTCGCGTAGGTCCTCGACCTCTCGGGCCGAACAGACAACGCCATCGAGGCCGCTGTATTGAGCCAGGGTGGCCAGCCTGAGCACCTGATCGGCAACCGCACTGTCGACGCCGACATCCTGCAAATCACTTTCATCCATGGAGGTCAGAACGGTAATCGCAATGAGCAGGGGGCGTCCTTCTCCGGCTTCTGCGACGGCCTGGGCTGCGGCACGCATCATCACTTCACCGCCCGATGCATGAACATTCAGTATATACGGTTTTAGTGGTAGTGCCGCGCGTATAGCCCCAGCAACCGTGTTGGGGATATCGTGGAATTTGGTATCCATAAACACCGGCATCCCGCAATCGCTAACCGCCCTGACCCCATCCGGGCCACAGGCGGTGAAGAATTCCTTGCCGACCTTCATGCCGCCAACATGACCGCTAAGGCTTTTTGCCAAGCTCAGGGCGTGGGCCAGATCAGTGGTGTCCAACGCAACAAAGGTTCGTTCGTGGGGAAGAATTTTACTCATAACTGATTTATTAACCCTTTGCGTGGGCAAAGGCCAGCGCGGCGATGGCCGTGCTTACGCAGCGTCTTTCTTTGTCAGCAAGGGAACGGATGAACCCTGAGCTGACGGTTGCTCTGCGGCCAGCGTGGTTTCAAGTTTTTTGACTTGTTCACGAAGGTAACCTTCTTCGCGCTTGGCGTTTTCCAGCATCCGCGTGAGTTGGCGATTGCGGGCGCGCCTGCGACCGGCAGCGACAAATGAAACGATGGCACCGCCCAAAAAGCCGACAACAGCGGCAGCCAGTACTGCGGCAAAGACGGGAACGTCCAGGCTATAGGGAGCCGGCCACAGGTCCAGATGAACCATGCCCCGGTTGGATACCGTAAAGGCGACGACGACCGCCGCCAGCGGAATCAATAAAATCCATGAAAGGAATCGGGTCACGAAATTTTACCCGTTGAGTTTTTCGCGAAGCTGTTTGCCGGTTTTGAAATACGGAATGTGTTTTGAGGCGACATTAACCGCTTCACCGGTGCGCGGGTTGCGACCAACCCTGGAGCCACGTTCCTTGACAGAAAAGGCCCCGAAACCACGCAATTCGACCCTGTCCCCACCGGCCAGTGCCGTGGTGATCTCATCGAAGATGGTCGTCACGATCCGCTCCACATCCCTTTGGTAAAGATGCGGGTTTGCATCAGCCAGACGCTGGATCAATTCAGATTTAGTCATCGCCGCCTTCCTCCAACCATCGTTTGAGCCTGCTTGCGGCCCGGATACTTAGACTTACCACCTCTCAGGGTGCCAAAGCGAGATCAAGCCGTCAAGTGTAAGTCTTTCTGAAAACAGTGTTTTTCCGACCATTCCGTTAATAAAATTCTTCCAGTCTTGCCCCGGACGCTCGATAACAACGTTACGAACGGCAAGCCCCGTGGGGATATTCCTTGTTTTCTCGAGCCAGTCAACCGCCTCGGTCTCGCTGCCAATGGCATCAATCAGGCCATTGGCCAGGGCCTGTCGTCCGCTGTAGACGCGCCCGTCGGCCAGGTTTTTTGCCTGCCCCAGGTCCATATGGCGGCGTTCGGCAACCATCTCGACAAACATCCCGTACATGTCCATGACCACGTCCGTGATCGCCTGACGAGCCTCAGGTGTTGTGACTTCCAGCGGGTTGGGCTGCGCTTTCAGGGGCCCGCTTTTGATGGTATCTGGTTTGACGCCGATTTTTTCCAGCAAGCCCGTTACATCGGCGGTTTGCATCAACACGCCGATGGAACCGGTGAGCGAGCCCTCGCGGGCGAACAGATAATCGGTGCCCAGGGCCGTCATATAGCCCGCCGAGGTGGCCATCGAACCCATCACCGCAACAACCGGCTTTTCGGTCCCGACCGCCCTTAACTGGTGATACAGGCTTTCCCCGCCAACGATGGTGCCGCCGGGACTGTCGATCCTGACGATCAGGGCCAATACATCGGCATCGCTTTTTAATTCGTCCAGGGTCTGTTCGCGTTCCAGATCCTCAACCAGAATGCCACTGACGTTGAGGCGCGCAATATGATCGCCACCGGTGAGGCTTTTAATATCGGTTAGTGTGGAAAGGGCCACCCCGCCAAGAATAACGATAGCAATGATCCGCCACAGCAAAAGCCGGCGTTTCAGTCGTTGGCGTTCGACGAGATAATCAGCATCGAGTGACATCTTCCCTCCGCTGGATAAATTCAAAAGCCGGAACAGGCCTGAAGCTGGTTTAGGAAACCCACTTCAGGCCGTACCCGGAAACTAAAGAGGATTATTCCCCTTCGTCTTTCTTTGTCGTTTTCTTGGCCGCTTCTTTTTTTGGCGCTGCTTTTTTAGCAGCAGCCTTTTTAGGTGCCGCTTTTTTGGCAGCAGGTTTCTTCGCTGCCGGTTTCTTTGCGGCCGCCTTCTTGGCCGCCGGTTTTTCTTCCTCAGCGTCGTCAGCGGCTTCGTCTGCCTTAGTGGCTTTCTTCGCGGCGGCTTTCTTCGGAGCTGCCTTCTTGGCCGGTTTAGTTTCTTTGGTGTCGGTCGTGTCCTGCTTTTCCCTGATCGCCGCACCCAGAATATCACCCAGCGATGCGCCGGAATCCGAAGACCCGTATTCCTTCATCGCTTTCTTTTCTTCGGCGGCTTCAAGGGTTTTCACCGACAAGGTCAATTTGCGGGTAGCATTGTCGATTTGCATGATCTTGGCGTCAACCTTGTCGCCCGTGGCAAACCGGTCGGGACGTTGCTCGCTGCGTTCGCGCGACAGGTCACTCTTGCGGATAAAGCCTGTCAGGCCTTCGCCAACCTTGACTTCAATGCCGCCATCGGTGACAGCACTGACAGTACAGGTAACGACCGCACCCTTCTTGAGAGCTGCGACTTCACCCTGGAAAGGATCTTCTGTCAGCTGTTTGATACCAAGAGAAATGCGTTCTTTCTCGATATCAACATCAAGGACCTTGGCCTTGACCATATCGCCCTTCTTGTATTCAGCCAGGGCATCTTCGCCGGATTTAGCCCACGACAGGTCCGACAAGTGAGCCATACCGTCGATGCCGCCAGCAAGGCCAATGAACAGACCGAATTCAGTGATGTTCTTGATCTCGCCTTCGACCTCCGAACCGGTGGTGTGATTTTCGACGAAATCTTCCCACGGGTTGGAACCACACTGCTTGAGGCCAAGCGAGATGCGGCGCTTTTCAGGATCGGTGTCGAGGACCATGACTTCGACTTCCTGGCTGGTCGAGACGATTTTGCCAGGATGGATGTTCTTTTTGGTCCAGCTCATTTCCGACACATGGACCAGGCCTTCAACGCCGGGTTCAAGTTCGACAAAAGCGCCGTAGTCGGTGATGTTGGTGATGCGACCGTTGAACTTGGCACCGACCGGGAATTTCCCGTCAACACCTTCCCACGGATCGGCTTCAAGCTGTTTCATACCAAGTGAAATGCGCTGGGTTT
>JACNJU010000065.1 GCA_014382375.1 Rhodospirillaceae bacterium
ACACGGTGATGCCGCTGTTCAGGCTGGAAGATCACTACATGCCCAGCGCCGGGCGCATCGTCGATGCGGCACGGCAATCGCTAGCCTTTGGATAAGGAGTTAACATGAGCACCTTCAATCTGCCCGACCTTGGCGAAGGCCTGCAGGATGCCGAGATCGTTGCCTGGCACGTCTCGGTCAACGACAACGTTGTCACCGATCAGCCGCTGGTCTCGGTCGAAACCGACAAAGCCGTCGTCGAAGTTCCAGCCCCCCATTCAGGCCGTATCGCCCGGCTGTACGGCGAGGCTGGCCAGCGCATCGGGGTCGATGCCCCCCTCGCCGACATTGAAGAAAACAAGCACAGCGATGGTGGTGCCGTGGTCGGCGATATTTCCGATAATGATACGGCGGCCGAAGCCCTGAACGCCGAGGAAACGGATACGATCAGGACTGCAACCGGCAGGGTCAAGGCGACGCCTGCCGTCCGCGCAGCGGCGCACAAGTTAGGCATTGATCTTGCCATCGTCGAGGGCAGCGGTGCCGATGGTGCGATATCCAGAAAAGATCTTGAACGCGCTGCCAAGGTATTGGCCGTGGCGGCACCGGCCGAACCGCTTAGCGGTGTTCGCCGCGCCATGGCCGAAAAGATGAGCCGAGCCCATGGAGAAGCGGTGCCAGCCTCGATCCATGACGACGCCGACGTCGATGACTGGGTTGGCAAATCCGGTGCCGATGTGATGGTCCGCCTGATCCGTGCTGTGGTCGCCGGTTGCCAGGCCGCCCCCACCCTGAACGCCTGGTTCGACGGGGCCAAACTGGAGCGCCGGTTGCACAAGTCGGTCGACCTGGGCATCGCCGTCAATACCGACGAAGGCTTGTTCGTGCCGACAATGCGGGGCGTCGACAAGCGCAGCGCCACTGAACTCAGGGAAGGTCTCGAACGGATGAAGGCAGACGTCGTGAAGCGCACCATTCCGCCGGAGGAATTGCGCGGTCAGACGATTACCCTTTCCAATTTTGGAACCATCGTCGGCAAACATGCGGAAATGGTCGTGATGTCACCGCAGGTAGCCATATTCGGGGCCGGCGTCATCAGCGAGCAGGTCGTCGCCATCGCTGGTAAGGCGATGGTTCGCCGGATCATGCCGCTGTCATTGACCTTCGATCACCGCGCCGCCACTGGCGGCGAAGCAGGCGCCTTTTTGCAGGCCGCCATTATAGATTTGGAAAAACCGGACTGATCCACCGGAAATGAAAAGGAGCCGGACCATGGATGAAATTTTCAGATTTTCAGACCCCTACGGACCAAAAATGATTGTCGCCGTACATGACCAAAAAGTCGGATTGAAGGGCGTCGTTGTCGTTGACAATGTCGCCCGTGGTCCTGCCATCGGCGGCACACGAATGGCCCCTGACGTCAGTGTCGAGGAATGCTTCCGACTGGCCCGCGCCATGACTTTCAAAAACGCCGCCGCCAACCTGCCCCACGGTGGCGCAAAATCCGTCATCGTTGCCAATCCGCAAATGTCCATGGACGAAAAGGAAAGGCTGTTCCGCGCCTTTGCCAGGGCGATTAAGGATATCACCGATTACATCCCCGGGCCCGACATGGGCACCAATGAGACTTGTATGGCCTGGATCAAGGATGAAATCGGGCGGGCAGTTGGCTTGCCGGAGGCAGACGACGGTATTCCACTGGATGAAATCGGCGCGACGGGCCTGGGGCTTGTCGCCGCCATCGATGTGGCAAAGAATTACTGCGACCTTGATCTGAAGGGGGCGACTGTCGCTATTCAGGGTTTTGGCTCGGTTGGTCTTCATACCGCCCGCTTTCTTAAGGAAAAAGGAGCGGTACTGGTTGGGGTTTGCGATCTTGGCGGCACCGTCGTAGATCCGGACGGCCTCGACCTGGATCGACTGCTCACCCTTCAGGCCGATGGCAAGAGCGTCATCGAATATGGCGGCAAGGTCGATAACAAGGACGCCATTATCGATGTCCCCTGCGATATCTGGGTTCCAGCTGCGCGCCCCGATGTCATCACTAAGGATAATGTTGAGCGCCTGAAGACGCGGTTGATCCCGCAAGGCGCCAATATCCCTATGAGCATTGAAATCGAGAAACAGCTTCATGATCAAGGTGTTTTGATACTGCCCGATTTCATCGCCAATGCCGGTGGCGTCATCTGTGGCGCCGTGGAGTATCGCGGCGGAACCCGCCAGGAGGCCGAAGCGCTCATTGAAAAAACGATTTCAGAAAATACCCGTACGATTCTTGACACAATGCGGAAAGACGGGGTTTTGCCACGCCAAGCGGCAGTCATCCTGGCACGGGAAAGATTGTTGGACTTCATGGATGCATCGGATTTTAACCGGGCAGCGTGAAATTTAGTCTGAAAAGCTCCTGCTCAGGCGTGGCCGGCGGTGTCTGAGAGCATTCGCGGATCAATGCCTATTTTGGCCATGGCCTGCGACCACTTGCGATCCAGATCATCACCGAAGACCAGATCATCGTCAGCATCGACGTTGAGCCAGCCGTTATTGAGAATTTCCGTATCCAGTTGATCTGGTCCCCAACCGGCATAGCCAAGGGCCAGCAAACAGCGGCGCGGGCCGAAGCCATCGGCAATGGCGCGCAGGATGTCCAGGGTCGCCGTCAACGCCGTTGCTTCATCGACAACCAGTGTCGCCTCGCGAATGTAATCGGGACTGTGCAAAACAAAACCCCGCGATACCTCGACAGGGCCGCCGCACTGGATATCGATGCGGTTCGTACCGCTGCATTCGGAAACGCCCAGTTGTTCGAGAAGGTCCGGGAAGGAGATGGCGTTGAAAGGTTTGTTGACGATCAGGCCCATGGCCCCGTCTGAACTGTGGGCGCAAACATAAATGACCGATTTTTCAAAGCGCGGATCGGACATGCCCGGCATGGCAACGAGAAGCTGCCCGGAAAGTGAATTTTCTATGTCCTCGCGATACGCCATGTGATCTCTTTCAAGTCGGTCCTTGCCGCCCCGAAGCATCCATAATGCCACAAAAAATAGGCTTAAACAAAACACTTCGATACAAAAGACCAATGCCTTAAGTCATAATTTGGTCACAAAACCCTCATATATCAAGGGATAATCTGCCCTCTCAACAGTTTGTGAGTAAAACCATCTTTCCCTTCGCTAAAGCGCAAAAAAGGGTATCATCCGCGGCTATGAAATTGCTTTCCCTGGTTTCCCGATTCGCCGCCCTGGCGCTGATCCTGTCCCTGTTCGCCGTCATTCCGGCGGCAGCCCAAAGCGTGCTGGCCTCATCACAGACCATTAAAACAGATCACACGACCCTGCGACTGATTGCCGCTCACGAAGGCGTCGGCAATGCCGCAAGTCTGAAACTGGGCCTTCACTTTACCTTGAAGCCGGGCTGGAAAGTCTACTGGCGCAGCCCCGGCGACGCGGGCTATCCACCGAGCATCGACTGGACGGGATCGGACAATGTTGCAAATACGGAAATGCTGTGGCCGGTGCCCCATCGCTTTTCCGTGCTTGGCCTTCAAACGCTGGGTTACAAGGATGAGATCGTCTATCCGATCACCCTGACCCCGACACATCCCGGCCAGCCCGTAAGCGCCGTCGCCAACGTCGATTATCTGACCTGCAACGACATCTGCGTCCCTTATCAGGCAAAACTGAACCTCGCCTTACCGGCAGCACCGGCGAGCCCCAGCCGCTTCGCCCACCTGATCAACCGGTTTGAAGTACAGGTGCCGGGCGACGGTGCCGCCCACGGCCTGTCACTGGATAAACTTGAGGTGCTCGGTCAGGGCAAGGAAACCCTGCTGCGTCTCAGCCTTAGCGCCAGAACGCCGCTTGTTGAACCGGACGCCTTTTTTGAAGGCCCCGATATCCTTGCCTTTGACAAACCGGCAGTCCGCCTGACCAACAACGCGCGTGGCGCTGTGTTAACGGCAAAAGTCTGGGGAGTTGAAGACCTTGCGGCACCGGGTTTGCTGGATATGAAGATCGGGGTGACGCTCAGTGATGGCGAGCGCTCCGCGATGCGCACCCTTGGCGTGGTTCAGGGGACCGGCAGCGCCGCCGCAGCGACCGACTTGTCACTGCCCGTTATTCTGGCGCTGGCCATTCTTGGTGGCCTGATCCTCAACCTGATGCCCTGCGTGCTGCCGGTGCTGTCGATCAAGTTGCTCAGCATCGTTGGCCATGGCGGCGGTGAGCGGCGAAAAGTTCAAGCCAGTTTTATCGCTTCTGCCGCCGGTATCGTGTTTGCCTTCCTGGGCTTGGCGGCGGCCCTTGTGACTTTGAAAAGCGCCGGGATGACCATCGGCTGGGGAATACAGTTCCAGCAACCCTGGTTCCTGATCGCCATGACCCTGATTATCACCCTTTTCGCCTGCAATCTGTGGGGACTGTTTGAATTTCGTCTGCCCGGCTGGCTTGCTGACATGGGCGCACGCACCGCCCATGTTCACGGTATGGGCGGGCATTTCCTGACCGGTTGCTTCGCGACGTTGCTGGCGACGCCGTGTTCGGCGCCGTTCCTGGGCACCGCCATCGGCTTCGCGCTGGCCCGCGAGGCGGGTGATATTTTTGCCGTCTTTACCGCCCTGGGATTTGGACTTGCCACACCTTATCTGCTGATCGCCCTGATGCCGGGACTGGCGACCAGATTACCCAAACCCGGCCCCTGGATGGTCACTTTGCGCAAAATTATGGGTTTTGCCCTGGCCGCCACAGGGCTTTGGCTGGTCAGCGTTCTTTCCGGGGTGATCGGCCTGAATGGCAGCGCCATCGTCGGCTTGTTGATGGTCGGCGTCATCGCCGTTGTTTTCCTGGGCACCCGCCTGAACAGGTTGTGGCAAATCGGCGGTGCCGGGGTAATGGTGATGGCGTTGCTCGCCTTCGCCGCCCCGACCCTGATCCCCAATACGGCACCGGGGGCGCGGATGCTTGACAAAGACCCGCGCTTTATCGGCCTGTGGCAACCTTTCGATGCGGTGGCCATTCCAGGACTGGTCAGTGAAGGCAAAACGGTGTTCGTCGATGTTACCGCTGACTGGTGCCTGACCTGTCAGGTCAACAAGGCTTTCGTGCTGGCCAAGGATGATATGGTGAAGCGGCTGGGGGCGGATAACGTGGTCGCCATGCAGGCCGACTGGACCCTTCCCGATGACGCCATAGCGGCCTATCTGGCGACCTTCGGGCGCTACGGTATTCCGTTCAACGCCGTCTACGGTCCGGGCCTGCCCGGCGGCCTTGCCCTGCCTGAATTGTTGACCCGCGATATCGTCACAGAAGGCCTCGACAGAGCCGCCGACAACAAGTAAAAAGATTAAGAATCATTTTAAAAAGGCAAGCGAGCAATGACCATTAAAGCAGGCGATAAAATTCCTTCGGCGACACTTTACGTAATGACCGACGACGGCCCGGACGGCCTCTCCACCGATGCGCTGTTCGGCGGTAAGAAAGTCGCCATGTTTGGTCTTCCCGGCGCTTTCACGCCAACCTGTTCGGCCCAACATGTGCCGAGCTACCTGAGCAACGCGGCAGCCCTTAAGGCAAAAGGCGTCGATACCATCGTCTGCCTGTCCGTCAACGACGCCTTCGTAATGGGCGCCTGGGGCAAGGATCAGGGCGTTGGCGACGCCATCGTCATGGCCGGCGACGGGTCGGCATTATTTTCCAAGGCAATGGGCCTGGACATGGACCTGACCGAACGTGGCATGGGGGTGCGCTGCCAGCGCTTCTCGATGATTGTCGATGACGGCGTTGTCACGGTGCTCAACCACGAAGCCCCCGGCGAATACCGGGTCAGCAGCGCCGAGGTTATGCTGGAGCAGCTTTAGGCTCTAGACGCTACAGCTCATATCCTGGCCGCAGCACATGGGGGATTTGATCTTGCCGTGATCGTTGGGGCATTTGGAAACCTGAACTTCGGCCCCGTCGGGCAGGGTCAGGGTATCGTTTACCAAAGGTGCATCACATTTGCCGCAGCTGGCATTGACACTCATCCCGCATTTTTCACATTCGTAGGTGGCCATTGTTAATTTCCCTGTTCTGATTGTTGATTGTTTTTGCCTGCCATCAATATATGGACCCGCCGAACACTGTTCAAGCGCCTTTAAGGGACCGAAAACGCGAGAATTTCTTTCCGGAAGATGTTCATCACGCGGTCACATGCCGGGCAAGAGCCGAAGGCGTTTGGCAGCCGACAATCGCTGGTGCCTGATGAACCAATTCATCATTCTTCAAGGCATCGACCATGAACAAGGCAAAATCCACTCTGCGCGTAATGTTACTTTTCAGGACAGCATCACCGACGTGCCGGCTCCATACGGGCAGACCCTGACTTTCACCTTCCTCAAGGTCACTTCCGCGCACGACAGTCCAGCGCCTGTCACTCTCGAATACGCGCCGACATGCCTCCACCTGATCATCAATGTCGACGACGCGAATCAACCGGGCAACCCAGCCCGCCACCTTCAATAGCCATTTTAACGACCGTGAATAGACATCCTGACCATCACGGGTGATGTGCCAACCGCAAGAAAAGACCAGCCTTGCATGGTGCGGGGCAAAATCAAGAACCGCCTGGGCGGTTCCGGATGAATAATTGTGAACGCCCCATGGGACAAGCACGCTCAGGACACCGTCACATCCCGAAACCGCCTTCTCAATCACCCGGCGATCATTGGTTGGCCCGGGAACAATGGTGATGCGGTCTCCAAAAGAGCTCAGCTTCCCGACACTCTTCTCTCGGCAGACTCCAACCACCTCGTATCCACGCTCCAGGGCGTGGCTCACCATGTACCGCCCCAGCTTTCCCGAAGCCCCGACAATACAAACCTTCATGGATACTCCCTCCTACGGGCTAGGTGTTGAAACCGCCATACCGACAATCAAGCGGCCCATGCACCTGTTTCAGCTACATCACGGGCGTAATCTGTGAAGTCCTTTGGCGAACGGCCCAGGACACGTTGAATACCGTCTTTCACATATTCATTACGGCCATCCAGGACGGTCGTAAACAGGTACATGATCAGCCAGACCGTATCTTCCGGAAGCTGATGGTCGACCAGGAGTTCCTTGTACGCCTCATGGGAGACCTCGATGAGCTGGATGTCCCGACCGCAAGCGGCACTGATTTCCCTGACCCCATCGGCGAAGGTCATCAGGCGTGATCCCGTCACCTCATACAGTTGGCCTATATGATGATCGTCCAGCAGGGTTTCGACAACCACGTCGGCAATGTCGTCCGCATCGACGAACGGTTCTTTTGTCGTGACTGCCGGTAGCACAACCTGACCCGCGAGGACACCATCCATCAGGAAACTCTCGCTGAAGTTCTGGGCAAACCAGCCCGCCCGGACGATTGTCCAGTCTGCACCGCTGTGCTGCAGGACTTGTTCGGCGCGCTGGGCCTCCTCTTCACCGCGTCCCGACAACAAAACGAAGCGGGCGATACCCGCCGCCATCGCCAACTCAACAAACTGCTTTACGGTCTCGACCGCACCCGGAACGGCAAGGTCCGGTTGGTAAGTGATATAAACTGAGCCAACGCCCTGCAACACGTCTGCCCAGGTCTCGCGATCATTCCAGTCAAAACCTGGAACTGTTGAGCGTGAAACGGCCCGCACTTCCTGTCCCCGGCCTTGCAGGCGCTCAACCACTCGACGCCCGGTCTTGCCTTTACCGCCGAGTACGAGGATCGGTTTTTTTGTAGCATTTTTCATTGTTCTTTCCTTTTCATGTTGAATGTTAAAAGTTCTCTCGCCCTGTTTTGTTTCCTTTGAAAACTCAACAGCGCGAAAAGGCTTATTAATCCGATGATGATTTCACAGGCCATGGCGGCGATAACCGTGTTGTTGGGAACACCGTCAACCATCACACCAACAAGGCGTGAAGCCCCGTACGAAAGATAAAACAGGCAAGATAACAAGATTGACGTCTGGGTGATTTTTTGAACAAAAGCACCCGACACAATGATGATTCCCGCTGCCAGTAATGCACCTCCGGGGGCTCTGATCTCGCTTAACAGATTCACATCATCCGCAAGACTGATGCCTGAAGATGCCTGAAATTCTACAGGTGTGAATAAAAGAGCGCCGCCAATAGCGATTCCAATAAGGCCTGAGACGATCAGGAACACTCTCGTCGATAATGAAATTTTCATATCCCGTTCCTTTTAAATTATTGCGTTTTCGATATTTGCTTGACACGGTGTCAATTGACAGGGTGACAAATACGAGTTACTTTACATGATGTCAAGCAGTATTAACGAAACACGAAAACGCATTTTGAACGCCGCCTGGAAACTGCTTGAGGCAGGACAGGGCAGCGGCGTCAGAATGAGCGATATTGCGAAAACCGCAGGCATTAGCCGTCAGGCGGTTTATCTTCATTTTCCGAACCGCGCCGAATTGCTGACGGCGACAACCCGCTATCTGGATGAAATCAACAACGCTGACGAGAGGCTCCTGGCCAGTCGGAATGCAGCCACCGGCCCGGAGCGGCTGGATGCCTTCATTGAAGCCTGGGGCAACTACATTCCCGAGATTCACGGTGTCGCCAGGGCTCTCATTGCCATGGAGGATACCGACGAGGCCGCAAAGCTGGCCTGGGCTGACCGCAAGGCGGCCATTCGCCACGGCTGCCAGGCCGCGATCAAGGCGCTTAAAAGTGATGGTGTGCTGTCACAAGAGCACTCTGTCAAAGAGGCGACCGACATTCTTTGGTCAATTCTATCAGTACAGACCTGGGAGAATCTGACTCAGGATTGCGGGTGGTCGCAACGCCAGTATGTGAAAAAGATGAAGGCGCTGGCAAACAAGATGCTGGTCGCCTACTCACCCCGATAAAGCGTCATGCCCTGACGGGCCAGTTCGTCGGCGCGTTCGTTTTCGGGGTGTCCGGCGTGGCCCTTGACCCAGTGCCACTCGACCTGATGGTCGCCGATGGCCGTTTCCAGTCGTTGCCATAAATCAACATTCTTGACCGGCTTTCTGGCCGCTGTCTTCCAGCCGTTTTTCTTCCAGCCGTGTATCCACTTGGTGATGCCGTCGCGGACGTAGGTGCTGTCGGTATAGAGATCGACCTCCATCCCGCGCTTCAGGGATTCAAGCCCCATGATTGCGGCCATCAGTTCCATGCGGTTGTTGGTGGTCTCGAACGCGCCTTCGCACAGTTCCTTTTCGTGGTCGTTCCACAACATCAAAACCCCCCAGCCACCGGGGCCGGGATTGCCGCTGCAGGCACCGTCCGTATAAAGCTGAACGCGCTCAGAGGCCATAATCACCGGGTCCTTTGACGCCCTGATGAAATTTCAGTTTTTCCAGGTACTCAAGGGGGTCCTTGGGCGTCACCAATGCGTCCTGCGGCGTATTCAACCAGTCGAACAGACGGGTCAGCAAAAAACGCATGGCGCTACCGCGGGCCAACAACGGCAGGGCGGCAAGTTCGGCGTCAGAAAAATCACGCTCCCTGGAATAGGCGGTCAGCAAGCGCCGCGCCTTGGTGACGTTGAAACTGCCATCGGTCTCGAAACACCAGGCATTCAGGCAAATGGCCACGTCATAGGCGAAAACATCGTTACAGGCGAAATAAAAGTCGATCATGCCCGAAAGCACACCGGACTTGAAAAACACATTATCGGGAAAAAGATCGGCGTGGATGACGCCCGCTGGCAAACCCGAAGCGGGATCAGGCCATCCGGCTTCCAGATCGTCGAGCTCGCGGGCCAGAAGATCAGCAAGACCGGGCTTGACCTCGTCAGCACGGCCCCCCGACGCCTGCAACAGAGAACGCCAGGAATCCACCGACAGGGCATTGGCGCGTTTGATCGCAAAATCAGCCCCGGCCAGATGCAGCCTGGCCATGGCGGCACCGACACCGGCACAGTGATCGGGGGTAATGCGGCGCGGCCACATACCATCCAAAAAGGTGATGATCGCGGCGTGACGACCACACAACCGCCCAAGGGTCTGGCCCTTGTCGTCTTCAAGCGGCGTCGGACAAGCAATCCCCTTGCCCGCCAGATGGCCCATCAGGCCAAGAAAGAACGGCAGGTCGTCCGGATTCACCCGTTTTTCATAGAGGGTCAGAATGTACGAGCCTTTTTGCGTGCCCAGCAGGTAGTTGGAATTTTCAACCCCCTCGGCAATGCCCTTGCACGAGGTCACCTCGCCAATGCCATAAGCGGCGACGAAATTGATTAATTCCTCGTCTGAGACCTCGGTATAAACGGCCATGGAACCCTCATCATTCTCTGCACAGGCATTCTTTAGCACCCCCGGCGGGCCAGCCGCAATGAAACAACATCTTGTCTCGAAGCGCTGGTAGCGCGATAGTCTTTTTCTGTTATGCCCTTATTCCTTTTCATACTGGCCATTCTCCTTGCCATGCCCACAGGCGACGCTGTTGCGGCGCGGGCCAGGGACGAGCTGCCCGCGGTTACCTTCAACCCGCTTGAACTTCCCAGCTTCAACGAGGTGGTGCAAAGGGTGCAAAGGGCGCTCATCGAAGCCGGCTATTACAAGGGTGCCGCCGATGGCACCTTCAACGAACAGACAGACAAGGCCATCCGTCTTTATCAACGCCGCGAAGGATTGCCGCAAACCGGCATTGCCGACGAAGCGCTGGCTATTCATATCGAGACCAGCGCCAAGGTTCAGTCGCTGCTCAAGCAATTGCAACGACAACGCCTGAGTAAAATGGATGAGGCGCGGGCCGCTCTGCTGGCAAGACCCGAAACCCGCGATCTGGTGTCCGATCCCGAACACCGTCAAAAGCGCGCCAGGCCTGAACGTGATGCCTCGGAATGTTTTGGTAATCCGACGCCAAAATGTCTGCTCGATGAGGCCTCCCAGAGTGCCATCGCTATTTTCAAGAATGAACTTCGCGACTGGGCGCTTGGTGAAATCCTTGTCTCTGAAGCAAAAGCCGGGTTGGTCAGCGAGGCGATGAATACGGTGCGCCTGATTGGCGACCCCCGGTTGGTCATGGTGGCGCTGCGTGACATCGCCACGGCCCAGGCCAGTGCGGGCAGGCCCGTCGAAGCGCTTGCCGCCGCCGACATCATCCCCGACGCCGCCAAACGGCTTGAGGCGCTCGCCGCCATCGCCGATATTCAGGCCAAAAAAGGCGATCTTGAGGGAGCCCTGTCGACCGCCCAGCTGCTGCTTGACGGACTGGCGGAAATTGATGATAGCCTGAAACGGGTTTCTCTGGCGACGGGCGCGATCAGCATCCTGGCCCAGGCGGGCAAAACCGCAGCCGCAGAAAAAGAACTGGCCAAAATCAAGGTGATCGCCCAGGCCGAAGAAAACACCAGCCATCGCAGTGCCGCCCTGCGCCATTTGGCCAGCGCCCTTGCCGAATCCGACAAACCCGGACAGGCGCTGGCTCTTCTCAAGGATTTACCTGATGTTTCCGAACGCACGCCGGTGCTGGTTTCTGCTGCCGCCGCGCAAGCCAGGGCCGGTCACCCCGAACAGGCGATTTTGACGGCCCAGACCATTGAAGCCGTTCGCTACCGCGCCGTTGTCCTGACCCGCATTGCCCTGGCCCAGACAAAAGCCGGCGACAGGACGGGCGGACGCCAGACCCTTGAAACCGCGCTGCTGGCGGCGTCAACGATCAAGCGTCCGTTCGCCAAAGCCTATGCTTATGAGCGCATCGCCCTGGCGCTGATGGAAATTGACGGCCATGGTGACGCCCGCAACTTCGATCAAGCCATTGATACCGCCGCCCTGATCAGCGATGACAGATTACGGGCGCAAACCCTGTGGACACTGGCCACCGGTCAGCGCATGGCCGGTGATGGTCCGGGGGCCGATGAAACCATGGCCCTGGCCGAAACGGCAACGGCGGAAATCAAAAGCCCGTTTACCCGGGTCTGGATGTTTTCTGAAATCGCCCTGACTCATTTATCAGCAAGCAGGATACAATCCGCCTGGGCCGCCTTTAATCGGGCATTGGCAATTGCTGAAGGTATTGACGAGGCCTGGGCGCGGGCGCGTGGACTGGCCAGACTGGCCGCGGCTTTAAGCGAACTGTCTGAATATGTGGAAAAATAATGACACAGACGGCAGCGGCCATTAGATTTTGGTTTCCAAAATCCTTTATTAGGTAGCAGCAATGAGCGAAATAACAAGCAAAGCAGCCAAACTGACCCGCCCCGTCTGGTTGGCCGTATTGCTTTTATTATCAGCTTGCACCGGTATGCCTGGCGTCGCCGATCCGCCACCCTGCCCACTTGTTTCAACCCTTGGTGACGCTGAAATCATCACCCGTTATATGGATGGTCCCGGCCGTGACCTGATTGATCTTGATTTCACCGGCCGGATCAGCAAGCTGAGCGGCAAATGCTTTTTCGAGATTGATGAGGATACCGGCGAAGGCCTGGTCAGGGTCGAGGTCAATACTGAATTCAAGCTGGAACGCGGCGCTGGCAACAAGACCCGCGAAGCAAGCTTCGACTATTTTGTCTCGCTGCTTGATGACCAGGGCAACGTTCTCGACAAACTGAGTTTCCCCTTCACGGCGAAATACTGGAAGAACCGCACCACGGTGACAGAGAAAGACGCCGCCGTCGAACTTTCCATTCCACTGACAGGCGGCCTCACCGGCCAGGATTTTTCAATCTACGTCGGCTTCCAGTTAAGCCGTGAGGAACTTGATTTCAATCGCGGCAAAATCGGGCAGTAAAAATCTAACATTTCGCGCTGTTGACCTGACCGTTGGAACCGCTAAACTGACGGGAAGATTACTCAAGTAGACCACTACGGGAGAGATCGTCCGTTCCAAGTGCTGTCAATGTACAAAGGTATCAGCGGATGACGCCGAAGGAGCAACCGCCCCGGAAACTCTCAGGCCCCCGGACCGTAGTGGAATGAGGCTCTGGAAAGCAGATCTTCGAAGCCCAGGCTTCGGGAATCTCACCGAAGATGTAACCTGATCGTCGAATCCGTCTGAGAACGGGATCAGGGAATCTTTCAGGTTCAAAGACAGAGGGGGCACCGTCAAGCGGTCGAGCTTTATCGACCGGGTGCGCCCTGAATTTGTTGTTGGAGAACCGAATGGCCGACCACTCACAAGATTTAAAAAAAACACCGCTTGACGCCCTTCACAGGGAGTTGGGGGCTAAAATGGTTCCCTTCGCGGGCTATGAGATGCCCGTTCAGTACAGCGCCGGGATTCTTTCCGAACATCTGCACACCCGCGAGCGGGCCTCCCTTTTCGACGTATCGCACATGGGACAGGCGGCAATCCGTGGTGAGGGCCCTGTCGCCGCCCTCGAATCACTGGTGCCGGGCGACCTGGCCGCTTTAAGCGACGGGCAGATGCGCTACACCATGTTCACCAACGAGCAGGGCGGCATCCTTGACGACCTGATGGTGACCCGGCGCGGCGATCATTTGTTCCTGATCGTCAACGCCGCCTGTAAAGATCAGGACTACGCCCTTATGGAAGCGGGCTTACCTGCGGGCAACACCCTTGAAGTCATCGAAGGACAGGCCCTGCTCGCCTTGCAGGGACCACAAGCCGCAACGGTTCTGGGACGCCTTGCCCCGGCCGTGCGATTGATGGATTTCATGACCTCTGAACCGATCAGCATTGGCGATATCCACTGCATTATTTCGCGTTCCGGCTACAGCGGTGAAGACGGTTATGAGATTTCGCTACCGGGGGAAGACGCTGAGCGTCTGGCCCGCCTGCTGCTCAATGAGACAGAAGTCAGGGTTGCCGGTCTGGGTGCCCGCGACTCACTCAGACTGGAAGCCGGGCTTTGTCTCTACGGAAGCGACATTGACGAAACAACAACCCCCATCCAGGCCGGACTGATCTGGACCATTTCCAAGCGTCGCCGGGCCGAAGGCGGCTTTCCCGGGGCCGCCGTCATTCAGGATGAAATTGAAAACGGAGCCCCGCGAAAGCGCGTCGGCATCAAGCCCGAAGGCAAGGCGCCAGCCCGCGCCCATACGGAAATCACCGACAAGAATGGCACCGTTATCGGCGAAATCACCAGCGGTGGCTTTGGCCCCAGTGTTAAGGGTCCCGTCGCCATGGGCTACGTGAAGACGGAATTCGCCAAGCCGGAAACAGCCGTCGACTTGATGGTTCGTGGAAAAGCACAACCGGCCCAGGTTTTCAAACTACCATTTAGCGAACATCGATATTACAAAGGTTGATAGCAAAAAAAGGATTGCACCCATGAGCATGAAATTTACCAAGGATCACGAATGGATCAGCGTCGAAGGGGACACAGCCACCATCGGCATCACCAACTACGCCCAGGAGCAATTGGGTGATGTTGTCTTTGTTGAAATACCCGACGCCGGCAAACAGGTTGATCAGGGAGACGACACCGCTGTTGTCGAGTCGGTCAAGGCGGCAAGTGAAATCTTCGCCCCGATCAGTGGCGAGGTTACCGAAGGCAACGCCGTTCTCGAGGATGCCCCTGCGATCATCAACTCCGATGCCGAAGGCGATGGCTGGATTTTCAAGATGACCGTCAGTGATGCCTCGCAGCTTGATGAGCTGATGGACGCAGATGCCTACAAAAGTCACCTCGCCGAACTGGAATAGGGCCTAGCAAAATCATGCGCTATCTACCGCTCACCGATGCCAACAGGAGCCAGATGCTGGCCGCCACCGGGGCGAAATCCATGGAAGACATCTACTGTGATGTCCCGGCCGAAGCCCTGCTCGCCAAAACCATTGACCTGCCACCCCATCAGGGTGAAATGGAAGTCGAGCGTGCCATTTCGGCAATGGCGGCAAAGAACCTGAATGCCGCAGAGGTCCCTTCATTCCTGGGTGGCGGAGCCTATCGTCATCATGTTCCGGCAACTGTCGATGCGATGATCCAGCGCGGTGAATTTCTGACCGCCTATACGCCGTACCAGCCAGAAGTATCGCAAGGCACCTTGCAATACCTGTTTGAATTCCAGACCCAGGTTGCGTTGATCACCGGTATGGAAGTCGCCAACGCCTCCATGTATGACGGGGCGACGTCCTGCGCCGAAGCGGTGGCCATGGCGGGGCGGGTGAGCAAACGTAAAAAGGCCATCGTCTCAGGCGGCCTGCACCCCCATTACCGCGACGCCACCAGCACCATCTCCGGTCTCCACAACATGGACATCGACCTGGCCGCAGCAAATTACGCGGGCGACGAAGATCTGATTTCGCTTATTGATAACGACACCGCCTGTGTGGTTGTCCAGAATCCGGATTTCTTTGGCCACATCCGCGACCTGGGCCCATTGGCCAGCGCCTGCCATGAAGCAGGGGCGCTCCTGATCGCGGTTGTCACCGAAATTGTCTCTTTGGGCGCCATCACCTCACCCGGCGCGATGGGCGCAGATATCGTCGCCACCGAAGGCCAATCCATTGGCAACGCCCTCAATTATGGTGGGCCGACAGTCGGCCTGTTCGCCGTTCACAACAAACACCTGCGCCAGATGCCGGGCCGTGTTTGCGGGCAAACCACCGATACGGAGGGCAAACGGGGATTTGTGCTGACGTTGTCGACCCGCGAGCAACACATTCGCCGCGAGAAGGCGACATCAAACATCTGCACCAATTCGGGCCTGTGCGCCCTGGCCTTCACCGTTCACATGACGCTGCTGGGTGAGACCGGTTTTGCCAGGCTGGCCGGGCTCAACCACGCCAGCGCCGTGACATTGGCCGACAAGCTGTCGGGTGTCGCCGGGGTCGAAATCATCAACGAGACCTTTTTCAACGAATTCACCCTCAGGCTTTCCGGGCCCGCCGCCGCCGCTGTCGAAGCGATGGCCGCAAAGGGGGTGCTTGGCGGCATCCCCGTCTCGCGCCTGTATCCGGATAATCCCGATATGGAAAACCTGCTGCTTGTCACCGCCACCGAAGTCACCACCGGGGACGACATGGACGCCCTGGTCACTGCATTAAACGAGGTGCTGTAATGGCTGATACACATGAAACCATCACCGGCAACCGTGGCCTGCAATTGGAAGAATCCCTGATTTTCGAGCAGAGCTCCGAAGGTCGACTGGGCGTCGATCTTGCTGAGCCTCCGCATGTGGAAAACCGTCTTGGCGGGTTGGAACGCGAAGGTCCTATTGGCCTTCCCGATCTGTCCGAGCCGCAAACCGTGCGCCATTACACCCGTATCAGCCAAAACAACTACGGCATCGATAGCGGCTTCTACCCGTTGGGATCGTGCACCATGAAGCACAATCCCCGCCTCAACGAGAAAGTGGCCCGCCTACCGGGCTTTGCCTCCTTGCACCCCTTGCAACCGGTTTCGACGACACAAGGGGCGCTTGAACTGATCGATGCCTGTGCCCATTGGCTGAAAGTCATTTGCGGGATGCCAGCCGTCGCCATGTCTCCGGCAGCAGGTGCCCAAGGTGAACTGTGCGGCATGATGGCCATTCGCGCTGCTCTTGAGGATCGCGGTGACGTACGCAAGCGTGTGCTTGTTCCCGAATCCGCACACGGCACCAACCCGGCGACGGCGGCGGCTTGCGGCTACGCCGTTGACACCATTCCGGCAAATGAGCGGGGGCGTGTCGATTTCGACGCTTTCGTGGCCAAGCTCGACACCGATGTCGCCGGTATCATGCTGACCAACCCCAACACCTGCGGCCTGTTTGAAACCGACATCATCAAAATCGCCGATGCCATCCACGATGCCGGAGGTTTCTTTTATTGCGACGGGGCCAACCTGAACGCCATTATGGGCCGGGTCCGTCCCGGCGACCTTGGCGTCGACTGTATGCACATCAACCTGCACAAGACATTCTCTACCCCCCACGGTGGTGGCGGCCCCGGTGCCGGTCCTGTGGTGCTGTCCGAAGCGCTGGCAGACTACGCCCCACTGCCCTTTGTTACCCATGGTGAGGACGGCTTCGATCTTGTTGAACACAAGACCGGCAAAGCCGCCAAGGCATTTGGCAGGCTCAAGGGTTTCCATGGCCAAATGGGTATGTTCATCCGCTCACTGGCCTTCATGATGAGCCATGGCGGTGACGGCATCAGGCAGGCCAGCGCCGACGCCGTGCTCAACGCCAACTACTTGCTGGCCGAATTGAAGGACACCTTGAGCCCGTCCTTCGATGGACCGTGTATGCACGAGGCCCTGTTCGACGATTCATTCCTTAAGGATACCGACGTTTCCACCCTGGACTTCGCCAAGGCGATGATCGACGAGGGCTTCCACCCCATGACCATGTACTTCCCGCTGGTCGTCCACGGGGCGCTGCTGATGGAACCGACAGAATCAGAAAGCAAGGAAACCCTGGATCAATACATTGACGCCTTGAAGGGCCTTACGGCCAAGGCCAAGGCCGGCGACGCCGCCTATTTCCATGACGCGCCAAGGTTGACGCCGCGTCGCCGTCTCGACGAAACCTCAGCCGCCAGGAACCCGATCCTGCGCTGGAGGCCACCCGTTGATGAGGCGGAGGCGGCGGAGTAGAGACAAAGGGGCAGGGATATAAAATCCCTTAAATAAACCCGCCGTCCTCATTGTCGGAATATTCTTCTTCGTCTTCTTCGCTGCCGAACAGGGTTTCGACATAGGCGAATTCCTTGCGCAGACCGCGCCGGGCGAGTAGTTTTTGCTGCGCCGGTTCGGGCAGATCGGTGAAGCGGAAAGTGCCTTTTTCGATAAGCAAGTCGATGAGATCTTCCAGAACACGGGCAAGCCCCAGATCGGATTCGATCATATCCTTCTTGGCGGCGGCGTCCACGTCGCCTTCGTAGAGGAAGTCGATCAACTGCGGATCACTGGAATTGATCTCGTTCAGACCCGGAACTTCAGCCGACGAATAAACGGCAATTATTTTTCCGGTATCATCGCGCTTGACGAAAGGCATTGATTGAATCCCCGCTGGTTTCACCTGCAAGCAAGTGTAGCGTCCGGGGGCCTGCCTGTCACGTGATCGTGTCGCGTCCGTGCGCGCTGGTGAAGTCGAGCGATGGTCCCTTGGCGACGATGCCGGTCGGGTTGACCATGGCGTGGCTGGCGTAATAGTGGCCCTTGATCTGATCCATGTTGATGGTTTCTGCGACACCCGGGTGCTGATAAAGCTCACGCACATATCCCCACAGGTTCGGATAGTCGATAATACGCCGCAAGTTACACTTGAAGTGTCCGACATAAACCGCATCAAAGCGTACCAATGTCGTAAACAGGCGCCAGTCGGCTTCGGTGATCTGGTCACCAACAAGATAACGCTGCCCCGACAGGCGTTCCTCGAGAGCGTCAAGACAGTCGAATAAAGCGTCAAAGGCCTCTTCGTAGGCTTCCTGGGTGGTCGCAAATCCGGTTCGGTAAACGCCGTTGTTGAGGCGGCTGTAGATGTCTTCATTGATGGTGTCGATGGCGGCCCTCAAATTTGGGGGGTAGTAGTCAGTCGTGTTATCGCCGAAAGCAGAAAATTCGCCGTTCAGCATACGGATGATTTCAGAGGATTCGTTGTTAACGATGGTTTCGGTTTGCCTGTCCCACAAAACCGGAACCGTCACCCGGCCGCTGTAATCAGGCTTGGCCTTGAGGTAGACCTGATAAAGCGTATCCAGGCCATACAGCGGGTCACCGTCTTCGCCGAAAGTCCAGCCTTGCTTCCCCATCAACGGCTCGACAAAGGAGACACTGATGACGTCTTCAAGTTTCTTCAAGGAGCGCATGATCAGCGTCCGGTGGGCCCACGGGCAGGCCCATGACAGGTACAGATGATAACGCTCAGGCCCGGCCTTGAAGCCGCTCGTCCCGTCGGCTGAGACCTGATGGCGGAAGGAAGAGTCCCAGCGGACAAATCGACCGCCGGATTTTTTGGTGTCGTAGTCTTCGTCCCGCCACACACCTTCTATCAATTTACCCATGCTGGTTCTCCCTGACGCCGACTTTAAGCGTTGTTTCGGACCTGTCCTGGAATCGGCAGGCGAACCGCATAGCGGCCTTCGCCCAAAAGCGCCTGAACAACCGCCGCCACAGTCAGGAATACCGGATATTCCCAGCCGCCGCCTTCGGCGCTGAAGACCCAGCCATTGCCAAAGTGAACCTGGGCCGCGCCCAGCAGAACCGGGATGATGACGATAGAGACGGGGCGCACATAGAGCCCTGCAATCAGCATGAGGCCGCCGCCGACTTCTACCAGGGTTACGACATAGGCGAGGAAACCCGGATAGCCGATGGATTCAAAGAAGCCAACGGTACCGGGCATGGTGAAGACAAAAATCTTCAAAAACCCGTGGGCGAGCAGCATAACGCCCAGGGCCAGGCGCAATATCAGTGCCGCGTATGAGGAAGAATTTTCGCTAGGCATGGTCTTTCTCCTTGAAATTTCCGAGTGGTGGACAATCATTTGAATAATCATCAGGAGACTGTACGGCCCATTAAGTAAGTAGACAATTTGGCTATTTTGAATATAATTGTTTCCATTACGGAAACTATAGTGAGGCACCATGGACACCCTGAACGGCTATGCGGTTTTTACCAAGGTTATCGAAACCGGTGGTTTTTCTGCGGCTGCCCGTGAGCTCAACATCAGCAAATCGGCGGTCAGCAAGCACATCGCCAAGCTTGAAGATCACCTAGGCGTCAGGTTGCTTAACCGGACCACCCGTAAATTGTCACCAACCGAGGTCGGCGCGACTTTTTACGAACGGGCGCGGCGGATTGTTCAGGATGTGGAGGAGACCGAGCAAGCCGTCAGCGCCTTGCACGTCGAACCGCGCGGCACCTTGCGCCTGAACGTGCCGATGTCGTTTGGCGTCTCCCATGTCGCCCCGATCCTGTCAGATTTCAGCAACCGCTATCCGGACCTCAACATCGACATGGTCCTGAATGACCGTCTGGTCGATCTTCTTGACGAAGGGTTTGATGTTGCCATCCGCATCGCCCGCCTGCCTGACTCGACCCTGATCGCCCGCAAGCTGGCACCGATGCGACTGGCCCTTTGCGCCACCCCCCGGTATTGGAAAGAACACGGCATCCCCACCTGTCCATCACAATTGAAAGACTACAACTGCCTGATATACAGCTACCTTATCAAAAAGAATGAATGGTCGTTCAAGGGACCTGACGGAGAGATTTCGGTCAAGGTATCAGGCACGATCAGCGCCAATAATGGCGACGCCCTTCGTGCTGCGGCCCTTAACAGTGTCGGCGTCTACCTGAGCCCGACTTTCATCGTCGGCGATGATCTGCGTAGTGGCCGCTTGCAATGCGTGCTCGAGCAATTCATGGAAACGGACCTGGCCATCTACGCCGTCTATCCCCACAACCGCTATCTTTCTGCTAAAGTACGGGCCTTCGTAGATTTTCTGGCCGAACACTATGGCCCCGAACCTTACTGGGATGGTTCATGAGCAAGCAGAAAAACGCCCTTCCCCTGGACGCCGTTTGCGGTGAAATTGATATCCGCATTGATCGCACCGGCCAGTGGTTTCACGAAGGATCGCCAATTGGCAGGAAGGAACTGGTGAAACTGTTCGCCACTGTCCTGAAAAAAGATGATAACGGCGACTATTGGCTGCAGACCCCGGTCGAGAAAGGCCGCATCCAGGTCGAGGACGCACCGTTCATTGCCGTCATTATGACTGTTGAGGGAAGCGGCGAGGCCCAGACCCTTCACTTCGAAACCAATGTCGGCGACACCATGAGCGCCGGTCCTGATAATCCGATCAGGGTCGAGACCCATCCGGAAACCCGCGAACCTTCCCCCTATGTCCTGGTCCGCGACAATCTGGAGGCCAAGATCGCACGGCCGGTGTTTTATGATCTGGTCGCCCTGGGCGTCGACCACGACGACGCTTTCGGGGTGTGGAGTGGTGGCCTGTTCTTCCCCCTTGGCCGTCTCGATGAGGGACTTTAAGATGATCAGGATGACCCATCCCCTTTTCCCCCTGGACAGAGACTGGCTTGCCGGAAATCTTGATCAATCGGCAACGGCCCCTGAACAGGCACCGCGCGGCGACCACGATCTTAATCCGGGCACCCGCACGGGGAGTCCGCTGACTGCGGCGGCCGTACTGGTGCCGCTGGTCACATATCCTGACACCACAATGGTCCTGATGACCCGGCGCACCGATCATCTTGCCAATCATCCGGGCCAGGTCAGCTTTCCCGGGGGCCACATTGAGCCGGACGATGGTTCACCCGAAGAGACCGCCATTCGGGAAACCGAAGAAGAAACCGGCATTGCCCGCAACCATGTCGAGGTTATCGGCAGGCTTGATGATTATGAAACCCGGACCGGCTTCAGGGTCACACCGGTTGTGGCGCTGTTGACCCCGCCATTCGAAGTCAGCCCCGACACCCATGAAGTCGCCGAGGTCTTCGAGGTGCCGCTGGCGTTCCTGCTCGACCCGGCCAACCATCAACGTCATGCCCGCGAGTTTGAGGGTACGGAGCGACAATTCTTCGCCATGCCTTACAAGCAGCATTTTATCTGGGGGGCGACAGCCGGTATGTTGATCAATCTATATGAGGTCTTAAAAGAATGATCCGTGTCTTCCTTCTTTATGTGTTGCCAATCATCCTGCCCTGCTTGATGTATTTCTTCTGGATCGCCTTCGTCCACAAGTTTGACGAGGATGAGCCCGACAAGGCGGCGATGATACGCCAGGGGCCATGGTTCCGGCTCGTCCTGGCTGGCCTGTGCCTGATGGCTGTCGGCCTGGCCACCGCCGCCATCACCGGCGGCATGAACCCGGATGGTCACTATCAGGCGCCATACGCCAAGGATGGCGAGATCGTGCCCGGCCGGATGGTTCCCACGAAGGAGTAAGGTTCGTGAGCACTGCTTTGCAACCGACCGGTAAACTGCCGCCACAACCGTGGATGACCGCGCCGCAAACGGTGGCGCTTATTAAAGCCCTTCAGGCCGATGGCAAGGAAGCCCGTTTTATTGGCGGCTGTGTCCGTAACGCCGTCTTCGGACTGCCGGTCACCGATATTGATATCGCCACCCCCGAACGGCCAGAGCGAGTGCTTGAACTTTTGCAGGTGGCCAACATCAAGGCCATACCGACGGGTATCGAACACGGCACCATTACCGCCGTTATTGATGACTGGCACTATGAAGTCACGACCCTGCGCATTGACGTTGAAAGCCACGGACGCCATGCCACCGTCGCCTTTAGTGACGACTGGCGAGCCGATGCCATGCGCCGCGACTTCACCATCAACACCCTGTCGTGCAACCTTGAAGGTGATATCTATGATCCGTTGACCGGTCTTGACGATCTTGGCCAGCGCTGGGTCCGCTTCGTCGGCCTTGCCAGGGAGCGCATCGAAGAAGATGTGCTCAGGTTGCTGCGCTTTTTTCGCTTCCAGGCGACCTTTGCAGGAACCACCGTTGACCGGGAAGCCCTGGCCGCCTGTCGCTTGCTCGCCCCCCGCTTAAAAGAACTGTCCGCTGAACGGGTGCGCAGTGAACTGTTTAAAATCCTTGAAGCCCCCAATCCCGCCGATACCCTGGGGTTGATGAAGGGCGAGCGGGTCCTTGAACATGTCCTGCCCGAAGCTGAAAACCTTGGCCGCCTGCGCATGATCTGCTGGCTTGAGACGACGGCCATCAAAGTTCCATCGGTACGGCCCGATACCCTCAGGCGGCTCGCCGCCACCCTTGCCAGCGATCCATCGGGCCATCAGGCGCTGGCTGCAAGGTTGCGCCTGTCCAACGAACAAACAGTGCGGTTGTCGACGATGACGAGCAGCACCCTCGCCATAAACCCGGAAACTGACCTCCCGGCCCGGCGCAAGGCCTTGTATCAACTGGGCGCAGATAATGTTCGCGATCTGCTTCTGCTTAACTGGGCCGAGGAAATGTCCATTGAACCGCGCCATAGCCCCCAACGTACAGAGGCATGGTTGGCTTTACTGGAAACCGCAGATAACTGGACACATCCCGTCTTTCCAATTACTGGTGATGACGCCATAACCCTTGGACTGGAACAAGGCCCCGGCGTCGGTGACGTTCTTGGCGCGGTTGAAGACTGGTGGTGTGAAGGTGATTTCAAAGCCGACAGAAATCAATGCATGGAACGACTAAAAAAAATAATTGGGGAAATGACATGACGACTTTACGCATCTGTTTTGTCGGCGACAGCCTGACCAACGGCACCAACGATGAGGAATTTCAGGGCTGGCCCGGACGCCTGTGCGCCGCCGAATGCGCTCGCGGCCATGAACTGACACACTATAATCTGGGGGTGCGGGCCGAAACGTCCGAACAGATCGAAAAGCGCTGGCGCGCCGAATGCGAATCCCGTCTGCTTGATATTCATCCAGGTGCGCTGGTTTTTTCCTTTGGCGTTAATGATATGGCCATTGAAAATTCCGGTCAGGTCCGGGTTTCCAGACAACGCTCCCTGGAGATGGCCAAAAGGATGCTTGGGCAAGCCCAACAGTGGAAGCCGACCTTGTGGATTGGCCCTGTGCCCGTCGATGAAACTCAGCAACCCTTTAATTCCGCCCCCGGGGTTGCCTACCATTTTTCGACCGGGCGGATGGCCGAACTTTGTCAGGACTATGAGGCGCTGGCCGCCGAGTTGGGCATTCCCTACCTTAAACTCATCCAGACCCTTGCCGCCGAAAAAGATTGGCAGGAGTCATTCCGGCAGGGTGACGGGGTCCATCCCGGCGGCGCTGGCTATCAGTTGATGGCCGATAGAATCAGCGCCTGGTCCGGATGGCGCGACTGGCTGGATTAAAACGGCACCTTTTATTAAGAACTAGTCCAATTACTATATTAGTATTACTTAATGTATTTAAATAAGTCGCGCCGAGAACAGCCACTAGCGCCTACCTGACAAGGTAGTGTGTATCCTCCTCACAGAAGCAGTAGTAATTGATGACACTTTTATACTAAGGTGCATCCGAATCATTTAAGAAGTTATGTGCTGAGGACTGATTATTGATCACCATTACTATATTATCAAATTCTAATATTGCGACTAACTTGCGCCGTATTGCGAACTCCCATCTTGAGAGTGTCGTTCGTGAAGGTTGAAGCGAAAACCTGCCACGAACAAACCCACCGTCCGTTGTTCACGTGGACACGGATGTGGGCTGTACTCGTGCTTGCCGGGCTGCTGGGCGGACTGTCGCTATCAGGCTCGTCTTCCGCTGGCGAACTTATGGCGCCGCCACGTGTCCATACGCCGCCGGGCGCAGCCGACAGCGCGGATGAACCGCTGGGGCCGTTCCCCGGCGTTGTCGCCCCCGAAGGCACATACGAAGGCAAGAATGTCGAACAACCGATCGAATTTCCCCATGACCTTCACGCCGACACCAACAAGATCAATTGCCTGTACTGCCACACCTACGCACGCCGTAGCGCGGTTGCCGGAATTCCGCCAACGTCCAAATGTATGGGCTGTCACAACGTTATCGCCACGGATCGCCCGCGCATCAAGAAGCTGACGGAATATTGGGAAAAGGGCGAGTCGCCACCGTGGAAAAAGGTCCATGACCTTCCCGATTATGTCCGCTTCACCCATGAGAGGCATTTAAAGAAGTTCCTGTTCGACAATCCTGACATGTCCGTCGAGCGCGTCGACGAGGTCTGCGCCCTGTGTCACGGGAACGTCAAGAAAATGACCGTGGCCAGGAAGCAAAAACCCCTGACCATGGGATTCTGCACCCGCTGTCACGAGGCCAATGACGGCCCCTTCGATTGCCAGAAGTGTCACAAGTAGAGTGTTTTAGAGGAAGTATGTCGGCAATGAGCAAAATCGAATTCGATCGCAGGGATTTTCTCAAAGTTATGGGCGTCAGTGGTGTCGCCGCCACCGTTGCCGGTTGCGATATGCCTTCCTACATCACCTCTGAAGAAGGTGCCGAAGAAGTCATCCCCTACCTGTCGCCAGAGGAATTCGTTATTCCCGGTGTCGGCGTCCACTACGCCTCGACCTGTCTGCAATGTCCGGCAACATGTGGTATCCGGGGCCGTGTTCGCGAAGGCCGGGTATTGAAACTTGAGGGCAATCCGAAGAGCGCCCTGAACACCGGCAAGTTGTGCCAGATGGGCCAGGCCGGATTGCAGACCCACTATAACCCGGACCGCCTGACAAAGCCGCTGGTTCGCAAGGACGGCGCGCTTGCTGAGGCCACCTGGGAAGACGCCCTGGCCCTGATAGAAGAAAAAACCGGCCCGTCTTCAGGGCTCTCGGGGGGCCGCTTCGCCTGGCTTACCGGCACCATCAGCGGCCATCAGAGCGTTCTTCTGAAGGCCCACCTGGAAAGCCTTGGCTCTTCCAGTCATTTTGTCCACGAGGTCATTAACACCAGGGTCTGGCAAGCCGTCTGCCAGGATATGCTGGGTCAATCCATGCCCCGCTTGCGCATCGACAAGGCAAAAATGGTGTTGTCCTTCGGTGCCGATTTCCTGGGCACCTGGATGTCACCCATTCACTTCTCCGCCGACTATGCCAGGTTCCGCTCAGGCGAAGACCGCGGCATGCTGGTGCAGGCAGAACCATCGATGTCGCTGACCGGTGCCAACGCTGATCTGTGGGTTGCCCTGCGCCCCGGCACCGAAGGCGTGATGGCGCTGGGACTGGCAAATGTCCTGATTAACAAGGAACGCATGGATGCATCGGCCCTGCCCGCCGCCGCCCTGGAACTGATCAATCAATACGGCGTTTCAAGAACCACCAAGATGACTGGCATCGCCGGTGATCGCCTGATCCGCATTGCCCGGCACCTGAAAGAACGCTCGCCCAGTCTTGTGCTTGCTGGTGCTTCGGCGGCGGGTCACGTTGGTGGCTATCAGTCCGTACAAGCGGCGATGTTGTTGAATATCCTGCTTGGCAATATTGATCAAACCATCGAAGCCAGTGGCGATTTCGCTTTGCCGCAACTGGCGTCGGTAAGCGGTGGCACGTCGGATTTGAGCCGTTTCGCCGATGCTGCCGGGGCCGGGAAGCTCGATGCCGTCTTCTTTGATGGCAGCAACCCGCTTTTCGCCGCCCCAAACCACCTTGGCTTGACCGAAAAATTCGACAGCATCCCCTTCAAGGTCGCCTTTAGCCAGTTCATGGACGAAACCACGGCCCACGCCGACGTCGTCCTGCCCATGGCATCGGCGCTTGAGGATTGGGGAACCCATGTCGCGGCTTATCAGGGTGGAGATCACGAAATCGCCTTCCAGCAGCCGCTGATGGAGCCAATTTATCCAGGCACCCGCAGTTTTGGTGACATGTTGCTAGCCCTCAATTCCATGCGCAACCCCGGTTCCTATGACGGACTGGAAGATTACTACGGCTATCTGCAAAGCGCTGTCGGATCAATCCCCGGCGTCCTCAAGGGTGAGGATGATGAAGCCATCAACGTCAGTGCCTGGAACCGGATATTGCAAGACGGCCGTCTGCAAATGCCGGTAGACACCAGGGCTTTCACCAGCAACCTTTCCATGGACGACATGGACGTCAGGGACGCCGACCCCGCGTTTCCATATTATCTGGTGCCGACCCCGCGCGGCACTCTTTACGACGGACGCCACGCCAACATACCGTGGCTGCAGGAATCACCCGACCAGATCAGTAAAGTGGTGTGGAACTCGTGGGCCGAAATCCACCCGGTTACCGCCGCCAAGCTGGCTGTCGAGGAAGGGGACGTCATCACAGTCACAACCCCGGACGGTGTCCTTGAAGTCCCCGTCTACATTCATAAAGGCATTCATGTTGACGTTGTCGCCGTGCCCATGGGACAGGGTCACGAGGACTATGGCCGCTACGCCAGGGGACGCGGCGTCAACCCGTTGAAAATCCTTCAGCCCGGCAGTGACGCCAAAACCGGCGAACTGGCCCTGTACGGTAGCCGGGCGGCGCTTGCCGCCACAGGACGCGCCGGTCGCCTGATCAAAATGGGCAACACTGAAACACAACACGGTCGCAAGATTGTCGCCACCATCACCGCCGAACAACAACGGCGCAACGAAGGAGACTCTTAAGCAATGTCTCTCGTCAGAAACTTTATCGAAGACTGGTCGCGTTACCGCAGAAGCATCGACGAAGGTGGCTTCCACGAATATGAACACATGTGGGGCATGGTCATCGATCTTGATAAATGCACCGGTTGCAATGCCTGTTCGGTGGCCTGTTACGCCGAAAACAACCTGGCCGTGGTTGGCGAGGACAAGTTCGAAAACGGACAGGGTATGCACTGGATGCGCATCGAACGTTATTGGGACGAGCCAAACATTGGCAACGAGCGGGTTCGCGACACCCAGGAACACGGCGCTTCGTTCATGCCGATGATGTGCCAGCAGTGTAATTCAGCGACCTGCGAGCCGGTTTGTCCGGTTTCTGCCGCTTATCACACCCCTGATGGCCTTAACGCCCAGATTTATAACCGCTGTGTCGGTTCGCGTTACTGCGCCAACAACTGCCCGTATCGTCTGCGTTATTTCAATTTCTTCTCTTATTATGAAGACAGTTGGCCTTCGCCGCTGGACATGCAATTGAACCCGGACATTACCGTGCGCGACAAGGGCGTTATGGAAAAGTGTACCTTCTGTGTTCAGCGCATCAGGTCCACCAAAAACGCCGCCAAGATGGAAGACCGTCAGGTTGTCGATGGCGAAGTGCAAACGGCGTGTCAACAAACCTGCCCGACCTCGGCGATTGTTTTTGGCGATCTTCTTGATCATGAAAGCGACGTTCACAAGCTTTGGCATAAACACCAAACCCGCCTTGGTACGACGAAGCAGAAAAAAGATAACCCTGAATTACGCGGATACAGGCTCTACGAACAACTCAATACCGAGCCTTCCGTCACTTACCTGGAACGGGTGCGAGACGTTTAATGGCTGAGGAAACACACTTAAGCGCGACCAAGGATATCGACGAGAAAATCGCCTGGGCGGAGATCAACTCCGATGTCCTTAGAAGTATGGAAAATCCGCGCATGGGTTACTGGCTGGCGGTCGTCGTCAGTATCTGCATGTTAATGGTCGGCGTCGCTTCGGAAGTTTACCAGTACAACGTCGGCATGGGTCCGGCCCAGTTGAACAATCCACACATGTGGGATTTGTATATCTCGACATTTGTCTTCTGGATTGGCATGAGCCACTCAGGTACGTTGTTGTCGGCTATTTTGCATTTGTTCCACGCCGACTGGCGCAAGCCCATCTACCGCTTTGCCGAAGCCATGACCACGTTCTCGCTGATGACGGCTCTCGTCTTCCCGATCATTCACTTAGGGAGGGTCTGGAACATGCACTGGGTCATTCCTTATTACAGTGACCGCGGTATCTGGCCGAATTTCAGATCACCCCTGGTCTGGGACGCCTTCGCCATCACCACGTACCTGACCGGATCGGTGCTGTTCCTGTACATCGGCATGATCCCTGATCTGGCGATTTGCCGTGATAACGCCATCGGTTGGCGCAAACGCCTGTATACATTCATGTCCGTCGGCTGGCGCGGTGACGACCGGCAGTGGCGCAACTTCCGCAAAACCTATCTTCTGATGGCCTGTTTCCTGATCCCGCTGGCGGTGTCCGTGCACTCCATCGTTGCCGCCGATTTCGCCATGGCGATCATGCCGGGCTGGCACGTCACCTCGTTCCCGCCCTACTTTGTTTCCGGCGCCCTGTATTCTGGTTGTGCGGCGATTATTACCCTGTTCGTGCTGCTGCGGTATTTCTTCAAGTTCGAGCAGTACATGACCCTGCCGATCTTGGATAAGACCTGCAAACTGACCTTCGCCATTGCCATGGTCTGGTCCTATTTGAACCTGATCGAGTTCGCTTCGGTCTGGTACGGCCATGATATTCCGGCCAAGGAAGTGCTGATCGCCAAGTTCACCGGCCCCTACTCACCGTTCTTCCTGGGCATGTTGTTCTGCGGTTCGGTGCTGCCCTTTACCCTGGCTTTCGAGAAAATCCGCCGCAACCCGATGTTGCTGCTGCCGATTTCCATTTTCCTGAACGTCGGCATGTGGCTGGAACGTTACATGATCGTCGCCCCCACCCTGTCCCTGGCCTATCACCCCTGGAGCTGGGATGTCATGTGGCCGGGCTGGGTAGAGTGGGGCATTGTCTTTGGTAGTTTCGGCTGGTTTGGCCTGCTGTTCCTTATCTTCGTCAAGGTGTTCCCGTCGGTGTCCATGTACGAGGTCAAGGAAATGGTCTACCACCGTCGCCGGGTGGTTTATGAAGATGCCGAACTGAGAGCCCACGAGTACAAGAAGGGCGCTTCGGGTGCCAGTAGCGCCGCACCGGCGACGGAGGGCTCATAGAATCATGGCCAGGAAAACACCTAAGAAAAGACTGCTCGGACTGTTTGGCGATTTTGAACAGGCGATCAAGGTGATTATCGATATCCGCCAATATGAAATTCCCGGCGTCAGTGTCGACAATATCACCATCAAATCCCCGATCGAACATCCCGAAATTGAGGAAATCCTTGGCGACCGGCCCTGCCATGTGTCCAAATTTACCTTGTCGGGTGCCCTGTTCGGCTTGATTTTCGGCGCCTTTTTCCTGGCGGCGGCCCAGGCCAACTTCCTGATCCAGCCGCAAGGCGGCAAGCCGGTTATCACCATCACATCTAACCTTGTGCTGATTTACGAAATGCTGATCCTGTTCGGAATGCTGGCGACCTTTGTCGGCTTCCTGTTCGGTGCCGGCCTGATGCGCAAGCGCTCGACCCTCGATGATGAAATGATCAGTCTTGATCAGGTCGGCATCGTTATCGAAGTTGAAGATGAAAACATCGACCCGGTCAGGCAATTGTTTGAGAAACACCATGTGCTCGAGATCAGGGACAGGGAGCTAAAGGACCAATGAGACAGCTTTTCCCTGCCCCGTTGGCGTTTGCCTGCCTGATGCTCGCCGCTGCCGCCCTGTACGCGCCAACCCCGGCCAACGCCTGGCCCTGGTCGACCGATATGATGAACCAGCCAAACTTTAAACCGCAGGAAGGCCCCATGCGTCCTTTCCCCCGGCGCTCGGTTCCCGTTACCGGCATTCCGACGGAAATTACCGACCGTGATGCGGCCGAGGAAATGAGCAACCCCTACCCGGCCAACCCGGCATCAATCAAAACCGGGCGGACCTTGTTTAAAATCTATTGTTCTGCCTGTCACGGCATCACCGGCCGCGGTGATACCCCTGTCGCCGATCTGATCGGCACAGTTGATTTGACCGACCCCGATATGGTCGGCGACCTGACGGACGGCTGGATCTTTGGCACCATCACATTCGGCAGCGCCATTATGCCCGCTTACGGCGTCCCTAACGAAGAAGGGGAATATCGCGGATCTAACGATTTGAACGTCGAGGAACGCTGGCATGTGGTCAATTACATCCGCAATGGCCTGGTCGCCGATGCCAATATGCACGAGGCGGCGGCAAAATGATGGAAACATACTTTTTTAACGAAATGAGCGCCTGAACCATGGAAGATTTCGGTAGCTGGTCGATCATCACGACGAATTTCCTGATTGTTCTCTATCTGGCTTTGGGGGGCATAATCCTTTCGTCATTGCTGCATCTGGTTAACGCCAAATGGCGCTTTCAGGTCCGCTGGCTGGCCTGCGCCAATATGGCGTTATTCCCCGTTGCCTTCGTCTTGTTGCTGATTTTGCTGTCAAACGGCGAGGCCACATTCCCGTGGCTGGCGAGCGCCCATAACGAAGATGTGCACCTGCCGGGATGGCAAAACTATACTTTCCTGGTGATCCGCGAGATTGGCGGTTTTATCATCACCTTCGGTTTCTGTTACGCCTTTGTCAAATTGCAGAAACAGGCCGACATCGACCCGACGCCGGTAGTCCAGCGCCGCTTCCGCAATGTGGCGCTGACGATTCCCTTCGTTTACGTCATCTATGGCAGCATGATCGCCTGGGACTTTGAAATGACCATGGAAGCCGGATGGCACAGCGCCAGCTACGCGGCCTATCAGTTTCAAAGTAATTTCCATGGCTTCCTCGCCTATTTTGTCCTGATGCTCTACGTCATGGACAAGACAGGTCACATGAAAGACGACTTCGAGCGCAAAATTTACAACTATCTGGCCCAGCTTATTCTTGGCATGACCATTTTGTGGATTTACTTCTACTTCACCCAGTACCTGGTTTTCTGGTATGGTCGCCTGCCCTTTGAAATGGACCGCTTTAATCGCATGTTCGAAGGCGGTTACTTCCCGCTTATAGCGCTTTTCCTGACCTTCAAGTTCATTATCCCGTTCTGTACCTTTATCTTCACCCCGGCCCGCCACAGCCGTCCGACTGTGGCTATCGTGGCGATATTCATTCTTGCCGGGACATGGCTTGAACGCTACGTCTGGATTTCAGGGTCCGTTTCCAGCCGGTATTTTCACACCCCCCTGTCAAGCTCCTTTGACCTGCTGGTCACCGGCCTGATCATGGTTGCCGTGTTCATGTCACTGAGATGGCGACTGAACCGTGACAATCTGCTCAAAAACCGTCACGCCGTTTGACGCAAGCCTTCACCTAAAACCATGGCAGCCGCGATGGCGACGTTGAGCGAGCGCGCGCTGCGGGCCATCGGCACCCTCAATTGCGCATGGGCGGCGGCGAAAACATCATCAGGAACCCCGGCACTTTCACGTCCGACCATGATGATGTCATCGGGCTGGAAAGAAAAATCCGTGTAAACGGTTTCAGCTTTCGTCGATAGCAGCACAAGCCGCACACCCTGAGCGTCTAGCGCCTGCTTGAAGACATCCCACGAAGAATGCCGGGTAACGTCCGCATCTTGCAGATAATCCATACCGGCGCGTTTTAACTGCCTGTCTGAAAAAACGAACCCGCAGGGCTCGATAATATCGACGGCCATATCAAGACACATGGCCGTGCGCAGCAAAGTGCCGGTATTTTGTGGAATATCCGGCTGATAGAGGGCGAGACGCATGTTTTTTTCATTCTGACTGTAATAATTGATCAATGTTAAGGCATAATGCACGAAAGACCTGATTTTATCCCTTTGCATCCAGGATTGTATTGATTATACCCTTCTGCCAATCTAGGGCGCGCGCCCGATAACAAGTTCAGATTTAAATCGTCCCGAACGGATACCCAAGAGGTTCTTTGCATGACAGACCAAGCAAGTGACGACACGGCAAACCCGGAAGAAAGCACCAGCCGACGTGATTTTCTGCAAATAGCCACCTACACGGTCGGTGCTGTTGGCGCTGGCTTGGCCGTCTGGCCAATTGTTGACAGCATTAACCCGCCTGCCGATGTTCTCGCCCTTTCATCGACAGAAGTTGATCTTTCACCAGTCGAAGTCGGACAGAGCATCACCGTTATCTGGCGGGGCCGTCCGGTTTTCGTTCGCCACCGCTCTGAAAAGGAAATCGAGGAATCAAGGGCCGTGCCCCTGGACGCCATGCCCGACCCGCAAAAAGATGAAGATCGCACGCAAAAGGCTGAATGGCTGATTATGGTCGGTATCTGCACCCACCTGGGCTGCATTCCAAACGGCCAGCGGCCAACCGATCCCAAGGGAGACTTCGGCGGCTGGTTCTGCCCTTGTCACGGCTCGCACTATGATTTGTCAGGACGCATTCGCAAGGGCCCGGCCCCGACAAACCTTGAGATTCCGGCCTATGAATTTAGCGACGATACAACCGTCAAAATCGGCTAAGGGAAAAATAAAATGAAACTCTCAAAATCCATCATTTTGCCCTTTCTTGACTGGGTTGATTACCGTTTGCCGGTGTTTTCCTATGCACGGCATAACCTGATTGATTATCCGACACCAAAGAACCTTAACTACTGGTGGAATTTCGGATCACTGGCCGGCATCGTCCTGATGATCATGATTATTACCGGGTTTTTCCTTGCCATTAACTACACCCCGCACACCGATTACGCCTTTTCCAGCGTCGAGCACCTGATGCGCGACGTTAACTACGGCTGGTTACTACGCTTTATGCACGCCAACGGCGGGTCCATGTTCTTCATCCTGGTCTACATCCACATGTTCCGTGGCCTGTATTTTGGCTCTTTCAAGGCACCGCGCGAATTATTGTGGATCATCGGCGTCGTCATTTACCTGGCCATGATGGGCACCGCCTTCATGGGCTACGTGTTACCGTGGGGACAGATGAGCTACTGGGGTGCGACCGTTATCACCAGCCTGTTTTCCGCCGTGCCGCTTATCGGCGACACCATCGTCACCTGGTTGTGGGGTGGCTTCGTCATCGATAACAACACCCTGACCCGCTTCTTCGTCGGCCACTACCTGATGCCGATGGTTATTTTCATGCTGGTCATCGTTCACATGTGGGCCTTGCATCAGCATAAGTCGAACAACCCGCTGGGCGTCGATATGAGAACCCCGGCCGACAGCATTCCGTTCCATCCTTATTACACCATCAAGGATATGGTCGGCATGGGCGTGTTCTTTATCGTCTACTTTGGCTTTGTCTTCTTCGCCCCCGACTTCTTCGGCGAACCCGACAACTATATCGAGGCCAATCCACTGGTAACACCGCCGCACATTGTGCCCGAATGGTACTTCCTGCCGTTCTACGCAATCCTGCGTTCCATCGACAATAAACTGATTGGCGTTATCGCCATGTTTGCCGGCGTTTGCATCCTGTTCGCCCTGCCGTGGATGGATCGCTGCCGGGTTCGTAGCGCCAAGTTCCGGCCAATTTACCGGCAATTTTTCTGGCTGTTCTTTGCCGATTGCATACTGCTTGGCTATATCGGCGCGCAGACTGCGGTCGAGCCGTTTGTCACCATCGGCCGTATCGCCACGGCTTATTATTTTGCCCACTTCCTGATTATCTGTCCGCTGATCTGCAAGTTTGAGCGCCCCCTGGTGCCGCCAGAGAGCATCAGTGCGGGTGTTCTAAAAGCCCAGAAGGGAGCCGAATGATGAGCATCAGCATGAAGCTTTCGCGCACCCTTGGCACCGCATTTACCGGTCTCTTGCTTGCCGCAGCGATCAGCACAACAGCCCAGGCTTCTGGCGACAGCGTCAAGCTGGAAAAACAGGACTGGTCCTTCAATGGTATTTTCGGCACCTATGACAGAGGCGCCCTGAAACGCGGTTATCAGATTTATTCAGAAGTCTGCGTCAGCTGCCATTCGCTGAATTACGTCGCCTATCGCAATTTGATGGATATTGGCTTCGAAGAAGATAACGTCAAGGAAATCGCCGCCGAGTTCGAGGTCGAGGACGGCCCCAATGACGAAGGTGAAATGTACCTGCGCCCGGCCCGTCCGTCGGACCGCTTTGTCGCCCCTTACGCCAACGAGAAAGCCTCCCGTGCGGCCAACAACGGCGCCTTCCCCCCTGATTTGTCACTGATGGTGAAAGCCCGCAAGGGTGGACCAGACTACCTTTATGGCCTTCTCACCCGCTATCAGGAAGAAGCGCCCGATGGCATGGAACTGGCTGATGGAATGTCTTATAACGAGGTCTTCCCAGGCCATCAAATCGCCATGGCCCAGCCCCTGGATGACGACGCGGTGGAATACGAGGACGGCACGCCTGCGACACTGGTACAGCACGCAAAAGACGTCACCACCTTCCTGGCCTGGGCTGCAAGCCCGGAAATGGAGCAACGCAAACGTCTTGGCATCAAGGTCATGTTGTTCCTGTTCGTGTGGACAGGCATGTTGATCGCGCTAAAGAAAAAAATCTGGGCCAAACTGCACTAGCGCAGGTCCTGATTGATTAGTTGTTCAGGGCACCCCGGTTAATCCAACGGCGGAGCATCAGCTTTTCCCACTTTGTCAGGTCTTTGCGACCGCCGTGGGGCATCTTCAGCATGGCGTCGGCGCGTCCTTCGATCAGCACCATCATGTTGCTTGAGAATGCGTCACCCGGAACGATGATAGGGCCATATTCAGTTCCCTTCATCAGGCTTTCATAGGTGCGCATGTCCAGGCCGCTTTTATCGAACCCCTCCTGGCCGGGAACATGACATTCCAGACAATGCTCTTTCAAGATCGGCATGACCTCGGCTTTAAAGGTGGCGTGATCGGCGTGCGCACTGGTCGCCATAACCAGCCCGACTAACCCGGCCCCAAGCAAAAGTCCTTTCGGAAAACATAGAAAACCTGATTTCCGTTTAAACATATCGACCTCCTTTCGCTTTCTACGTCCCCCTTTTCCAGCCCTTACATGGAAGCTCGTTTTGGTTCCGTATCCATACTCTTGCCTTCAAAGATCGGAATGAAACGGCTGATTATGTAATACGTCACAAAGGGCGCGACCATGATGATCCCGGCCGTCAGCAACCCTTCCTTGGCAAAAAATTCAAACTCGTAATCAACGAAACCACGTTCGGATTTTGAAATCAACTGACCGCCGACAACAACGTTGAAACGCATGACCAGCACCTGAAAGACCAGCATCAGGCTGCCCAGGTTGCCCAGATAAAGCAGGGCCTTATCCTTGATATCCAGTAGCGAGGCGATGCCAAGCACCAGCAACGGTCCCAGCGACAGAATACCCATCTGGCCAAGCACATAAGAGTTATACAATGGCCCCATCAGCAGCGGCTTGATAACGGCCCAGTGGGCGCCTTGCTCGTAACCGACAAAGGCGATTTCCAGAACTTCCAGCGCGTAGTCCAGAATGAACGCCATCCACAAGGTGATGATGAACTTCTTGATCAGGGCGTAATCATAGCCTTGTCCGCGCCGCCACATGATGAAGCTGTACATGAGAAACATCATGGCGATCCCGCTGACAATGGCCGATGACAGGAAAATAAACGGCTGCAGCGCCGTCGCCCACCAGGCGACCGCCTTCACCGAACCGAACACAAAGCCCACATAACCATGCAGCAAACAGGCCCAGGGAATACCGATGCCGGCCAGGAACTTGGCTAGTTTTTTATCGAAATGCGCCGATTCGGGATTGTAGGTGGTAATGCCCAGGCACAGGATCTTCCAGAAGATCGCCATGTTTCCGACGGTTTCGTTGGCTTTTTCGATGAACACCTTTCGGTAAATAACCCAGATTTCTATCATCAGAAGAACCAGATAACTTGAATACACGTAGCCGAAAATACTCATCGCCGATGTTGTGTGCGGTGTTGTGTATATCTGGTATGCCCGTTGTGGCTGGCCCAGATGAACCAGCAGGGGCATGGCCGCGAACAGACCAAAGCTAAACGCCGCAACAAGCGCAAAATTGGCAATCGGCTTGAACTCCTTGACCCCGAAGACGTGATACATGGAAGACAGAACAAAGGCACCCGCCACCAACCCGGTAATGTAGGGGTAGATGACAATCATGATCGACCAGGTGACATGGGCATTATTGGGAAAGATGTAATTGACCAGGGCTCCCCCTGGCAGTCCTATGGCTTCCATCACACAACCTCCCTTGGCAAGCCGATGTAGAAGCAGGTCGGATCGGTATGCATTTCAGGCTTCAAAACCATCCATTGGTCGGCTTCAAAGAGTTTCGAGACTTCACTGTCGATGTCATTGAGATCGCCAAACAACCGGGCCTTTTGCGGGCAAACGGTGACACAGGCAGGCAGCAGGCCCTTTTTCACCCGGTGATAGCACCAGGTGCATTTATCAGATTTATGTTCGACGGGATTGATAAAGCGTGCCGCATAAGGACAGGCCTGGACGCAATAACCACAAGCCATGCAGTAATCCCGGTCAACCAGCACGAACCCTTCCGGTGATTTAAAAGTCGCACCGACCGGGCAGACCTGAACACAGGGCGGGTTGTGACAGTGATTGCACATTTTGGGGACCGTCCGGCTAAGCTTAATGTTATCCCGGAACCGTTTGTTGAGCTGTTCAAAACCCTCAATCGCGCCCTTCGGCGAGTCGACATAGACGCCTTCTTCGCGGACCACATAGCGTTCGACCCAGGTGCGAAAATAATCCGTCGGCACACTGTTTTCACGCTTGCAGGCGCGCACACAGTTTCCGCAACCGATACACTTGCCGACATCGATGATGTAGGCATACTTGTGATCGGCATCATCCGCACGTTCAGTGCCACCGGTTTCCGGCCCGTGGGCCATCACCCCAGGCCCGAAAACCATCAGCACGGTTGCCGTTGCCGTCCCTTCGAGCAGACGCACCAGGAATTCCCGCCGGGAGTCAGGCATTTTCGAATTTTCCATATCGATTATTCCCTTTGCATCTTTTATGTGCTTTTGCATGGCCTAAGGTGTCGGATCATGCGGTGTGTGACAGGCGGTACAAATCATGTCGGGTTCAATTTCCTGATGTTCCTCGATCTTTTCCTTATCAAACTGAGGGAAATTTGCAGGCTTGCTTACCTGCGCGTCATGACAATTCAGGCATTGCCAGCTTGAAGCGTCATCAACCACCGCATCCCCTATTTTTTCGCCTTCCTTGACATGGTCGGCAAGCGCCCCGTGGCATGATTCGCACGACAACGCCTGATGCCTGAATTCGGCAAGTTCCTGGTTTACCTCCTCGTGGCAGGTGACGCAGGACTGATTGCCGCCATAAGCGGCCTCATAACTTGAATTGAGCGCCAGTGCGTCGCCACGGTACCAGTCCTTGTAATTCCAGCTTGATGGCGTCACCACTTCCTTGATAACAAGGAAAGCGAAAAGAGCACCGACAAGGACCGCCACGAGTCGAACAATGTGAGCTTTGGGGCCTGGTAGCGACATGGTTTTCTTCTCCCGGAAAAGCCGGTCCAAACAACAGTCTTACTTAAGGGTTTGCATGTAGGCGACAATGAGGGCGCGCTCGTCCTCTTTCTTCAGCTTGTAAGCCATTGTTTTGGCGCCAACGAATTTCTTCGGATTAGCCAGAAACTGGTCCATGTTCTGGGCATCCCAAACCACGTCAGAACCCTTTAAACCTTTATATTTAGCGAAATCTGTCGATCCTGCCTTGCGACCGATAATGCCGGCCAGTGAAGGACCGTTCTTGTGCTTTCCAGCCTCTGTAGAGTGACAACTGCCACATCTTTTCTTGAAAAGTTTTTCACCCTCCTCTGCGTCGGCAAGGGCAATGGTAGAACTGGAAAAAAATGCCAGAACAAATAACCCGGATAGAATCGTCAGCCATGATTTATGCATTGGGCGGCTCCTAAAGATCAATCACGAAAAAACTTACAAACGATAACGCTAATATAAATGCCTGATTCACGGGAACGTTGACTTAGATCAATAAAGCTCAAATTCGTCCTTTATTTAAACTTTAGTACTATTGCTTCAGGGGCTTGTTCCTTCGGCCTTTTCTTTGCGACCAAGCCACGGCATCAGCGCCGCCGCCGCAACGACATTTGTCGCCAGCGGCACCTTGTTGAGGTCACAGACTCTGTAGAAAGGAGAAATATCCGGCTGCCCCTCACCTGTGGCAAGCGGATCACGCAGAAAAAAGACCGCCCGGATAACCCCGGTCGTGCAAATCAACCCGCACAGATGTACTTCTGCCCCCTGCGAGATTGAATGAAGTGCGGAAACTTCCAGGCCCAGTTCCTTTTCAATAAGTGCGCCGGTTTCCTTCGTCGATAACAGGCGGTAGGATTCGAAAATTGGCCGATTGGCCTTGACCAGCTTGACCAGTTGATTTTCCATCCCCTCGTGGGCGATCAGAATCAGGGATTTAGCCGTCGTCATGGGATGGTCCCACAGTTCACAATTATTGTTACCAATACGAAAAATCCATTTTATTGAAGGCTGTATTCTACTAAAAGGGTGCAAACTTTCCTTGATTATAGTCAAAGTTCCGCCTTAAACATTTCTGGACCCCCCATGCTAATATCCCGCGATCATCGCAACGTCGCCGTTCTTGCCCTTTGTCAGGCGCTGTTCATAACCGGCCAGTCGATGCTGTTTATTCTCGCAGGTCTTGTCGGCGCCAATCTAACCGAAGAAAAGGCCCTGGCAACTTTGCCCATTTCGGTGATCATTATCGCCACCACCCTGACAACCATCCCCGCCTCGCTGTTGATGAAGCGCATTGGTCGCAAGCCGGGTTTTATGATTGGCGCAACATTTGGCGTGATTGGCGCGCTTATTGCCTCTTATGGTATTCAACAGGGGGATTTCTGGATATTTGTCCTGGGCACAGGGACCATCGGCACCTATGGCGGCTTCGCCCAATACTACCGTTTCGCTGCCGCCGATGTGGCCGAGTCCAATTTCAAGGGCAAGGCCATCTCGCTTGTCATTTCAGGCGGCATCGTCGCCGCTTTCTCTGGCCCGCTTTTGACTAATTATACCTTTGATATCAATGTCGTACCATTTCTTGGTTCTTTTGTGACCGTTGCCATACTGGCGGCAACGGCAATTCTGATGTTGTCCCTGATTGACATCCCCCGCCCCGATGTTGCCGAGCGCGCCTCAAGTGGGCGGCCGTTGATCGAAATCGCCCGCAATCCGGAACTGCTCGCCGCCATCTTCGTCGGCATGATCGGCTATAGCGTCATGAGCTTGCTGATGACGGCGACGCCGCTTGCCATGATCGCGCACGGCTATATGGTTCACGACGCTTCGTTCGTCATCCAGTGGCATTTGATCGGAATGTTCGCGCCAGCCTTTTTCACAGGATCGCTGATCGTCCGCTTTGGGGTGCGAAAGGTCATGTTCTCGGGTACGGTATTACTCACTGGGGCCATCATCGCCGCCCTTGTGGGCGAAACTGTGGCCCACTTCTGGGTGGCGTTGTTCGCCCTTGGCCTGGGTTGGAATTTCACCTTCATCGGCGCTTCAACCCTGCTGACCGAAACCTACCATCCCGAAGAGCGGGCCAAGGTCCAGGCCCTGAACGACTTCATGGTTTTTGGAACCGTCGCCCTGGCTTCGCTGACCTCGGGCACGATATTGCACTTCTTTGATTGGCGCACGGTCAACTTGGCGGCCATCCCGCTCATCACCATGGCCGCAGTGGCGATTGTCTTCCTGATTATCCGGAATAAACGAAGTATAACCTAGCGCCGTTGGCGTACTCTGGCTGCACGGACAGGCCCGGGTCGTCCTTAGTGTATGAAATTCCGGCGTCCTCAAAGAACGCCGCAGTGGCTGCAAGATTGCCCACCTCGATGCCAAGACCGCAAAGTCCCGGCTCATTGGCATCTTGGGTGAGACGGACTCTCTGTCTGACGAAGTCCGCTCCCAACACCTGCTCATAGGCGACTGTGGCCGCAGCCACGTCCGCCACAGCGATGCTCATCCAGGCGATGCCGCGGGCGCCATTGGCATGGATCAGCCATTCGGGGCGACGCATCAGTTCCGGGGTCAGGTGCCGACAAAAAAACCCCGACAACCCCGGCAATGTCCCTGGCGGTGGATGGAGCAGCCTGAAGCGCGGCTCGACGGTGCCTTCGGGTAATTCCAGCAGCCGTTTCAGGTCTTGCGGTTGGCCGCCCAGTTTCTCCGCCAGCGCCTCAAGTTCGGAACTGGCGAAAGCCATGCCGAGCAAGCCCTCGCCATGACTTTGCAGAAATGTATCAAGATTATTGGTGAACTGGCTGGCATCGACGATACCCAGCAGCTCAAGATAATCGGTGGCGAACATGATGCAGTAATTGGCCGTACCCCAGCCGATATGCTTGCCACGCGGGCAGGTGGAAAAGCCAAGCCGCTGCCAGTCAAGCCGCGCCGCCTCAAGATCGGCAACCCCGACAAGGGCGTGATCGAAACCGTCGTTTAGGCCGTGGGGCACCCTATTTCCGTCGTTTGGCTCTGGCCGTTTGCCTTTTGCTCTTCTTCTTTTCTTCGGCCAACAGGGTCTGATACAGGTCCAGGGCTTTCTTGGGACGCATATTTTGATGAACAACCGCACGAACCGCCTGGATCATGGCCACTGGGCTGTCGGCCTGGAAGATATTGCGGCCCATATCGACACCTGCCGCGCCCTGGTCGATAGCCTTGTAAGCCATGGTCAGTGCCTCAAGTTCCGGTAATTTTTGGCCACCGGCAATGACAATGGGAACCGGACAGCTGGCGCAAACATTTTCGAAGCCTTTGTCGAAGTAATAACTCTTGACGTAATGAGCTCCCAGTTCGGCGGCGATACGGGTGGCCAGCAGGAAATAACGTTGATCGCGCTTCATGTCTGTGCCAACGCCGGTGACGGCCATGGTCGGGATGCCGTAACCATTGCCGCTGTCGATCAACTTGATCAAATTGGCGATGGATTTGTGCTCGTATTCAGCGCCGATGTAGATTTGGGTGGTGATGGCGGCAACGTTGAGGCGGATGGCATCGTCTATATCAACGGCGATGGTTTCATTAGACAACTCGCTCAAGATGCTTTGACCACCCGAACAGCGCAAAACTACCGGCTTGTTGATAGACGCCGGCACGATGGACCGCAAAGCGCCGCGCGTGCACATCAAAACGTCTGCATGCTGCATCAGGGGGACAATCGTCAGGTCCATACGTTCAAGGCCAGAGGTCGGACCCTGGAAGTAGCCATGGTCGAAAGCCAGCATCACGGTGCGCCCGCTTTCGGGGTTGAAAATACGGCCCAGCCGGTTCTGCATACCCCAATCCAGGGCGCCCGCCCCCTTGACATGAAATGGTTTGTTTTCCTGTGGGATGCCGATGCCGAAATCCTTGCCTTCTTTGATATTGTCCTTGTCAGCCATATTTATTCTCCTAAACTCAAAAAAAATTATCTCAGCGATGCCTCGATATTGCCGCCATCAACGGTCAGGGTCGCAGCAGTCGTCGAGGGTGATAACGCCAAATGCAAAAACGCCCGGGCAACATCAAGGGCGCTCACCTCGCGGCCCAACAGATTGCCGGACATGTAATCCTTTTCACTTAACTCCCGGGCCTTGGAGCGTGCCGCAATCATATCGTCGGACAGCAGCCCGGAACGGATACGGTCAGCGTTGACGGCGTTGCTGCGGATGCCATCGGCCCCGTGATCAAGGGCATATTGCTTCATCAGAAACAATGTCGCCGCCTTGGGCAGGCCGTAGGGACCGAAATCTTTACCCGGATTGAGCGCCTGTTTGGAGGTGTTAAACAACAGGCAGCCCCCGGTGCCTTGCGCCTTCATGACCTTGACAGCCGCCTGGGCTACCTTTTGATGGCCCCAGAAATTCAGCTCGAAGCTTTGCCGCAGCACCGCCTCCTCAACGTCGCCAATACGCCCCTGCCAGGCGGCACCGGCATTGGAAACCACAATATCAATACCGCCAAAAGCCCTGGTTACCCTTGCCAAGGCGGCCTCGACCGCATCCCCATCGGTGACATCACATGCCAGGCCCAGGCCTGCGAATTCGGCTGCCGCTTTTTCGGCATCCTCACCATCAAGATCAAGGACCGCCACCGCCGCCCCAACGGCCGCGAACAGGCGCGCCGTAGCAAGTCCAATGCCCGAAGCAGCCCCGGTTACCACCGCTACCTGCCCGACAAGCGGTTTTTCGTCTTGCGATGGCAGCTTGGCTTGTTCAGGGGCCCAGTATTCAATATCGAACAGGTCAGACTGGCCCGCGCCTTCGAAATCAGCCAGGCCTTCCGCCGTCATTACCACCCCCGCCGTGCATTCTGCCAGATCGGCGGCGACGACGGCCTCCGCAGCTGATCGACCAAGCCCGAACAAGCCCAGTCCCGGAACCAGAATGACACGGGGTTTGTTATCAAGCATGACTTGTGAGCCATCACTGTAGCTCTCGAAATAGGCCTGGTACCGGTTTTCATATGCCTTCATGGCCGCCCTCGCCGCCTGGGCGAAAGCCTCAAGATTTCCGGCTTCGGGGGCCGGCACGATCAAGGGACGGGGTTTGATGCGAATAACATGATCCGGCGTCACATTCCCGGCGTTGGCGTAACGTTCGACATCGGCCCCGTTGACGAAGGTCATAACATCCGGGCCATCGCGAAATTCCAGAATGAAATGTTTGAAGGTTCCGGTTTCTTCATCAGGCAGGGCACACAAGCCGCGCAGGATTGGCGCTACCTCACTGACGGGCGCCAATTTAGCCGGGATTGTTGCCACCTCAAAGGCACGATTTGCAAAGGTGGCCAAATATTCTTCTGCCACACAGACCAGATCAATCATGCGCGTGTAGGCCTGTTGGGCGGTTTCGCCAAAGGTAAACAGGCCATGGCGCGGTATCAGGATGCCCTGTTCACCGTCACCGGCATGCACAATGGCCTTTGCCAGGGCGAATCCGGACATGGCGTAGGGCGCAACGGCGACCTTGTCGCCAAACACCTGTGCGCTTAAGTCCTCGCCGTCCGACCGGTTGGTTAAGCTAAGGACGGCGTTGGCGTGGCTGTGAAAGACAAACTTATGAGGCAGGAAGGCATGAACAAGGGTTTCAACAGAGGCCGTGGGCTGGCTTGCATCCATCGTCGCCGCCTTCATAGCGGTTGTCATTTCGGCGTCGGACAGGGTGTCCAGCCCGGCCAGGTCGCGCAACGGCTGAAGTCGCAATGCCGCAAATCCCTGCGCCCCTATGGCCGCCATATCGTAGCCGCTTGCCTTGACGTAAAGCACTTCCGTATCGCGGCCATGGATATCCTTCAGGGACGTCTTGACCGATGTGTTGCCGCCGCCGTGCAGAACCAGTGCCGGATCGCCGCCCAACAGGCGCGTGGCATAGACGCACAGGGCCAGATCGGCGTCCCCCCTGGCATCTTTTATCGCCGCTTTGGCGTCTTTTTCAGACCAGTGGTTTTTCATTAATCTTTCTCGAACATGGATTTCAAGTGTTTGGCCAGACGAAGGCGTTCTTCTTCAACCGGATCGAACCTGACGGCAAAGCTGTCGTTGCTGGTCCTGACAACGTGGCCGGTCATCTCGCCAATGGTTTCGATGTGCATATGGACGAAGGCATCATTGCTAAGATGATTTTCGGCATGGATTGAAACACCGCCTTGGGAAATATCAGACGTTTCACCGACAACCACTTCGCCATCAATTTCAATACGGACACTTTTGTGCAGCTCGTGGCGCGGGTAACGCCTTTTTTCTATATGATCGTCGCTCATTGATGCTCCGGATACAGCGCCGCCAGCCCTTCCTCGGATGCTTCGGCGACGCCGCGCTCTGTAATCAGGCCGGTGACCAACCGGGCCGGGGTGACATCGAAGGCGAAATTGGCGGCCGGGCTGTCTTTTGGCGAGATTGTCACCGTTTCAATGCGGCCATCATCGCTCAGGCCGACCAGTCGGGTAACTTCGCCGGGGTCGCGCTCCTCGATAGGCACATCGCGAACCCCGTCCTTGATCGTCCAGTCAATGGTCGGGCCGGGCAGACCGACATAGAACGGCACGTCATTATCAAATGCCGCCAACGCTTTAAGATAGGTGCCGATCTTGTTGCAGACATCGCCCGCCGCCGTTGTCCGGTCGGTGCCGGTGATCACCACGTCGACCATCCCGTGCTGCATCAGGTGGCCGCCGACGTTATCAACGATCAGCGTATGGGGAACGCCGTGCTGGCCCAGTTCCCAGCAGGTAAGCGACGCGCCCTGATTGCGTGGCCGGGTTTCATCAACCCAGATATGAACCGGAATTCCGGCGTCATGGGCCTTGTAGACCGGGGCCAGTGCGGTGCCCCAGTCAACCGTCGCCAGCCAACCGGCGTTGCAATGGGTCAGCACATTGATCCGTTCGGGCTTGCCCTTGTCGTTCCAGATTTTCTCAATGACACCCCGACCATGCTCGCCGAGGGACGAGCAGATCTCGACATCCTGATCACAGATTTCGGCGGCCCGGGCGTAGGCCGCGGCCTGTCGCTGGTCCGGCGGCAATGATGAAAGCAGACCCTTCAGGTCATCCAGCGCCCAACGCAGGTTGACCGCCGTTGGGCGGGTCGCGTAGAGCACCTTGTAGGCATTTTCAAGGCCCGCGTCGGAGGCATCATCGCGCATAGCAAGGGCCATCCCGTAAGCCGCCGTCGCCCCGATCAGCGGCGCGCCGCGGACCTGCATGTCGAAGATCGCCCTTTCCGCGTCTGCCAGGGTATCCAGGCGGGCGACAATGTATTCGTGCGGCAAGCGGGTCTGGTCGATGATCTCGACACTTTCGCCGTTATCGCCAAGCCAGATGGTACGAGTCGGTTTGCCGTTGACGATCATCCCTTCAACACCCGCCCTGCCACCGCGTCGAGCTTTTCGACCATCGCCGGGTCGCGGGCCTCGGGGGCGGTGATGATGGCGCACTCAAGGGCCGTATGGCAGCCTGATGAGCAACGATCTGTTCGACCACTTAAAGAGGGTGCTACCTGTTTGACCAGCGAGCGGCCCTTGTCGGCGTTATCCAGCAACACCTTGATGATGGCGTCGACGCTGACGTGATCATGGTCCGGGTGCCAGCAGTCGAAATCGGTGACCATGGCGACGGTCGCGTAGCACATCTCTGCCTCCCGCGCCAGTTTGGCCTCCGGCATGTTGGTCATGCCGATAACATCGCAGCCCCACGAGCGATAAAGTTCGGATTCGGCGAGGGTCGAAAACTGCGGCCCTTCCATGGCGAGGTACGTGCCGCCGCGCTGGTAGGGAATATCCAGTTGCTTGATCGCCACTTCCAGGGCGTCGCCAAGCCGCCCGCAAACCGGGTGGCCGAGGCCGACATGGGCGACCAGACCGGTGGAGAAGAAGCTTTTTGCCCTATCGATGGTGCGGTCGATAAACTGATCGGCGATAACAAAATGGCCCGGCGGCAATTCCGCTTTCAGGGAACCGCAGGCGCTGACCGAGATGATTTCAGTAACGCCGACCCGTTTCAGGGCGTCAATATTGGCGCGGAAGTTCAATTCCGCCGGTGGAATGCGGTGGCCGCGGCCATGGCGCGGCAGAAAAACCATCTTCTGGCCGTCCAGTTCGCCCATCAACAACGCGTCGGAGGGTTCGCCAAAGGGTGAGGAAACCTTCTCCCAGCGGGTGTTTTCCAGCCCTTCAATATCGTAAATCCCGCTGCCACCAATGACGCCAATAACTGTGGGCGTTCCCGGTTCCGACATAAATTCCCCCATTTCCTAGAAAACTGCTGATAATCAACCAATTGACAGTTTTTCAGGTTCCGCCGCCCGCATCAAGACAGGTTTTTGCAAATGCCAAAAAGAGCCCTATACTCCGCCCCCTCCGAAACCTGCAAAGCCACCCCTTTTCATGCCCGAAACCGCCGATCTGAAACAACTGGCTGATATGTTCTCGCAAATTCCCCATTGCCGTGAAATGGGAATCGAAATCACCGCCCTGGCGACAGGCAGGACATCCATGCGCCTTGACTATCATGAGAGGCTGGCCGGTAACCCGGAAACCGGCGTCGTTCATGGCGGCGTGATTTCGACACTTCTGGATACCGTCGCGGGACTGACGGCGATGTCTGCGGTTTCTCCGACAACACCGGTTGCGACCCTTGATCTGCGCATTGATTACCTGAAACCGGCCCGCCCCGGCGATGCCATTTTTGCCGATGCCGACTGTTTCCGCCTCAGCAGTTCCGTCGCCTTCGTGCGCGCCACCGCTCATCACGGCGATAACACCGACCCCATAGCCCACTGCATCGCCACCTTCATGCTCAATGCCGCAGGCTTCACCTCTGCCGGGCAAGGGACAAGTTGAGCATGCTTAAAGATATCCAAAGTCTTAAGGATAAGGGCGATTATTCATCAATAAGCAATCTTATTCCCTATACCCGTGTGATTGGCCTTCAGTGCGCGGTTGAAGACGGTGCCATGGTGACACGTTTGCGCCACCAGGACAGCAACATCGGCAATTATCAAATGGCGGTTCTGCACGGCGGCACAGTGGCGGCCCTTTTGGAACATGCGGCGATTTTCCAGTTACTATTTGAACTGGATATCAAGGCGATCCCGCGCATTATCAATATATCCGTCGATTATCTGCGTCCGTGCCGGGCCATGGACACACAGGCCAGCGCCGTCCTGGTTAAACAGGGCCAGCGCATTGCCAATGTCCGGGTTCAGGCCTGGCAGAGCGACCCGGCAAAGCCGGTTGCCACGGCGCACGCCCATTTCCTGCTCTCTTAAGAAAGAAAGACTATGAAAACTTTTAATAAAACCGCTTTTTTCGCCATCATTCTTCTTCTCATCCCACTGGCCGTACGGGCTGGCGAGGAAGAAATGATAATTACCGATCAGGTCGTCGGCAGCGGCGGTGAGGCGAGCAATCTGAGCAAGGTTACGGTCAACTATACGGGTTGGCTGATGGATGGCACCCAGTTCGATTCCAGTATCGGCAGGGAACCGTTCGTCTTCACCCTTGGCGCTGGCATGGTCATCCCCGGTTGGGATATGGGGGTCAAGGGTATGAAAGTTGGCGGCAAGCGCGAGCTTATTATTCCGCCGCATCTGGCTTACGGAAAGCGCGGCGCCGGAAGTGTTATTCCGCCGGGCTCGAAACTGCGATTTGAAGTCGAACTGCTGGCCGTGGCGGCACCGACATTTAACAACATCGACAATGCAGAGCTAAAAGCATTGCGCGCCAGGGGGGTCAAGCTGATCGACGTTCGCCACCCCGAAGAATGGCAGGAAACAGGTGTTGTTGAGGGTTCAATCCTGATTGAATCGTTCAAAAAATCAGGACGCCTGCGCCGCGAATTCATCGAGGAGCTGGCCAAAACCGTCAAAAAAGACGAACCGGTGATGCTGATCTGCCGGGTCGGAAACCGCACGGCCATGCTGGCCGAAGGTTTAAGTGACCGCTTTGGCTACAGCAACATTTACAACGTCACAAACGGCATCGAGAACTGGATCAAGGAAGGCAACGCCGTCGTCAGGCCCTGATTATACCAACGAACACTAATAATGACTCACAGAGACGGTTTCACAAGACTTTTGGCTAGGAGCGCGCGGCGTAGCGATGTGGGGCATCTCAAGACGGGCGCGACAACGTCCAAAAGTCTTGTGGAACCGCTGTTGAGGCGATCTCTATGGGTCATTATTAGTGCTCGTTGGTATTAGTCAGCAGGCTTGGGCGGCATTCCCGGAAACGACTTGATCGAAGGATCGATGTGATCCCAACTTTGAGCGCTATCGCTAAACAGCGAGAAATTGGCCTCGAAAATAGCGGGGTCGTCCAGCCCCCCGACGCGGATCATGACACCGGCGGGATTGCCGCTGCTGGCACCGTAAACCGGCGAGCCGCATTTGGAGCAGAAAAAGCGGGTCATGGTATTGCCGCTGTCGGCGGTGTACTCGTAGCGCGTCATCTCGCCGGTTACCGTGAAGGCATCTTTTGGCAGCATCATGTTGGTGGCGTGACCGGTGCCGCTGAATTTCTGGCAATTGGTACACTGGCAATGCCCGGCGACGATCGGCCCTTCACTGCATTCGTAACGCACCGCCCCACACTGGCAACCACCTGAAATTTTCTCAGCCATGACCCTGTCCTTTTCGGATTGTTACAGGCGGACAGTATTGGTCATGATCTGGATGTTGGCAAGGGCGGGAGATGCCTCGACAAACATAAATTTGTAACCTATGGTCGAAAATTACATCATAAATCTCATCTTGTCACAGGCTTCGACCCGTCGGGAATTTTAATGTCAACCCTGCGCACCCTCTCAATTGTCACGATCCTTTTCCTTTCTGCTTGTGCGACTCCACAGACGAGCATAAATAAAGTTGATTCTGTTGCCGCTGAAATTGAAGCCAAAAAACAACGTGAACTCGTTGTTCAAGATTGGGTCGAGGCCGAACAACGGTTGTTCCGTATCGGTTATCCCATTCTTGTCAAAGGTATCCCGTTTTGCGAGAAAACCTCCTTCCAGACCGGCATGATCGTCTGGTCCGCCACTGGCTTAAAAAAAGAATGGGAAGAGGCCTTTCGATCTGTATATGGGTTATCAGATATTCTTGAAGTTAACTACATTGCCCCAGACGCGGCGGCGACTGAAGGCGGGTTGAAAATTGGCGATGTCTTAATAACTGTGAATGACTGGTCAGTTCCTGTTGGCGAGAAGGCGAAGAAGAAATTCGACAAAAAACTCAAAGATCTTCTAAAAAACGATGCTCCCATCGAATTCAAAGTTCGACGTGGCGAAAATGACCTCACACTCACCATTAATCCAGAGAAAGCATGTGATTATCAGATCGTTCTTGACCCCGCAAATGATCTCAACGCTTTTGCCGATGGAAAAACGATTACCTTTCATAAGGGCTTAATGGATTTCTTTCGAACTGATCAGGAAGTGGCGCTGGTCTTCTCACACGAACTCGCTCACAACACGATGGAGCATGTAGAAGCAAAAACCCAGAACGCGGTGATTGCCGGAGCGGGTGGTTTCATTGTTGATTTGCTGGGAGCACTGGCAGGAATAAACACGCAGGGACAATTTACCGACATGGCTATGCGTGCCGGTGGCGGCGCATTCTCGGTAGCATTCGAGGCGGAGGCGGATTACGTCGGCCTTTACATCATGGCCTCCGTGGAGCTTGAAATTGAAAAATCGTCCCATTTCTGGCGGCGAATGTCTTTGAAAAATGCACAAGGTATTTCCATGGCAACTTCACACCCTGCCAATGCAGACCGGTTTGTCGGGATCGAAAATACGATTAAGGAAATTAAGGCCAAAATCGCGGCCGGGGAGCCATTAGAGCCTGAAATGAAAAAAACCAAAAAGGTTCAGTAACCCCGAGCCCTCAAACATTAAACCTGAACAGCATCAGGTCGCCGTCCTGGGTTATGTAGTCGCGGCCTTCCTGGCGCATTTTTCCGGCTTCCTTGGCACCATGCTCACCGTTACAGGCGATGAAATCGTCGTAGGCGATGGTTTCGGCCTTGATGAAACCCTTTTCAAAATCAGTATGGATGGCGCCGGCCGCTTGCGGCGCTTTTGAACCAGCATGCACGGTCCAGGCGCGGGTTTCCGTCGGCCCGACAGTGAAGAACGTAATCAGGTGCAAAAGCTCGTAGCCGGCGCGGATTACCCGCGCGAGACCGGTTTCCTGAAGACCGATGGCGTCGAGGAATTCCTGCCGTTCGGCGGCGTCAGCCAGAGCGGAGATTTCTTCCTCGATACGGGCCGAGATCACGACCGAGACAGCGCCCTGCTGAGCCGCCATTTCGGCGACTTTTTCTGATAGTGCATTGCCCTTACCCGCCGCGTCCTCTTCGACGTTGCAAACGTAGAGAACCGGCTTGCCGCTTAACAGCTGCAGCATCTCGAAAGCCCGCTTGTCATCTGCGCTGATGTCCATGGTGCGGGCCGGTTTGCCTTCACCCAAGACAGCCAGAACACGCTCGACCATGACCAACTGGGCGGCGGCGTCCTTGTCGTTGCCGCGCGCTTTCTTGGTCAGCGGCGTGACACGTTTCTCGAGGCTTTCCAGATCGGCCAGCATCAATTCTGTTTCAACCGTTTCCGCATCGCGAATGGGATCGATGCCGCCTTCCACGTGAGTGACGTTTTCATCCTCGAAGCAACGCAGAACATGGATGATGGCATCGACCTCGCGGATATTGGCGAGGAACTTGTTGCCCAGACCCTCACCCTTGGAGGCGCCGCGCACCAACCCTGCGATATCGACAAATTCAAGTTGCGTCGGCACGATTCTGGCCGACTGACCGATCGCCGCGATCTTGTCCAGTCGCTCGTCGGGAACCGCTACCCGGCCGGTGTTGGGCTCGATTGTGCAAAACGGAAAGTTGGCCGCCTCAGCAGCAGCCGTCGCCGTTAGTGCATTGAACAGGGTCGATTTACCAACGTTTGGCAAACCGACGATGCCACAATTAAAGCCCATGGTGCGTTATCCTTCGTCTTTGTCTTTATTTTTTGGAGGTTTTATGTCGAGCGCGACCTTGTTGAGGAAACCCGCGTCATCACCTTCCATAACCAGGCCAATGTGACCCGCGATGGAGGCAAGCAAGGGTTCAAGCCATTGTTGATCGGCTTTGGCGAAGTCCTTGAGCACATGACTTGTGACCTTCGCCTTGTCGCCCGGATGGCCAATACCCAGGCGCAGGCGACGATATCCTTCGCCCAGGTGTGCGTGGATCGAACGCAAGCCATTGTGACCGGCATGGCCGCCACCGGATTTAAGCCTGAGCTTTCCCGCTTCCAGATCAAGCTCGTCATGAATGACCAGAACGTCGGCCGGATCAATTTTGTAGAAGTTGGCTGCCGCCGCAACCGAACGGCCACTTTCGTTCATATAAGTGGCAGGCTTCAGGGCCAGTACCTTGCTTGTACCTATGCGGCCTTCAGCAAGCGCACCATTGAATTTGGCACGGAACGGCTGAAAGGAATGGCGGCGGACGATTTCGTCCACCGCCATAAATCCAATATTGTGACGGTTCCTGGCGTAGTCCCCACCGGGGTTACCCAGGCCAACAAGCAGCAGCATGATAATGGCTCCTGCGGGGGAAAAGGATTAGTCCTCTGACCCGCCTTTTTCGCCTTCGCTCTCGCCTTCGCCGCCGTCTTCTGCGCCCTCTTCGCCTTCGACGCCTTCTTCGCCTTCAACACCTTCTTCGCCTTCTTCTTCAGGCTCAATGTTGATGGTCGGGGCGGCGATGGTGGCGACGGTGAAGTCGCGATCCGTAATGGTCAACTCGACGTCGTCGGGCAGTTTGATGGCGCTGATGTGAACACTGTCGCCGACTTCAAGACCCGTCAGATCAACGCTGAGACTTTCGGGAATGCTGTCAGGAGAGCACAAAAGTTCAATATCATGACGAACGATGTTAAGCACGCCGCCGCCACGCAAGCCGGGGCAATCCTCTTCGTTTTCAAAGATCACGGCGACATCGATGTTGAGGCGCGTTTTGGCGCTGAAACGCATGAAATCAACGTGGATCGGTCGATCGGTGACCGGGTGGAGCTGCAAATCACGGGGCAGGACGCGGTGCTTTTGTCCATCTGCTTCAAGTTCATAGACGCGCGAGAAGAAGCCGGGGCCCCTTAACTGCATCATCAGTTCAACAGGTTCGAGGGAAATCATAATCGGGTCTTGTTTGTTGCCGTAGATAACGGCTGGTACCCGACCAGCCCTGCGTATGGCACGGGCTGCCCCCTTACCTGCCCGTTCGCGCAGCTCGACACTCATAGTAGCGGCTTGAGCCATTGGAATTGTCTCCTAAATATCCGTTTCTAAAATGCCGACCTCCAGGGGTGTCGACGGTTTTGATTGCGCCTGAAAACAGGCACATCAAGGAGTGGCGTGTCTTTTAAAGGGATGTCAGCCAACAGTCAAACACTGAAAGCCGAAAATGAAGGGTTTTAGCGCACCCGGCCAACAACCCCGCCCTCACACGAACAAACTGGAGACCGAGCTTTCATCGCTGATCCGGCTGATCGCTTCGGCGATCAGCGGGGCGATGGTCAGTTGCTTGATGTTGTGGGAGACGCGAACCGCCTCGGTCGCCTGGATGGAGTCGGTAATAACAAGGTTTTCCATCGGTGATGAGGAGACCCGGGCAACAGCACCGCCCGACAGAACCCCGTGGGTGACGTAGGAGGATACCGATGAGGCGCCTTTTGCCTTCAGCGCCACCGAGGCATTACACAGGGTGCCCGCCGAATCGACAATATCGTCGATCAGGATACAGCGGCGACCATCGATCTCGCCGATGATGTTCATGACTTCTGAAACACCGGCCTGTTCGCGCCGCTTATCAATAATCGCCAGGTCCGCATTCAGACGCTTGGCCAGCGACCGGGCCCGGACAACGCCACCCACATCGGGGGAGACAATAACCAGGTCTTCGCCGTTCATGGTGTCGGCAATATCCTTGGTCAGCACCGGGGCGGCGAACAGGTTATCGACGGGAATGTCGAAAAAGCCCTGAATCTGGCCCGCGTGCAGGTCCATGGTCAGGACCCTGTCGGCACCGGCGGTGGTGATCAGGTTCGCGACAAGTTTGGCTGAAATCGGCGTCCTGGGGCCGGATTTACGGTCCTGCCGGGCGTAGCCAAAATAAGGAATGACGGCGGTAATGCGGCGCGCCGAGCCACGCCTGAGCGCGTCCAGTGCAACCAGCAGTTCCATCAGGTTGTCATTGGCCGGGTATGATGTCGACTGAATGACGAAGACATCCTCGCCGCGCACGTTCTCCTGAATCTCGACGAAGATTTCCATGTCCGAAAACCGGCGCACGCTGGCTTTGGTCAATGGCAGATTCAAATATGCAGAAATAGCTTCGGCAAGGGGCCTGTTTGAGTTGCAGGCAAGGATTTTCATCTTGGCGGTTCCCCCTGGGGTCTTATTCCAGATCTGGTCGCCGAATCACACGGCGGCATCATAAGAATCTGGTCGTCCAACCCGGAACAGGGCGAAATCTAACAGCGTCCCCATCGCCTGTAAACGGGATTCAGGACCGTTATCCAAGGAAAGGTGATTTTTATTCAGGTGGTGGTGGCGCACGCCCCGGAATCCGTTGCAATTCAGGAGCCAGCGGCGGCGTTCCCTGTTGGCCGACCGATGAGGGCGCCGCCCGTTTATTGTCGGCGCCGAGAATCCGTTCGATCCCGACGAGCGCGGCAGCGGCGACATCTTCTGCCTGCCCTGCCCACGGACCGTTAAGGCTTCCGCCGGGGACGACGTTTTCCTGGGTCGCCCGGCCGACCTCGAACCCGTCCATGGTCAGGACCCGCCAGACGATCAGGACCTTGTCGAGATTGCCTTCCTGGGATTGCAGGGCGACCTGGCCGGAAAGCACCAGACTGGCCTGACGCTTATCCTCGGTAATAGAGACATCGGCCTCGCGCAGGGCGCTGACAATGGCCTGACGCAAGGCGGCATTGCCATCGCCGGGTGCGCCGGTCACGGGCCCCACCAGGATTCCCGCACCCAGCAGCAACACCGGCAAGGGGGCTTTTACATCATCAACGATCATCGCCGCCAGCGGCTTGGCGGCCCCATTACCGACGGCGCGGATAATGCGCGGGTCGCCATATTCCCATTTCCAACGCGCCCCCCGCACGCCTTGGGTATAGTCGCCGATGGTATCGCCCTTAAGGTCTACCAGGGTCCAGTGGATCAGCATCACAAAGGGGACGCGGGCATCATTCCAATTGGCTTCGGCCCTGCCTTTAAGCACATAACGGCTGATTTCATTTTCCTTGATAGAAGTCTTCACGCCGTGCTCGACGAGGCCGGCGGCGACGGCGCTGGACAATAATTTCGCCATCGGCAGGGCCGGCCCCTGAACCAGCTCAACGCGAACATCGGTGACCTTGGCGACCTCGACCCGCGCTTCCAGGGGTTCGTAGGACAGTGGCTGCTCGTTCGGCGTACAGGCCGCCAGTATCAGCACCAACAGGGGCAGGATCAGGCGCATCGCCTACCCCGCAACACACATGACAAGCATGAAGATCAAGGGAACCAGCAACATGAAAAAAAGGTATGGCATGGCGGTTTACCTTCTGATCAGGTCCAGCGATGACCGTGAAAGACGCTCCGGCGTCGTATCGGTAACCCGTACGGTTTCGCCAAGGGTCATCGCCACTCCTGCGTCGCTATCGAAAATAATCATGTGCAGAAAGAAGATCATGTCGGGTGCGGCAAGCACCGGATTGCCATGATAAAGCATCGGCCAATCCATCCAGTTGGGCGCAAACGTCGTTCCCAGTGAATAGCCACAGGCATTGAGCCTGTGGTCGGCCAGTCCGTGCCGGTCGAGAACCGTTGCGTGGGCATCGAAGGCCTCGCCGACAGGACGCCCCGGAAGCAGCGCGGCGGTAACGACTTCAAGGGCCTCACGAGCCGCTTCATACAGGGCCAGTTGTCGATCCGGCGGCGGCCCGATGGTGATCGTCCGCATCATGCAGGCGTGATAATGGCGATACACCCCCGCCCATTCCAGGGTTAGCTGGTCGGCCGCGTCGAGATGCCTTCTGCCGGTGAAATAACGACACAGCAAGGCGTCCGGCCCCGAACCAATGATGGTTTCATTGGCGGGGTCATCGCCGCCACCACGGAATACTGCTGACTGCATGGCCGCCAGAATGTCACCTTCAAAAGCGCCGGGACCAGTCAGCGCCACCGCTTCATCAAGGGCGTCATCGGCCAGCTCTGCGGCACGGCGCACGTAGGTGATCTCTGCCGGGCTTTTGACCAGCCGCAGGCGACTGACCAGATCCGAGGCATTCTCCAACGTACAAAAGCCATCCAGGGCGGCGCTCAATCTTTGACCGTTGAGGGCGGTCAGCCCGTAGGAATCCCATTCGACACCCAGACGCTTGCCTTTCATGGCGTACTCATCAAGTATCTGCGCCAGCTCGCGGGCCGGGGTGGCGTCAGGGCCATCGACCCAGATCCGTATATCGTCAATCACAGAGGTATGGCGGGCCTGTCGCAAATCCGCCGAACGGGTGAGCAGGGTCATGGCCCCGTCCGCACTCAGGAAAAGGCACTGAAAATAGACATATCCAAAGCTGTCGTAGCCGCTCAGATAGAACATGCTTTCCTGCCGGAATATCAACAAGCCGTCGAGGCCGCGCGAAGCCATCTCGTCGCACGCACGGCTGCGGCGCCCGGCCAGTTCCTGTTCGCTGAAATGCAGGGCCATGGATTTAGTCCTTCTAGATCAAACTGCCATCGCTTGATGGCAGGTCATTTGATCGATTCTATAAAGTTAGAGCAACTTATCTGCCCTCACTTAAGGGCAGGTTGCTCTAATACTATCGCCGATAACAGCCGACCATAATCTTTTTCACCATTCAAGGTACAGCGGCGGTAGCTATAAAAGCGTTCAGGATCGCCGCAGGTATCGACGCCCAGCGCCGCCACCGAAGCCAGCTCCAGCCTGGATAATCGCCGCTCGATATAACCGGAAAGATCGAACTGGAAGTGACCGGGCCGCGTCGAGGTTTTGAAAAAATCATCGTGGGCGGCATCCTCGTCGATAAAATCCTGATAGAACTCCGGCCCCACTTCATAGGACGACTGGGCGATGCAGGGGCCGATGGCGGCGTCAATGTTTGAAGGCCTGGCACCGATGGCAACCATTTCAGCGATGCAGGCCTCGACAACCCCTGCCCTGGCCCCGCGCCAACCGGCATGGGCGGCGCCGATGATGCCGGCGGTCCTGTCGGCAAACAGTACCGGTGCGCAGTCGGCGGTCAGAATACCCAGCACCATACCGCTCTCGCCTGTGACCATGGCATCGACCTGCGGCGCATCCTGGTGCGCCCAGGCCTGGGTCACCCGAACCACTTTGGCCGAATGAACCTGATAGGCGGTCACCAAATCGCAACCCTGAACGCCCAGCCGGGCAACAGCCAGACGACGGTTTTCGGCGACATTTTCGGAGCTGTCATCGGAACCAAAACCGCAGTTCAGACCATCCATATCACCAATACCATCGGCACTGACACCGCCCTTGCGGGTGAAAAAGCCATGCCGGACGCCGTTTAGATTTGATGCAGTCAACATGACGCTATTATGCTTTTTTTATGGCCACCAAGGGAAGGGCCCCTCTAATCAAAGCCCGGCAGCGGCGGGGCTTCCAGAGCGGTCACCGCCATGACCTTGAACAGACCGCCCATTTCTTCCGGGTCTACCAGTCTTTTTAAGGCCTGGGCGATGTCTTCTGCCTGCTCAGGGGTGGCATTTTTTCGCAGGATTTCAGCTCGCTCAACGATGCCAAGGGTGGTCAGGAAATCCCCCTGTGTAACCGGTCCCAGGGCCCGTGCACCAGAGGCAAAAACCCGCTGGGCCAGCGCCCCGAAATCCACATGGGCGGTCAGGTCGGCGGTGCCGGGATCAACCAGAGGATCGTGGAAATTGTGATTTTTAACCGCTTGCAAGGTCTCACCGGGGGCGCTTTGCCCATGGCCATAATCGACAAACAGGGCCGCCCCGCCGTGATCGGCAATACGACGGGCGATATCTTCGCTGATGTCGAGGGCCGCCGGGCAGACCTCTACCATAACATCGGCAGGCGCATCTATCAGTCCCGGCGGTAATTCCGGCTGGTCGAACGGCGGCAGCAGGACAAAACACAGCCCGTCACCGTCGGGCTTGATATCTACCATGCGCGGACACCAGAAATCACCGGCGTGAAAATACTGCTCAATGGGCAGGGCGTCTAAGAATTCATTGGCGATGACAATCAAAGGTCCTTCGGGCACATCGGCAAAGGCGCGGTGCCAGACCACATTCGCAGCTTCCAGTTTTTGCTGCTGGATTTCCTGCAAGGCCGGACTGGTTTCAACCAGATGAACCTCAACCGCATCGCTAAAACCATCAACCAGCGGTGCGGCGCGCAGCATATCGGCCATCAGGGTTCCCCGGCCCGGTCCCAGTTCGACCAGATTGATGGTTTCGGGGCTCCCCGCTGTCATCCAGGCGACACCGGCCCAAAGGCCAAGCAGTTCACCGAACATCTGCGAAACTTCCGGGGCCGTGACAAAGTCACCGCTGACCCCGAAAGGATCACCGCGCATGTAATAGCCGTGTTCCGGATGGGCCAGCGCCTGTTCCATGTACTCTGCAATGGTTAGGGGGCCGGTCCCCCTTATCCGCTCGATAAGGATTTCTTCCAGCGACATAGAATCTCTCAACTTTCGCCTTTAGCCCGGGTTATCAGGAAAAGGCCACCCAAAATCATTGGAATGGACAACCACTGCCCCATGGTCAGTCCGGCGGCAAGGATGCCCAAATGGGCATCTGGCTGGCGGAACAATTCAACAAATGCCCGCGCCAGCGCGTAGCCGACAAGAAAAACACCGGTCAATACGCCGGGGCGATTGCGGATACTTTCTTTTTTGGACAACAGATAAAGCAGACAAAACAGCACCAGCCCCTCAAGAAAGGCTTCGTACAACTGGCTGGGATGGCGCGGCGCGTCCCCGCCACGCGGGAAGACCATCGCCCACGGCACGTCAGAGGCCCTGCCGAACAATTCCCCGTTGATGAAATTGGCGAGCCTGCCCAGCATCAAGCCAACCGGTGTCGCACAGGCGACGATGTCGGCGAAACGCAGGGCCGGAATATTTCGCCGTTTAACAAAAATCAGCCCTGAAACAATGACCCCCAGCACACCGCCGTGAAAAGACATGCCGCCTTTCCAGATTTGCAGGGCCGCCAACGGGTTGTCTGCGTAATAGTCGAAATTATAGAACAGCGTATAACCGACCCGCCCGCCCAGAACCACGCCCAGGGTTGCCCAGATCAGAAAATCATCAACGGCCTCACGGCTTGCGACTTGCGGCGAGAGGGCAGCGAGCCTGATCATATAACGCCAGGCGAACAACAGGCCGCCGATATAGGCCAGCGAATACCATCGAATGGCGATTGGACCGACCTGAAAAATGATCGGATCAATGCTGGGATAGGGAATGGCGAGAAAACTCATCGGTAAGGGTCTGCAGCGCCGAGAAAATCGCCAATATAGGACCCGACGCCGTCCTCAAGGGTGGTGAAAGGCTTTGCGTAACCGGCAGCTCTAAGGCGGCTCATATCGGCCTGCGTAAAGTACTGGTACTTGTCGCGAATTTCTTCAGGCGTCGGGACAAAGTTGATATCCGGCTCTTTGCCCATGGCCGCATAGACGGCGCAGACAAGATCGTGGAAGGAGCGCGCCTGACCGGTACCGCAATTAAACAGGCCGCTAACGTGCGGATTTTCGAGTAGCCACAGGACGATATCGACACAGTCACCAACCCAGACAAAATCCCTAAGCTGGCCACCATCGGCGTAATCAGGATGGTGGGACTTAAACAGGGTCGCCGTTTTACCGTCCCTCGCATCGGTGAAAACTTTCGAGGCGACGCTCTGCATGGAGCCCTTATGATATTCGTTGGGGCCATAAACATTGAAAAACTTGAGCCCGACCCACTGCGGCGGTGTTGGTTCCTCTGCATCAATCATGCGCATGACCCGGCGGTCGAACAGGTGCTTGCTCCACCCGTAAGGGTTAAGCGGCCGCAGCTTTGCCAGCGCGTCGCGGTCCGGATTATCATCGAAACCGTGGGCACCATCGCCATAAGTCGCCGCCGAAGACGCGTAAATAAGCGGCACATGATGGCTGGTGCACCAGTTCCACAAGTCAATGGACAGTTTAAAGTTTTGCCTGAAAATCAGGTCGACATCGGTTTCCGTCGTCGAGGAAATAGCGCCCATGTTGATGACGCCCTTGATGCCGTATTCATTGCCACCCAGATATTCAAATAAATTTTCGGGCGGAATAATATTTGTCAAATCCAGTTTGGCCACATTGCGCCACTTGTCGTCTGTGCCCAGCCAGTCGCTGACGACGACCTTGCCCAGGCCGCGCTCTTCGATGGCGGCGGCGATGTTAGAGCCGATGAAACCGGCCCCGCCCGTTACCACATACATGGACTATCCTTAATCTTTAAGTTCTTCGGTGGGTTAAGTTTATAAAGCCAGCATCAACACTGAGCAAGCGGTGAGGCGTTGCTAACGTACCGGCCAAGGGTCATAATGGTCGCCTTAAAACTTCGGAGAGAAACTCATGCAGACTTCCAACCGTATTCTTGATGACCTGGCGAAAGTCGCAGGCGGCGCCGCGTCAACCATTGCCGGCATGAAATCCGAGGCTGAAAACCTGATTCGCCAGCAACTGCAACGGCTGCTCGCCGATGCCGACCTTGTCAGCCGCGAGGAATTTGAAGTCGTCAAAGCCTTGGCTACCAAGGCCCGCACCGAACAGGAAAAACTGACAGCCCGGGTCAAAAAGCTGGAAGCCAAACTGGCGGCAAAAAAACCCGCCGCCAAAAAAACCAAAACGGCCACGGCAAAGAAAACCAAAAAGGCTTAGAATAAGCCGGTCAGCCCAATGGGTAAGGCTGGCTGTCTTATCCACAATTAATATTCCTTAAAAGCAATTCGGTCCTTGCGTCCGGACTCCCCTATTGGTTAGGCTATACCTAGTGGTGTACGGGGGGTCAATCCACCATATATCGGGTATTATCCCATATTTAGTGGTTTATCTTCCCTAAACGGCTATTTCGACCGCCCGAGACAGCAATGGGAGACCGATCATGACCAACCTCAACATTGCCCAGACCAAGCATTCCTCACACCCGCTGGACATTATTGAACGGATCGTTGATGACAACGACTGGATTTCTGATCGCCGCAGCGATCAGGAAATGGCCGTTCAGGTGCCTGGACACTGGTGTGATTATTCCATGTTCTTTGCCTGGAACGATGCCGCCGACGCCATTCACTTCACCTGCGCCTTCGACATGCGGGTACCTGCGGAATGCCGGGACAAGGTCCACGAATTGCTGGTCATGATTAACGAAAAGCTGTGGCTCGGTCATTTTGGTGTCTGGGATGACGAGGGTCTGCCCATGTATCGTCATGCCCTGCCCCTGCGTGGCACCGATGGTCCCAGCCAGGGCCAGATGGAAGATATGGTCGAAACGGCGCTGATGGAATGCGAGCGATTCTATCCGGCTTTCCAGTACGTGATCTGGGGCGGCAAAAGCGCCATTGATTCGATTGCCGCGGCCATGGTCGATACCGTCGGCGAAGCCTGATTATGACAGTCAAATTATTGTTGGCCGGTTGTGGCAAGATGGGCGGGGCGATGCTCGCCGGTTGGCTGGACAAGGGCTTCGAGGCGACCGCCATCACCGTCGTCGAACCCAATTCGGACACCGCAGAGGATTTGCAGCAAAGATACGGCATCGCCACCATCACCAATCCCGAAGATCTTGATTTCAACGCCGCCCCCAATGTCGTGATATTTGCCGTCAAACCGCAGGTCATGGATGATGTCGCCCCGGCCTATGCCCGCTTTGCAGGACCCGGCGTGGTTTACCTGTCGATCGCCGCAGGCAAGACCATCGGCTATTTTGAAAAAATGCTTGGGGCTGAAGCCGCCATCGTTCGCGCCATGCCCAACACCCCTGCCGCCGTCGGCCGGGGCATTACCGTCTGCTGCGCCAACGGCCATGTAGCGAACGATCAGATTTCCCTGTGCGGCGACTTGTTGAGCACCGTCGGTGAAGTCGCCTGGGTCGATGATGAAGAACAGATCGACATCGTTACTGCGGTTTCAGGTGGTGGCCCCGCTTACGTGTTCCTGCTGGCTGAATGTTTGGGCCAGGCTGGCATCAATGCCGGGTTGCCGGAAGATCTGGCAAAACGCCTGGCCCGGGTGACCGTTGCAGGGTCTGGCGAACTGCTGCACCGCTCGTCCGAGCAACCCGAAACCCTGCGCCAGAATGTCACCAGTCCCGGCGGCACCACAGCCGAAGCCTTGAGAGTGCTGATGGCCGATGATGGTTGGCAACCGCTGCTCGACCGTGCCATTGCCGCCGCCACCGCCAAATCCCGCGAATTGGCCTGAATTTTTTAACTTTTTTTGATTTTTTTCATCAGACCCCCGTAACTGATTGATTTCAGGTCTTTTTATTTATTGTGCAGTGCAACATAAGCATTGACATATACCCTGCTATACCTCATATTATGTTCATTGTGCAGTGCAGCATAAAATGAAATTCAGGAGACTATTATCATGGCTAAGCAAAGCAACCCGTTCCTCAACTTCGACGTCACCAAAATGATGGCTGACTTCGATCCGTCCAAGATGGCTGACGAATTCACCAAGTTCGCCAGCAACTACAAACTTCCTGCCTTCGATGTCGAATCCGTAATGGCTTCCCAGCGCAAGAACATCGAAGCCCTGGCTGCAGCCAACAAGGCCGCAACCGAAGGCATGCAGAATGTCGCCACCCGTCAGGCTGCGATTTTGCAGGAAACCCTCGACGAAGCAACCAAGAGCTTCGCTAACTTCGGCAAAGCTGGCGATCCGTCGGCTGCCGCCGCCAAGCAGGCAGAACTCTATCAGGCTGCTTTCGAAAAAGCCCTCGCCAACATGAGCGAACTGGCCGACATGGTTGCCAAGTCAAGCAACGAAGCGACCACCGTCGTTAACCAGCGCATCAGCGACAGCCTGGACGAAATCAAGGCTCTTTCCAAGAAGTCTGCCAAGTAATCTCAACCCTCCCCTTTGAGATCTCCCAAGGCCGTACCCTTTCAACAAGGGTGCGGCCTTTTCTTTTGCCCTTGGGGCTGCCTTATCTATAAGTTGCGTCATGCAACCAACGCCCCCTTTACAAAGCTCGCCAGCGCTGGCCATCGTGCTGATCCTGAGTGCCGGGATTATCCTGGCCGGTATGGACGCAACGGCCAAGTATCTGTCCCTCGAGTTGCCCATCCTGATAATCATCTGGGGCCGTTATTTTTTTCATACAGTTATCACCTTTTTCATCTACGCCGGGCGCACCCGCTCGCTCAGCTTTCTGCGGGCGCGAAGGCCCGGCCTGCAATTGATTCGGGCCAGCGCCCTGTTCGGCGCAACATCGAGCATGTATGTGGCAATCACCCACATGCAACTGGGTGATGCCTCTGCCATTCAGTTCCTGGCCCCGGTTCTGGTAACAGCCCTTTCCGGCCTGGTACTGGGCGAGCATGTCGGGCCAAGACGCTGGACCGCCGTGGTGTTTGGATTTATTGGCGTCCTGATCGTCGCCAGGCCCGGTTCGGGGGTGCTTGGCTGGTGGGCCATTCTGCCGCTGATGACAGCCGCAATGCTGGCCGTCTACATGCTGATGACGCGGATCATCCGCGACAAGGACGGGGCCGCCACAACGACCTTCTATTCAACGGCTGTGGGGGCTTTTGTGCTCAGCGCCGTGGTCCCGTTTTTTTGGCAAAGCTTAAGCCCGGGCCAGTGGAGCTTAATGCTGATCATGGGCTCGGCAGGCGCCATGGGTCATTTCATGCTTGTCAGGGCCTTCTTTACGGCGGAAGCCTCGATGTTGGCACCCTTTACCTATTCGCAGGTCGTCGCCTCGATCATTTGGGGCTTGTTGATTTTTGCTGACGTGCCAAGCGTCTGGACAATTTGCGGGGCGCTTGTCGTTAGCGGCAGTGGTCTTTATGTGTGGTACCGGGAAGCTTCTTTGCGCCGCGCCACTTCTTGAATTGGAGAAAATCCATGCAAACAGAGACAATTTCTTACGACGATTTCGCCCGCGTAGATATCAGGGTCGGCACTGTTGTGCGGGCCGAGGCCTACCCTGAGGCCCGAATACCGGCAATCAAGATGTGGATCGACTTCGGTCCCGATATTGGCGAGAAGAAAACATCGGCCCAGATTACCAAGCACTATAGCCCTGAAACCCTGAGCGGACGGCAAGTCTGCGCCGTCGTCAACTTTTCACCCCGTCAGATTGGCAAATTCATGTCCGAAGTGTTGGTCCTGGGCTTGCCCGACGATGAAAACGAAGTGGTGATGATCGGGCCGGGGGAAAAGGTCGCCAATGGCGGCAGGCTGTACTAACCCTATAGCGGCAATTTAATACGGGCGCGCAGGCCGCCGTTGGGACTGTCGCCCAGTTCGATATCGCCACCGTGAGCCCGCACCACATCGCGGGCGATGGTCAACCCCAGGCCGACGCCGCCAGTTCCGGGGTTTCGTGATTCATCAATGCGGAAGAACGGCTTGAAGACATCCTCGCGCATCTCTTCGGGAATGCCGCGACCATCATCATCAATGGTAATATCGACCAGATCGCCACGTTTTCCCGCCTTGACCGACACATGCTCGGCATAACGCATGGCGTTGTCGATCAAATTGGTCAGGCAGCGCCTGAACACCTTCGGCCTGAGCGGAACCGTGATGGCACTTTCAACATGCAGGTCGATGATGCCTCCCTTTCGGCGGGCCTGCTCGGAAACGCTGCCCAAAAGATCACCAAGATTGGTCTCCACCGGTTCCTCGCCGCCCTCGCCCCTGGCAAAAGCCAGATAGCCTTCAAGCATATGCTCCATCTCGCCGATGTCGCTTTTCAGATCTGCCAGACTGTCATCTGCGGCTGCCATTTCCAGTTGCAGTTTCATGCGCGTCAGTGGCGTCCTGAGATCGTGCGAGACACCGGCCAGCATTTTTGTCCGTTGCGAAATCTGGCGCTGGATACGATCACGCATATCAATAAAGGCGGCGGCAGCCTGACGCACTTCGGTAGCACCCTCTGGCTTGAATTTTGGCGCGTCGCGGCCCTTGCCAAAATCATCGGCGGCTTCGGCCAGTCGCCTGATCGGCTTGACCTGATTGCGCATGAAAATGGTCGCGACGGCGAACAGGACAAGCGAACTGCCAATCATCCAGATAACAAAAACATAGGTCGTCGAGCTGAATAGCCGTTTACGTGAGGTGATCACATGCAAGACCCCGTCGGAAAGCTGCACATCGATGACAACATCACGCTCCAGACTTTCTGAATCCACATAAAAAGGGCGTCCCACCGCTTCGCGCATGGCCTTGATCAGTGTTTCTTCCATTTTCCCCGACAACACGGATTGCGAACTTGTGATGATTTCGCCCTTCTTGAAACTCATCAACATGTTCATGTTTTTCGCTGGCAGATCCATGATCCAGTCGACATTTTCCTTGTCCGGATTACTGCGCATCAAGTCGATGACAGAAGCAATATCACCTGCGACGCTTCGAGACAGGGTCAGCGATACCTTGTGCCAGTGACTTTCGTAAAAAATCAGCGCCGCAATCACCTGCAGGATGACCAGCGGCATGATGATAATCATCAACGAGCGGCCAAGCAGGCTTTTTGGCAAAAGGCGTTTGATAAAAGGCGTCTTCATTTTAATCCGGACGCAGTACGTAGCCCTTGCCACGTACCGTCTGCAGGTAAGTTGGAAGTTTCTGGTTGGGTTCTATCTTGCGGCGAAGGCGGGTTACCTGCACGTCTATGGCGCGGCTGCCGCCGGTGGCACCGGTCAGTTCGGTCAAATCTTCACGGCTTAAGACCGCCCCCGGACTGGCCGCCAATACCTTAAGCAAAGCGGCCTCCACATCGGTCAGGCGGATGATCTCGCCGTCTTGCTTTAGAACTTCCCGGGCCTGATCATAAACCACAGCGCCGAGCTTGATTTCGCTAGGGGCGACCTTGGGGGCCGGGACGCGGCGCAGGATTGCATTGATCCGCAACAACAGTTCGCGCGGCTCGAAAGGTTTGCTTAAGTAATCATCCACCCCACCCTCAAGCCCGTCAATGCGGTCTTCGGGTTCGCCCATGGCGGTCAGCATCAGGATCGGCACGGTACTTGTCTTGCGTAAATCGGCGGCGAAATCCAGGCCGCTTTCCCCCGGCATCATGCGATCCAGAACCAGCAGATCAAAGGTCAGGCCTTTCAGGCGCTCACGGGCATCGCCGGCATCGACCGCCGTCGACACCCAAAAGCCGTTCTCGCTGAGGAACTGGCGCAGCAATTCCCGCAGACGATCATCGTCGTCGATCACCAGAATATGGGGCTGCTCGTTTTCCATGACTGACTATAGCACCCTAAACCCGTTGCCGATCCTTCTTGTTGATCATACCACGCAGAACATCCTTGAAACCCTGCGGTGCGTCCGCCCCGGCTGCGGCAAAAGCGGCGGCGATGCGTGCTGCCTGACGTGCCGTCAACAAGGCCTCAATCTCGACGCCTTTGTCGAGCAGGTGAAGCAGGCGGCGGCGGCCGTCACCCAAGTCCTGACGCTGCTCAATAAAGCCTTCATCGATCAGCTGGCGCAACACCCTGGCCAGGCTCTGCTTGGTGATTTGCAGGATATCGAGAAGCTGACTGACGGTGATGCCGGAGTTGCGGCCGACGAAATAAATCACCCGATGATGGGCGCGTCCGAAATTATAGTGGGCAAGAATGGCATCCGGTTCGGCGGTGAAATCACGATAGGCAAAGAACAGCAGTTCAATGGCCTGACGCAAACCTTCCATATCCTCCATGTCCTGGGGCTCTACAGAGGAGGCGTCGTGGTCGGGTGGGGTCTTGGATACGGTCATCAGCGCCCTTTAAACAGGTTGCTTGAAATATACGTCAGCCTTGTTGACATATATGCCCCATCCTGTTAGAAAACGCAAGATACTTTTGCATTAACAGCTCTTTTGGAAAGATAATTTCATGTCGGCACCTTCTTTCGACGATCGCGACGGCCTTATCTGGCTTGATGGTGAACTCATTGACTGGCGGGATGCCAAGTTGCACATCCTTAGCCATGCCCTTCACTATGGTTCGTCGGTGTTCGAGGGGGTGCGCTGTTACGGCGGCAACGTCTTCAAACTGACCGAACATTCCCAGCGCCTGATTGATTCAGCGGCGCTGCTGGGTTTTGACATTCCCTACTCCCTGGAAGAGATCAACACCGCCTGCCTCGAAACCCTGAAGGCCAATAACATCACCGAAGGTTACCTGCGCCCGGTCGCCTGGCGGGGCAGCGAGATGATGGCAATCAGCGCCCAGAACACAACCATCCACTTGTCGGTGGCGACCTGGGAATGGCCGTCCTATTTCTCGCCGGAGGCCCGCATGAAGGGCATTCGCCTGAAGACCGGCCCATGGAAACGCCCGTCGCCTGAAACCGAGCCCGTTCATTCAAAGGCAGCCGGTCTTTACATGATTTGCACCTTATCGAAGCACGCTGTTGAAAAAGACGGCTACGACGACGCCATGATGCTCGACTGGCGCGGCCAGATCGCCGAGGCAACCGGTGCCAACATCTTTCTGTATATGGGTGATGGCAAACTGCATACGCCGACCCCCGATTGCTTCCTGAACGGCATCACCCGCCAGACCGTCATCGAACTGGCCAGGGCGCGCGGCATCGAGGTTGTCGAACGGGCCATCATGCCTGAAGAACTGGCCGACGCGTCCGAAGTGTTCCTGACCGGCACCGCAGCCGAGGTCACCCCGGTCGGCGAGATCGACACCTACACGTTCACACCGGGCGAGATCTGCAAAACGCTGATGGAAGATTACGACAAGGCCGTCGGCAAGTGGCCGGCGAACTAGGGGATAGAATCCAGCAGCAGGTGTATATCCAATGACGGAAAACGTATTGATAATCGGTGTCGGAAGCGGGCTCAGCGCCTCTATCGCCCGCTTGTTTGCAGAAGAAGGAATGACGATTGGTCTGGCTGCAAGAAGTGTGGAAAAGTTATTGCCGCTTGCAAGTGAAATCGGCGGTCGGGCCTATGCCTGCGACGTGACCGATGTGGATAGCGTAGCGAAATTATTCGAGACCTTTGAAAACGATATCGGATGCCCGGATATTCTTGTTTACAACCCCGGTATGCGGGTTCCGGGACCGATCACCGACGTCGATCCCCTCGACACCAGGGATGCAATCATGGTCACCGCCTACGGTGCTTTCCTTGCCGCCCAGCAGGCGGCACGACGTATGCTGGGGGCGGGTAAAGGGACAATGTTATTCACCGGTGCATCGGCTGGCATTAAGGGTTATCCACGCTCGGCCCCCTTTGCCCTGGGGAAATTTGCGCTGCGTGGTCTTTGTCCAAGTCTTGCCCGTGAGCTCTCACCGCAAAACATTCACGTCGCTCATTTCGTCCTAGACGGGCACATCCTTAACCAAGAACCTGGCGCGCCCTTTGACC
>JACNJU010000054.1 GCA_014382375.1 Rhodospirillaceae bacterium
GTTCGCCTCGCATTCGCTAATGCCGTAGTAATCCCAAACATTTCAGACATAACATCTTTCTCTGATTGACCGCATGAGAGTGCGCGTCCTGCGGAAATACCAAAGTCAGTGAACGTCGATAATGGGAAAGACAGTCCAGCCTTACCGGTTATAGGAAACCCTACAACAAAGACCAGAAGCAAAACGGAATTAATAGACAGGCGATTCAAGAGAACCTCTCCTCAGCTTTGACATTTACAACTGCTCTTGCCACCGCCAATGCAGCCCATACTAAGCAGGCTATCGTGAAAGGGTTGAAGAATACACCTGTCTCATTGAAGAGCTTATATATCCAAAACAGTTGAGATATGAACGCCCCAATTAAAGTGATTCCGGCTGCCACAATTCCGAACGCCTCGAAGGACATATACACCGTATAAAAGTGCAAAACTGTTGCGTATATAAAGACAACCGCACGTAGGGATAGAACCCCCGCTAACTTCGCGCCATCCTCCATATTTTCTACCCCCTTGTAGTTAACCGTTTGCAAGCATCACAGCAGCAATAATTGTATATAGCCATCTTGCCCCCCTACTCGTCGAGTATAGAAAGAAGCACTTCAAGCCCACCGATTGGATTCTTGACAAATCCCCTTCGTGTGATGTCTTCCAACGACAGTCCTGTGCCCCAGTCATCTAGGGCCTCCGCGATATTCGATGCAGGGCTGAAATCAAGGAAGCTGTCATTGCTGGCTATAACGATCAATGCTTTGACATAAACCCTAGCAAGATCAATAGCGCATACCATTTGAATATCAGCAGCCTTACTGGACTCCCTCAAATCTTCGGCCTTCCATCCATACTGGAAGTTTTGCCAGTAGAGAGCTTCAGCTTCTTGTCCGCTCTTTTGCATCATATCAGCGGTGATTTCATTGAACTTGTTATAGATCTTGTCTTGCGCGCTTTGAGACATATCGCGAAACTCTCTTAACGTGAGAGCAAGCTCCGCGACCAAATCTAACTTCGCACCTGCATCTTCAATAAGCCGCTTCATGTTTTTACGGCATTCTCGCTTCTTCAGGAAATCTAACATTCTACCCCCAAAAGGATGTCTATAGCCTTGTTGTCAGGACCGCTGCGCTTAATAATCGTTTCATTTCTTTCCCCTGTTATAAGCTGTAGAGAGAGTTATAAGCTTAGCAACTTTCATCGAATTCATCTGGCGTGACCCATCCATCAGGCGTTACCTCTATTTGGTGCTTCAAACCATGGATTACTCAGTTAAGACCCCAGCCTCTAGAAGCTCCTTCCTTCTCGGATACCACATGTCATCTGACTGGGCTTGAAGGGTCTTAATGGCGAATTGGGCATCAACCCCTCTTTCAAGCTGGTATTTTAAATTGTCAAAACTAGAGGTCATGGCAACCTGATCCACCCAAATAGCAAATTCAAATACACTGTTATTCCAGTCAGCAGGCGCATCTTCATAAGCATTTGTGATGTTTTCTAAGTCCCAGCCTGATTGGTGATACCCGAGCTTTGAGCCTCTTTGCATTGTTCGTTTTTTGCCTGCCAGCAAAATGGTGCTGCAGGCACTTTCGCATTTAACGACAACATGCGTGTCTAATTCATAGTCAATTATCAGATCCGCAATACTCATAGCCTCCTCAATAAAACCGCCTTCACTTGTGAGTATAATTGTTTTCCTGTTACGAGCTTTCTCCAAAGCTGCAGCCAACTTGTCTCGGTCTCCCTCTTCAATAAATCCTGAAAGGGTTATTGATGATTTCGCAACCGTAATTTCCGCAGCTGATAAATCGCTCTGAAATATCATGAATGACAATGCCAAGAAGACAGTTGATATGAAGGGTAATATCCTGAATGACATCCTCATGATTCCTTGGCTGTATCAATACTGGCAAGATAGGTGGAAATAATAATTATGGCAATCTACTGACAGGTGCAGATGAAACCCCTCATAACGACTATTCTGATTATGTTAATGATGGCTACAGTTTCCGCCCAGTCTGTTCTCACTGGTCCTGTTAGCCATGTGCGGGATGGAGATAGGATTGAATCAGGAAAGATAACCTATAAAACCCTAAACCAATAATTACCTTTAGAAATTCTCAAGGCCCCTTTCTCTATGGCGGAAGGCACCCCCCATGGCCCCCTTGGCACCCATTCATCGGACTGCAACAATGCATTCCCCACCCACCTGGATGAGGACCAAGCTCCGTGTCATTGCTGAAGAGGCACTAGACTGGGCAGAACAGGGTAATTTAACTGTGCTTTAGTGGGGATTTAGTGGGGGATTAATTCATGGCATAGCTGGAATAGTAGCTAACCCATTGAAAGTAATGGTGCCGCCGGACAGAATTGAACTGTCGACCTCGCCATTACCAATGGCGCGCTCTACCCCTGAGCTACGGCGGCTTGATTTGGGGTGCCGAATGATCATTCGACCGCGCCTTTGGCTGTTCCTCAGGCGTGACGGCGCGCACAATGCCATAGCACTTGTTTCCTTGCAAGCGTCCCTTGACGAAGTTTTTTTCAGGCTCCACCATGGCGGACGATTATTAATGTTCGGAAAAGCAGATAATGTCGGAAAACAAGGCCGAAAAGCCACGCGGAAATACCGGCGATGCTGCCGGACGGCACCAAAAAAGGGTTGACGAGCGTCGTCAGCGGCAGGCCGAAGCCCTGCGCGCTAATCTGAAAAGGCGTAAAGATCAGGCTCGTCAAGGTGAAACACCGACCGACAGTGAGCAGTAGAATTCCGGTTGTTGATGGTTTCGACGCTTGTTCACGGCAACGCCATAGAGTAAGAACTCCCTGCGAAGTGACGGGCTTTTTATTGATTTTTGGCATGTTGGACCCCTATGGACCGAATACTGATTCGCGGCACCAGGCGATTAACTGGAACGATCCACATCGGCGGTGCTAAAAATGCAGCCCTGCCGCTGCTGGCCGCCTGTTTATTGTCCGATAAGACGCTGACCCTGTCCAACCTGCCCCATCTTGCTGATGTCTCGACCATGGCCCATCTGCTGGCTGATCTTGGCGTCAACATCTCCATGAACGGAACCAGCGGCGGCGGTGGAAATCATGGCCGGGTGTTCGAGCTCAATGCCGCGGATATCAGCAAAACCACGGCTCCTTATGACCTGGTGCGCAAAATGCGCGCCTCGGTTCTGGTGCTCGGCCCCTTGTTGTCCAGATTTGGCAAGGCCAGGGTGTCCTTGCCGGGTGGCTGCGCCATCGGCACCCGACCGGTCGACCTGCATCTAAAGGCGCTTGCCCAGATGGGCGCGGAAATAGACCTCAACGAAGGCTACATTGAAGCCGCCGCCCCGGATGGACTGAAAGGGGCCCATATCGTTTTCCCCATGGTTACTGTCGGTGGTACCGAAAACCTGTTGATGGCGGCGGCACTGGCGGAAGGTGAAACGATCCTTGCCAATGCCGCACGTGAGCCCGAAGTCACTGACCTGGCCCGCTGTCTCGTCGCCATGGGGGCTGAAATTGATGGCATCGGCAGCGACACCTTGCACATCATTGGTAAAAAAGAATTGCACGGTGCGGATTACGCCGTCGTTCCGGACCGCATCGAGACTGGCAGTTACGCTGTCGCGGCGGCGGTTACCGATGGCGATTTGACCCTGAAAGGCACCCGTCTCGACCTGATCGAGGCGGTCGCCGATATCTTAAGGCAGGCAGGGGTTGAAATCAGCGAAGTTGATGACGGCATTCGGGTGCGCAGAGGGGCAGGGGGGCTTAGGGGCGTCGATGTAATGACCGAACCCTACCCGGGTTTTCCCACCGATATGCAGGCCCAGTTGATGGTCTTGATGTCGGTCGCCCAGGGGGCGTCAATGATGACCGAAACGATTTTTGAGAACCGCTACATGCATGTGCCGGAGTTATCGCGTATGGGCGCAGATATCAATGTGCACGGCGCCTCGGCCATCATTCGCGGCGGAAGCGGCCTGAAAGGCGCACAGGTTATGGCGACGGACCTAAGGGCTTCGGTCTCACTCGTCCTGGCTGCCCTGGCGGCAGAGGGCGAGACTGAAATCAACCGAGTCTACCACCTGGACAGGGGGTACGAACGACTCGAGGAAAAGCTCGCCGCCTGCGGCGCCGATATAGAGCGGGTCAAAAATTGACCCTGCAACAAGAAAATTAGTCGATTGCGACTAAGTTTTCAGCCGAGCTACGTCCACCGTCACCGGGAACGAGTTCGAATTCCACTTTTTGACCTTCGCGAAGTGTATCCATGCCAGCTTTTTGAACGGCAGAGATATGTACGAAAGCGTCATTGCCCCCTTCTTCAGGTTCAATAAAACCAAATCCCTTTGTCGGGTTAAACCATTTAACAGTACCAACAGACATTTTTTTACTCACTTTTTGTGTCACAGACAGCGCAAAATTAGCGCAACAAAGGCTCCCCATCAAGCATTTGCGAATCGTTTGCTAGCACGAAATGACGATGAATCCCACTAATTTCAGCATTATTTTCAACTAAAGGATTGAATAACAAAGGCCTGTGTACTTTTTTTAAGTCATTCATGAGAACAATCCGCTACTTTATTGATCTCCGGGCAGGGTCTTGAACAGGCTGGTTAAAGCGGCAAAAACCCTTTATTAAGCCCTGAATATTGTGATGACCCGAGGAAGTGATGCCCAAGCCTAAAGAAAAACTTGTCCTGGCCCTGCCCAAGGGGCGCATCCTGAAAGAAGTGATGCCCCTGTTGCGTGCCGCCGGTATAGAGCCCGAACCGGCTTTTAGCGATGACGGTGCGCGCCAGTTGCGTTTCGCAACAAACCGGCCCGGTCTCGATATTATCCGGGTCCGCAGCTTCGATGCGGCTACTTTCGTCGCCTTTGGGGCTGCCCATCTTGGCATTGTCGGTGGCGATGTGTTGATGGAATTTGATTATCCTGAAATCTATGCACCGCTTGATCTGGGCATTGGTTACTGCCGCATGGCCGTCGCCGAACCTAAAGAAATGGTTGGTAATGACGATCCGACTACCTGGAGCCATGTCCGCGTCGCCACCAAGTACCCGGCAATCACTAGTCGTCACTTTGCCCGCCGCGGTGTCCAGGCGGAATGCATCAAACTGAACGGAGCCATGGAACTTGCCCCAATACTGGGATTGTGTCGCCGCATTGTCGATTTGGTGTCCAGTGGTGACACCTTGCGCGCCAACGGTCTTGTCGAGATTGAACACATTACCGAAATCACCTCGAGCCTGGCCGTCAACAGGGCTGCCTGGAAAACCCGCCCTGACGAAATTGGTCAGTTGATCGAGGATTTCCGCAGGGCACTGGCTAAAACGACATCAGTGCTCGAGACGGTCAAATGACGACCCGCCTGAAGACGACTGACAATAACTTCGCCGACGGCTTTGCGAAATTACTGGCGGCCAAACGTGAAAACGAGGCGGACGTGAATGATACCGTCACGACCATCCTTGCCGATGTGCGCGAGCGTGGCGACGCGGCGCTCATCGAGATGACCCGGCGCTTCGATGGCTTTGAACTGACCGCAGAAGGGATGGCTATCGGGGCGGATGAAATCGACGCCGCGATGAAACAGTGCGAGCCTGCACTGCTGGCGGCGCTTGAACTTGCGGCCAGCCGCATATCCGATTTTCACAAGCACCAGATGCCCGAAAACCTGGATTACGTTGATGCCGCTGGCATCCGTCTGGGTTATCGGTGGACGGCGCTCGCCGCTGCCGGTCTGTATGTACCCGGTGGCACGGCCGCCTACCCGTCGTCAGTGTTGATGAATGCCCTGCCGGCCAAGGTTGCCGGTGTTGAGCGCCTGGTCATGGTGGTGCCGACGCCAGCAGGCGTGCTCAATCCACTGGTTCTGGCGGCCGCCCGCATCGCCGGTATTGACGAGATTTACCGTATCGGCGGTGCCCCGGCCGGCCGCGCCCATGCTTCTGGCACCGCCGCCCTTGCCCCCGTCGGTAAGAGCGGCGGGCCCGGGCATGCCGATGATGCTGCAGCAAAACGGCCAGGCGGCCTGGGTGTCGGCGCCCACCGCTGTGCCCCGCCCTCCCGCAACGCGGGGGGGACCGCCCCTGACAACGACCCGGACTGGATTGCCACTGACCTGTTATCACAGGCAGAGCACGACAAGGTGGCGCAGGCGATCCTGATAACCGATGACGAGAATTTTGCAGATCGCGTCGAAACGTCTGTTGAGGATGCGCTTCGAACCCTGCCCAGGGCCGACATCGCAGGCCAAAGCTGGCACGATTATGGTGCCCTTATCGTTGTCGAAAATCTGGACGAAGCGATCCCCCTGATTGATCGCATTGCCCCTGAACATCTTGAGTTGGCGGTCGCTGATCCTGACGGGATGGCGGCAAAAGTGCGCAATGCAGGGGCCATCTTCCTTGGTCGTTTTGCACCCGAAGCGCTGGGCGATTATCTGGCCGGCCCGAACCACGTTTTGCCAACTGATGGCAGCGCCCGGTTCTCATCGGGACTGGGGGTGCTTGATTTCATCAAGCGGAGCTCCCTGATTGGCGGCGATGCCAAAAGTCTGGCCGAAGTCGGGCCAGCCGCCATTTTGCTGGCCGAAGCAGAGGGTCTGGACGCGCACGCCCGTTCCATCGCCCTGCGACTGAACAGGCGCTCAGAGGAATAATCCGACCGTGGCAGATCAGCAAAGGATAGCGGAAATCTTCCTTGACGAGCGCAGCGTCGTCAGCCGTTCTGCACAAGTTGACCACGAACGCAAAGTGGCGATTTATGATCTGCTTGAAGAAAACCAGTTCAAGCTGATGGGCGATTTTCATGGCCCTTTCCACCTGCACCTGTCGATTGCCGAAAACCGGCTGATCTTTGACGTCAGGGATACAGGTGACAAGGAACTGGTCCGCTTTACCCAACCCCTTAGTCCATTGCGTTCTGTCGTCAAAGATTACTTCATGGTCTGTGACAGCTATTTCAAGGCGATCAAGGTTTCATCCCCTTCGCAAATCGAAGCTATCGATATGGGCCGCAGGGGACTACACAACGAAGGCGCGGAAATTCTCAAGGAACGGCTTGCCGAAAAGGTAGATATCGATATCGACACGGCAAGGCGTCTGTTCACCCTGATTTGCGTTCTTCATATCAGGGTCTAGAACATGTCAGACCTTCCCTCAGCGGTCCTGTTTTCCTGCACCATGAATTCGGTTCGCTCACCAATGGCCGAAGGAATTCTCAAACACCTGCACGGGCATAAAATTTATGTGGATTCTGCGGGTGTCAGGAAGGGTGAAATTGACGGGTTCGTTATTGAAGTCATGGACGAGATCGGTATCGAGATTTCCAAACACAATTCCAAGACCTTTGATGACCTTGAAGATGATTCCTTTGATATTGTTATCTCGCTATCCCCCGAAGCCCAACATAAAGCGGTCGAAATGACCCGTGTCATGGCCTGTGAAGTTGAATTCTGGAATACTTTTGACCCGACGATTATTGAAGGCAGTCGGGAAATCAGGCTCGATGCCTACCGTCAGGTTCGCGATCAGTTGATGGCAAAAATCAAGACGCGTTTCCCAATTGAAGCTGCGTCACATGTTTGAGAACGATTAAAACAAGGAATTAACTTGACCAAACCGGCTTACAACGTCACTTATGTGGCCGATTCAACTAAATGAGAGCGAAATGGCGAAAGAAGAGCTTTTAGAATTTTCCGGTATCGTTAAGGAACTCCTCCCTAACGCGATGTTTCGCGTCGAATTGGATAACGGCCACGAAGTGCTTGCTCATACGGCTGGCAAGATGCGGAAATTTCGTATTCGTGTGCTTGCCGGTGACAGGGTCAACGTGGAAATGACTCCGTACGATCTGTCCAAGGGTCGGATCACTTTCCGCTTCAAATAATCTGGTTTTCGGGGGTCATGTGCGATGACGGATTCCGAAAAGGAAATACCCCGCCTGATACTGGCATCGAGCTCGCCAAGACGGGTCGATTTGCTTGCCCAGATCGGGATTTTCCCTGACAGGATCGTACCCGCGGATATCGACGAAACCCCTTTGAACAATGAATTGCCGAGCGCCCTGGTGCAGCGCCTTGGTGCGGCCAAGGCTGCCGCCGTTGCGGCCGATTATCCCGGTGACATTATTCTCGCTTGCGATACGGTGGTTGCCGTCGGGCGACGTATTTTAGGCAAGTCGGAAACGGCTGAGGACGCCCGGCGCTTCCTGACATTGCTGTCAGGGCGTCGCCACCGGGTTCTTGGCGGCCTTAGCGTGATTGGCCCTGACGGTCGGGCCCATCACCGGCTGGTGAGCACGGCGGTGGCCTTTAAACGGCTCGAAAAAGGCGAAATTGACGCCTACATCGCATCCGATGAATGGCATGGCAAGGCGGGTGGATACGCCATTCAGGGCCGGGCTGCGACCTTTGTCAGAAAAATTATCGGATCCCACTCCAATATTGTCGGCCTGCCCCTGTTCGAGACCGCGCAGTTGCTTAAAGGACTGGGTTAAGTCGTGATAAAAGAGGACGAGATTCTGATCGAAGTCCGCCCGGGTCGCACCCGGACTGCCTTGCTTCGCGAAGGCAGACTGATTGAACTGATCGTTGAAGATGAACATTGCCGTAGTCTTGTCGGCAATATTTATCTCGGTCGGGTCGAGAAGGTCATTGGCTCGCTGAATGCCGCCTTCATTGATTTGGGGCTTGATCGTTCAGGTTTTCTCGCCCTGGCCGAAGCCAGACCTGTCGGCACAAAAGGCAGCACCAATGAGACGATGTCGAGCTATCTTTGCGAAGGCGACAAGGTTGTTGTGCAAATTCTCCGCGATGCCTTCGAAGACAAGGGCCCCAAGCTGACGACACGGCTGGCGCTCGGTTCGGGCTCGCTGGTGCTGACACCCGGTGACCCGGCGATCCGGATTTCCAAACGCATAGATGACCCGCAAAGGCGCAATCGTCTTCAAACCATGCTGGCAGAGTTGGCCGGGCCGGATGAAGGTTTTGTCGTGCGGACGGCGGCCCAGGAAGTTTCCGATGATGTTATTGCCCGCGATATTGCCGATCTGCGCGAGAATTTGCTGACTCTTCAAGCCGCCGCTGAGACAAGCACTGCCCCGGCGTTGCTTCAGGCTGAAGCGGATGCCATTACCCGGGCCCTTCGCCAGACGGCGTCACGGGTTGTTGTCGACGATACGGCGGCTTACCTGAAAGCCAGGGCGGTGCTTGAAATACAAGCCCCGGATCAGCTTCAACGACTGATCCTGCATCAGGGTGGAAAACCGCTGCTCGGCGAAGAACAGCTGATCGAGGATCTTGAACAGGCCTTGTCTGGCGACGTTTTGTTGCCATCAGGGGGGTCTATTATTTTCAGTGAAACCCCGGCCCTGATTGCCATTGATGTCAATGTCGCGGGAACCACAGGGGGAGGGCGCGAGCAAGTGGCCCTGAAAACCAATCTCGAGGCGGCCTGCGAAATTGCCCGGCAGATCAGATTGCGTAACCTGAGCGGTTTGCTGGTTATCGATTTTGTTTCCATGAAAAACAAGAATAACGGGTCTAGACTTCTTGATGCCTTGCGCGCCGCTGTCGCCGCCGATCCACAACAGGTTTTCGTTGGCGGCTTTACCCGCTTTGGTTTGCTGGAAATGACCCGCAAACGGGCGCGCCCATCACTGGCTCGTATTCTTGGCGGGCCGTGCCCGCTCTGCGGGGGAAGTGGAAACGGGCTGTCGCCTGAAACCATCGCTTATGACGCCCTCGATCGATTGGCGCAGGAAGCGGCCTGGCAACCTTCCCGGGGTCTGGGGTTGATCGTCGGGCAACGGCTTGCCGATACCCTGGCCGGTTCTCTCAAGTCAGCCTTACGGGCTGTGGAGGAACGTTTGGGACGCAAGGTCGAGATAACGCTGGAGGCAAAGCGGGGCGATGCTGAATTTGAAATCGTCAGGACACCTCAAAATACCCAGGAGCAAAGCTAATGGCTGAAATCATCTCTCTGAAAAAGGCGACGTCGAAAAAGCTGTGCCCCATGTGCTCGAAGCCAGAAAACCCGGATTTTCTCCCGTTTTGTTCGAAACGTTGCGCCGATCTGGATCTTGGCAAGTGGCTGAACGAAGACTACCGGATCGCTTCGCGGGAAGAAGCTGACCTTGATGATGACAGCTTCGATCAGGAATAGTTGATAGCCTGAAAAAGTTTAAATAAAAGCCCGTTCAGGGATGCTGGACAGTCCACATTATTTCTTTTATAAGCCTCTCTCTGATTGGTGAGTACGATCCCATTTTAATATCTCTCGCCCTCAGTGCCCGGGTAGCTCAGTTGGTAGAGCAGCGGATTGAAAATCCGCGTGTCGGTGGTTCAAATCCGCCCCCGGGCACCATTTTTCCACTGAAATTATTGCATTTTCTTGGTCGCTTTTTGCTCCGTTTGGCAAAGTTTGCCAAGGCGTCCGTTGTTGTTTGCCAAAAATGGTCATTTTTTGTTCCGCCTGAGCGGACATCCAGCTTTGCCGAATCTCTGAAATTACGACTGTTGTATCAGGATTGGACGACCCGGCAATTCGGCCCAAAACGGGACTGAAGATAACGAAGATCAATGGGGAAAAACCAGATCCGGGTTAGACTCGTTGTCTGATTGGAGCCTCCCTGATAAACTGCTTGGCGTAAGCCAAACTATAGGCCCTATTGGTTTGTATATTCAGTGTTGCTGATTGCGCTGCTGTTGTTTTATCGAAAGAAAAAAACCTCAAGCGGCGCGGGACCTGAGTCGGGATTCCGGGAATGCTGCTGATCGTAAAGTTGCATACTTATTCATCTCAAGGACCGCAGGTGCACCATGCAAAACCTTGCTGAAGATTTTTCCAGTCCCTTCCACACGGAAGAACTGCCCACAGGTTCCAACATTCTTCACGATCCCGCCCTCAACAAAGGAACCGCCTTCACCATGGCGGAACGTGATGCACTGGGCCTCCATGGCCTGTTGCCGCCGCACGTTTCCACCCAGGACGAACAGGTCGAGCGGGTGATGGATAATTTCAATCGCAAGGATACCGATCTCGGCAAGTACATCTTCATGATCGCCCTGCTGGAGCGCAACCAGCAGCTCTTCTTCCGGGTGGTGATGGATTATATCGAGGAAATGCTGCCGATACTCTACACACCTACCGTCGGCAAGGCCTGCCTTGAATACGGCCATATCTTCCGCCGCCCCAGGGGCCTGTATCTGTGCGCCGAAGACCAGGGCCGGATGGAGGAAATACTCGGCAACTGGCACTACCAGAACCCAAGAATTATCGTCGTCACCGACGGCGAGCGGATTCTGGGATTGGGCGATCTGGGCGCCAACGGCATGGGTATTCCCATCGGCAAACTGACGCTTTATTCCGCCTGCGCCGGGGTTCCCCCCAGCTCCACTCTGCCGATAACCATTGATGTCGGAACCAACAATCAAGCCCTGATTGATGACGAGCTGTATCTGGGACTGAAGATGCCGCGCCTGCGTGGTGAGAAGTATGATGCGATCATTGATGAATTTATCACCGCCGCACATCGGCGCTTTCCAAATGCGGTCATCCAGTTCGAGGATTTTGGAAAGACCAACGCTTTCCGCCTGTTGATGAAGTACAGGGACCGGATTTGCACTTTCAACGACGACATTCAGGGCACCGCAGCGGTGACCCTGTCGGGTATCTGGTCGGCGATGTCCCTAAAAGGCGAAGATTTGTCGGCCCAGAAGTTCCTGTTTTACGGTGCCGGCAGCGCCGGTGTCGGCATCGCCGATCTTATCGTTTCCGCCCTGGTTCACCAGGGTATGGAGGAAAACCAGGCGCGTAGTCTTATTTGCCTGTTGGATTCGAAAGGATTGCTGGTTAAAAGCCGGATTGACGAACTGGACGATTTCAAACGACCCTACGCCCATGACATCGAATTCATCACCGATCTGCACACCGCCGTGGAACGGCTCAAGCCGTCCGTTCTTATCGGGGTTTCCGGACAGGGGGGCAGTTTCACCCCGGACATTCTGCAGACCATGGCCGACATCAATAAGGGCGACGCCGCCCGACCGCTGATCATGGCGCTCTCGAACCCCACCACCAAAGCCGAATGCACCGCCGAGGAAGCCTATAAACACACCCAGGGCCGCGCCATTTTCGCCAGCGGCAGTCCTTTCCCCGACGTCAATATGTTTGGGCGCACTTACTGTCCGGGCCAGGGCAACAATGCCTACATATTCCCCGGCGTGGGATTGGGGATCATGGCTTCCGGGGCGAGGCGGGTAACGGATGAAATGTTCTTTGCTGCGGCCAAAGCCCTGAGCGAAAAAGTGACGGATGAGGATCTCGCCCTGGACCGGGTCTATCCGGCGCTGGGACGTATTCGCGAGGTCTCGGTTGCTATTGCCATGGCGGTGGCGGAGGTCGCCTACGGGCTGGAACTCACCGACCATCCGCGACCGACCGATCTGCGAGGACACATCCGTTCGCATATGTTCAGCACCGAATATCCGAAATACGTGGCCTCCGCCATATAGGCCTATATCATAGATGAAGACCGTGAGTTTTTTGTAGACAGTGCCCATGCCCATAAAAATGAACGAAGACACAATCAAGATAGCAGGGCTCTCTTTACCCCTGGCGGCTCGGCTTTTTGCTGATGGTGCCGAGGCAGGGGCCGACCGGTTACTGCTGCTGCTGCTGTCGCTCTCTGTTGCTTACGCATGGGGGGCTAATTTTGCCCGTCGGGACGAGCGCGCAATCGGGCAAGGCCTCATTCCTTACGTGCTGATGTTCGTTGTCTTCCTGCCCTCTCCGGTTTCTCTCGTCAGCGCCGGAGTGGCTATTAGTTTTGGCAGTATCTTTGGCCGCGAGGTTTTCGGTGGCAAGCCGATCATGCCGCCAGCGTTGATCGCCCTGGCCTTTGCGCTCTTTTCTTATCCAGATGGAGGTTTCCAGGTTCGGCACTTGTTGAACCAGACGCCGGATCCGGTTTTCGCCGCCGCCTGCGTTGCTGGCGGCGCTATTTATCTTTGGAAGGGCTTTCTGGAATGGCGCGTGGCCGCTGGTGCGCTGCTGGGCTCGGCGCTCGGCAGCCAACTGATGATCGGGTCTATAAGTTGGGAACAACCGCTATTGGGTGCATATATCGCTGGTGTTCTATTTTTGGCGGCGAGCACTGAAAGCGCTCCTCGGGCTGCAAGCGCACGCTGGGTGCAAGGTCTTTTGGTTGGGGTGCTGGTGATGGTCATCCGCATAGCTGATCCCGATCAACCGGACGGAATCATATTTGCCGCGCTATTGGGTTGCCTGTTTGCGCCCTTACTGGACCGAGCCCTGATGTGGAGGCCTCTTCGTGGGTAATCCGTTTTTCAGCTGGAAGTCGTTCCTGGCACTTCCCAACGATCATCCGGGGAAAATCATCGGCATTGCCCTCATTGTTGCGGGAATTGCTTCCTTTCTGGTGTCTTTTACGGCGGTCACCTTGCAGCCGCTTCGAGAGGCCAATCGGGAGAGGGCCGGGAAAGCCGGAATGCTGGCCATCATCGAGCAATTAGGCGCCAAGTCACCGGAAGCACGTTTCGTCGAACTTTCAAGCGGTAAATATGTGAAAAAAGTTTCCGGTATCTGGAAGCAGCTTATCCCCAGTCGTGATCCAGCCCGCATCGGCCTGTTAGAAGACGTTGCCACCGTTTACGAAATCCGCAACGAAGGGGCACTATCCCTGGTGATCTTGCCGATCCGGGGCAAGGGGTACAAGTCAACCCTGAAAGGTTTCCTGGCCCTGGAAGGCGATGCCAACACTGTCGCGGCAGTAAAATTCCATGATCATGACGAAACCCCTGGTATCGGAGCCAACATCGAAAAGGACTCTTGGACGGGGCGTTGGCCGGGTCGGGAGATTGCAGATAATAGCGGCGAAATTCTTATCGAGGTGGTGAAGGGTCGTGCTAAAGGCATCCATGAAGTCGATGGCATTTCGGGGGCGACCCGAACTGGTAATGGAGTGAGCAAACTCTTGCGTTTCTGGCTTGGACCAGATGGCTACGGCCCTTATCTGGATCGATTGAAGCGGGAGGATTTAAAATGAGCAGGCTTCCTCACTCGATGATTTCTCCCATCATGGCCAACAATCCGGTAACTCTACAAGTTTTGGGTATCTGTTCTGCTCTCGCAGTGACCACGTCAATATCCACTTCGTTGGTCATGAGTGCCGCGCTGATCTTCGTTTTGACCCTTTCTAACTTTTCCATCAGCCTGATCCGCAATCACATCCCGTCAACGATTCGCCTGATCATACAGATTACTATCATCGCCTCACTGGTGATCGTCGTCGACCAGATACTCCAAGCCTATTGGTTTGACATGAGTAAGCGGCTCAGCGTTTTTGTCGGTCTGATCGTCACCAACTGTATCGTGCTGGGGAGAGCGGAAGCCTTTGCCATGAAAAACCCGCCGCTTGCCAGCATTCAGGACGGCATTGGAAACGGGCTCGGGTATTCGTTGATTCTGGTTATCGTAGGATTCATCCGCGAACTGTTAGGTGCCGGTTCATTGTTTGGTGCCCCTATCTTGATCTCGGTCTCGGACGGAGGATGGTTCTCACCGATCGGTCTCATGGCATTGCCTCCCAGCGCCTTTTTCATTCTCGGGCTGGTGGTTTGGTGGGTACGAAACCGGCATCCGGAACAGGTTGAGGAGGCTCAGGTGCCCCCCAAAGAGGGAGCACAACAATGACCGACTTGCTGCTCCGAGCCATTTTTACCGACAACCTGGCGCTGTCTTATTTTTTGGGAATGTGCACTTTCCTGGCCGTATCACGCCGTCTTGACGTCGCTTTCGGGTTGGGGTTGGCCATAATCGCGGTTGAAACCATCACTGTCCCGATCAACAATTTGCTTTACACATGGTTGTTGCGGGACGGGGCGCTGGCTTGGGCCGGGCAAGACGAATTGGATTTGAGTTTTCTCGTCCTGATCGCGACCATTGGTGTGATCGCGGCAACCGTCCAGATATTAGAAATGGTATTGGACCGCTTTTTCCCGAGGCTCTATCGCGGACTTGGCATTTTCCTGCCCCTGATCACTGTCAATTGCGCCATCCTGGGGGCCAGCCTATTCATGATTGAACAGCGTTTGGATTTCACCGGCAGCGTGATCTACGGTTTCGGGTCGGGACTCGGTTGGGCGTTAGCGATCTGGGCGCTTGCCGCCCTGCGCGAAAAAATCGACGAAACGCATGTCCCCAAAGGACTGCGCGGGTTGGGGTTGGCCTTTATCCTGACGGGACTGATGTCCATGGGCTTCGCCGTTTTTGGTAGTTTGGAATTCGGGTGATTAAAAAATGACCGAAATTATCCTGGGCTCTTTGGTGTTCACGGTATTGGTGATGGGGTTAACCATTATCGTGCTGGGTGCCCGGCGTCTTTTGCTGATCCAGGGAACGACACGTCTAACGGTAAACGGAGACCAGGCAATCGACGCTAATCTCGGTGAAAAATTGCTCGACGCCCTTTCCAGAGGTGGCATCCATCTTCCCACGAGTTGCGGTGGATCCGGAACCTGTGGGCTTTGCCGCGTACGGGTCTTGGGTGGTGACGACGCTTCCGCTGTCGAACGTGGAGCTTTGTCACAAACCGACGCCAATGCCGGTTACCGTTTGGCTTGCCAGGTCGTCGTTCGTGATCCGTTAGAGATTACCCTGCCAACCGATCTGCTGACTGCAGAAACCTGGACATGCACCGTGCAAGACAGCCGCACCGTCGCGCCATTGATCAAGGAGATCATCCTGTCTCTACCGGAAGGTCAGGTCAAAAGTATCCGTGCCGGATCCTATATTCAGATTGTGGCGCCGCCATTTGACCTGTCTTTCACCGATATCGAGATCGCTCCGGAACATACCGAAAGCTGGAATCGTATGGCTATCCGCTCTCTAACGGTAACCAGCAAGACACCGGTTGCGCGGGCCTATTCACTGGCAAACTCTTCTCTTGAATCGGGGCAACTCATTCTAAACATCCGCCTTGCTTTACCGCCGGCAAGTCAGCCGGATGCGCCGCCGGGAATCGTTTCATCTTATCTCTTCGGATTGCACGTAGGGGATACGCTCGAGGTTTCGGGTCCGTTCGGCAACTTCTGCGCCCAAGACACGGATCGCGAAATGATCGTCATTGGTGGCGGGGTCGGGATGGCACCCTTGCGAGCTATCGTGGTTGATCAATTGGAACGCCTAGCCAACAATCGGACCATCAGTTATTGGTATGGGGCTCGGAGTTTGATCGACCTGTACTATACAGCGGAGATGGAAGGCCTGGCGAAGGCGCACGAAAACTTCTCGTGGCATGTCGCCCTTTCCGACCCGGCACCGGATGACGAGTGGCAGGGCGAGACAGGTTTCATTCACGATGTTGTCTATCGCCGGTACTTGCAGAATCACCCGAACCCATCAGAATGTGAATACTATCTGTGTGGCCCCCCCCTGATGATAGAGGCCGTGCGCGCCATGTTAAATAATCTAGGCGTCGCGGAAAGCTCTGTCTTCTACGACGATTTTGGAGGTTGAATGAATATCAAACGGCGTGAATTACTTCGACTGGGCTGCGCCACCGCTCTGACCGGCTTGACGTACCGCCCGGTTTGGGCCTGGGCGATGGGTGTTAAGGTTTTGACAGGCTCCGCCTTTGCCTCCTCTTGGCGCTTGGTTATGGCGGATACGGCAGAAAACCCGCGTTCGCTGATTGACGACATTGTTCGCCGCATAGATCGCTGCATGTCACCCTACCGCACTGGCTCTGATCTGGGGAGATTCAATGCCGGCGGATCAACCATCGTCAATGATGAAACACGTCATGTCGTTCAGACTGCGCTCGACCTCGCAAAAAACAGCAGCGGTGCCTTCGACCCAACCAGTGCCCCGATCGGGCGGAAATATGGATTCGGTCCCACAGTTATTCCCGCCACGGCACCCGCCGGGATGTATTCCGATATCCATGTTGTTGGCAAGCGTTTGGAAAAATCCACACCCCGGTTGACGCTGGACCTTAATGGTATTGCCAAGGGTTATGCCTTGGATCAAATCGCAGCGGCTTTGGATGGCCTTGATTTTCTTCTTGAATTGGGCGGTGAAGTGGTTGCCCGTGGGCACCATCCATCCGGGCGGCGTTGGCGTATAGGCATTGAACGCCCAGGAACGAACAAACTTCAACGCTTGATATACGCCGGAAACGAAGCGCTTGCCACATCGGGGGATGCCGCTCAAAGTTACGTGGTTGGCGGGCGACGCTATGCCCATGTGATAGACCCCCGCACAGCAGAACCGCTTGGCAATGATGTCGCGTCGGTCAGCGTGTTGGCACCGTCCGGTATGCTGGCAGACGGATTGGCAACGGCAGCAATGGTCCTGGGGCCTGACGCATCCAGGCCACTGCTTAGCGCCTATAATGCGCGGGCGCTGTTCCTGCTAAAAAACGGCGATGACTTCGTGGAAGTGGCCCTAGGGGGCTTTCCGGTGGAGGGTTCTTGAATGATTGAGTTTTTAATAGGTTTTGGGGTCTTCGTGTTGGTCGGCTTGGGTCTTTTCCTTGGGGTCTTGTTCGGGCGACCGCCGCTAAAGGGATCATGTGGCGGCAATGCGGTGATCAAGACCTGCCCGCTTTGCAAGGCCGGAGACCCGCCATGACTCGCACGATTTCAGATATCATGGCCACCGAACTGGTGACCTTTCACCCAGATCAAAATATCAACCAGGCGATCCACACCCTTCTGGAGAAAAGAATTTCGGGTGCGCCAGTCGTGGATGACGCTGGCAAGCTGGTTGGAATTTTGTCACGGAAGGACTGCCTGAGGGTCGCCTTCAGTTCGCGTTATCACGATGGCTGGGGTGGGCAGGTGCGGGATTATATGGTGACCGAGGTCAAAACCCTGGATGCCAGTTTGGATATAATCGCCGCCGTGAAATTGTTTTTGGACGCTTCTTTCCGCCGGTTTCCGGTTATGTGTGATGGAGAGCTGGTTGGTCTGGTCAGTCGTCACGATATCCTGACTGCGTTAAGTAAGGGCCTTTAGGATCAACTAAGAATAAATGAAAATAAAGCATTTATAACGCCTTACACATTTTGCTCACCATGGCTGGGGTTTCTATTAGGTCAGAAGTTGGTTCTTCTCTTCTTGAAAGAACTTGGGCAATCGGTTTTGGCTATATCCGCTGGAGAAGTTCTTTGGCGGTGGCCTGACAGGTGCCGGTCTGGTGCTGCTCGGGGCACCACCGGAACTGGCATTGTTACCCCAGGCGGGTATCGTGACAGGTATGGCGCCCGTCGCGGCCCAGCGGTTACCCGAATTTAAGGAAATCATTCTGCCCCCCGTCTTGGCGACGCGAAAAGAAAATGAATGCCCTCGACTTTATGATTGGGGCGCTTGGGCTATGTCCAGGCAACCCGGAAAAATCCAGATGCCGTCCTGTTCAACCCGTTTGCCACAGAAAGGGGAGTCTGACGAAACGCAGTATGATAATTTCAGGGCACCGCAGGATTGGAAAAAACACACCATTCATCATTAATACGATATAATTATAATCATGTGGGTGGTGCAAAATCTCGATGACGAGCAAAGCAGTTAACAACGACAAAACGGAAACGCCTGAAGCACATCGTCGTCAGGCGCTGTCCATGTTGGCAAAAGCCACGGGCCCACAATCGGAATTACTGGCAACGGTGGTACAGGCCCTGTCGCTTGGTCTGGACTGTATGTTGGCTGCCGTCGGCAAGGTCAACGAAGATAAAAGCAAAGTCCAAAGAGCCTGTCCTATTAACTGTGTAAGCGGCCATGATGTAACCTCCATTTAGGGAGAGCAAACACATGGCTATCAAGCAAGATATTATCGACGAACTTCTAACTGATTATAAGAACCCTGAAGACCTGCTTGGCGAAGACGGTATTTTCAAGGAGT
>JACNJU010000181.1 GCA_014382375.1 Rhodospirillaceae bacterium
CGGAGGCTTGTTCTTAACGGCTGGTGCTGATGTTCAAAAAGACCGTATTGAAGTTGATGTGTGGGCCTGGGGCCGTGGCCTAGAAAGTTGGCTTGTTGATCACATCGTAATTGATGGTGGGCCCGGCGATGCGGGCGCTTGGAGCGATCTAAGTGAACTTCTTGGTCATACCTGGTCTCATGAAACCGGTGCCGCCCTTCGAATTTCTAAGCTGGCCATCGATACCGGCTATGAAACGCCGACGGTTTACAGCTGGGCTCGCAAGGCAGGCTTTGGCCAAGTCGCTCCTGTTAAGGGCGTTGAAGGGTTTAACCGTTCAAGCCCGGTTTCGGGGCCTACCTATGTGGATAGCACGAACGCTGGTAAACGCCTGCGTCGTGGCGCGCGTCTTTGGACCGTGGCTGTTTCCACCTTCAAGGCGGAGACCTATCGGTTTTTAGGTTTGGCTCGCCCGACAGATGAAGATCTCGCAGGTGGTGCAAAATATCCGCACGGCTCCATTCATTTGCCCAATTGGGTTGAATCAGAATGGATCAAACAGCTGGTCGCCGAGCAACTGGTGACGGTGCGAACCAAACGCGGCTTTGCCCGACTTGAATGGCAGAAACTACGCGAACGTAATGAGGCATTGGATTGCCGGGTTTACGCCCGGGCGGCAGCCTGGATGGTTGGTGCCGATCGTTGGTCCGATGCCCGGTGGCAACATTTAGAAGATCAATTGCAGAGTAACCCTCGCGTCAATCGAGACGCTGACCACGATGTTGAGCCCATTGAAAGTGCTCCGCCACAACAAGGTGGACAAATTGTGAAACCACGTGCCTCACGCCGCCGGGTGATCTCAAGTGGATATATGAACAGGTAAAATTATGGCAACCACGGAAGAAATTACGGGAAAACTTGAGGCTCTCAAGTCTCAGCGGGCCAGTGGCGTTGCCCGTGTCAGTTATGACGGTAAGGCCATCGAATACCGGGGCGATAGTGAAATCGTCGAGGCAATACGGGCTTTGGAACGCGAGCTTTCAAAACTCAGCGGCTCCGAACCTATCCGCCAGATCCGAACTTTCTCCTCCAAGGGATATTAAGCATGCCGCTATTGGAAAACTTACGCACCCTGTTTGGGCGCTCAAAAGCTCGCCAGATTAAGGCTATGGGTTTTGAAGGTGCTCAAATGGCCCGGCGCTTGTCGACCTGGCGCGCGGGATCCGAAGGGATCAATGCGGCCGTTCGTCAAGGTGGTGATGCCCTGCGGGCCCGATCTCGGGACCTTGTCCGCAATAACCCTTATGCATCCAACGCGGCCTCAAGCTTTGCAGCCCACTCCATTGGCGCTGGCATCAAACCGTCCAGTTTGGTCGAAGATGCAGATCTTAAGGACCGGATACAACGGCTCTGGCTTGCCTGGACCGACGAAGCAGATGCCGACGGTCTAACAGACTTTTATGGACTTCAATCCATGGCTGCCCGCGCCGTATTTGAAGCGGGAGAATGTTTCTTTCGCTTACGCTCCCGACGACCCAGTGACGGGCTTTCCGTTCCTCTTCAACTTCAATTACTTCCGTCTGAGCAATTACCATTATCGCACTGTGAGACCTTGCCTAATGGCAACGAGGTTATCTTCGGTGTCGAATTCGATAAATTAGGCAGGCGTGTGGCCTACCATTTTTTACGGCGATCCCCTGGCGATGTGCGCCAACCAACTGGCTCCTCTCGTGTTCGTGTCCCGGCCAATCAAGTGCTTCATATATTTAACCCTGTGGCCGAAGGACAGATACGAGGGGTTCCGTGGCTGGCTCCGGCCATGGCCAAGCTGTGGTTGCTTGATCAATACGATGATGCCGAGTTGGACCGCAAGAAAGTAGCAGCCATGTTTGCAGCTTTTGTTACGCGCCCGGCACCGGAAGATGTCATGGGTGAAGAAGGCCTGCCCCGTGATGATGACGGGGCGGCTCTTTTAGGGTTGCAGCCGGGCACCATGCAGTTATTGCTTCCCGGTGAGGACATCAAGTTTTCAGACCCTGCCGATGTTGGCGGCTCTTATGAGGCCTTTCAATACCGGACCTTGTTGGCCTGCTGCTCGGCTATGGGCGTGCCCTATACCAATGTCACCGGCGATCTACGTCAGGCCAACTATTCCAGTTTGCGCGAAGGCAAGCTGGAATTCCGCCGTCGTATGGAGCAATTCCAGCACAACGTGATGATCTTCCAGCTCTGTCGCCCCGTGTGGCGACGCTGGATGGAAGACGCCGTGTTGTCCGGTGGGCTTGGCATCAATGATTTTGCGGCCATGCCTGGCAGATACCTTCCTGCAAAATGGATTCCGCCAAAATGGGATTGGGTCGATCCTCTTAAAGATCGCAAGGCAGAAATCGAGGCCATCAATGCCGGTCTCAAATCGCGCTCTGACGTTATCGAAAGCGAGGGTTTTGACGCCGAAGAAGTGGACCGCCGGATTGCGGCGGACCGGGTGCGAGAAAAAGCCCTTGGTCTGAAATTTGAGAAAGACGCAAAACCTTCTTCCATGGTTGAGGAAAATCAGCCTGCCACCCCTTCAAAAGCATCTGCTGCTTAAAAGGAAATCACATGAAAACATGGTTTACAGCGCGCGCCAGCGACGGCGTCGCGGAGCTCTCGATCTATGACGAAATCGGCTCCTACGGGGTGCCAGCCAAGGCCTTTATCGATGAGATGAAAGCCTTAGGCAATATCTCCGAGCTAACGCTGCGGATTAATAGTCCGGGCGGATCTGTCTTTGATGGCATCGCAATCTATAACGCGCTTAAACGCCACCCAGCCAAAGTCATCGTCACGGTTGAAGGTCTGGCCGCTTCCATAGCCTCGGTCATCCTGTGTGCTGGTGATGAAGTCGTCATGCCCAAGAATGCGTTAATCATGATCCATGACCCATCGGCTGTAGTCATGGGCAGTGCTCGAGATATGCGGTCCATGGCGGAGGCCTTGGACAAAATGCGTGATGGTCTGGTCTCTGCTTATCAGGACAAGACGGGCCGCGACCAGCCCGACATTGTCGAATGGATGGCCCAAGAGACCTGGTTCGATGCTGAAGAAGCCATGAAAGCAGGCTTTGCCGATCGCATCGAAGAGCCCGTTGCAATGGCTGCCACCTTTGATCTTTCAAAATTTACCCGCGTGCCAACAGCATTGGCATCGCTCCCCGATCAAACGCCCCCTGAGAATGTTGCTGAACAATCCCCAGAAAACACGGAGACCAAAATGACTGAAAAACCGAATACAGAACCGGACACCACCACCGGGAATGTTCCGACTGAAAACGCCGGTGCTGAAACCAAAGCGAATGACAACGTCATTGATCTGGACCAGGTCCGCGCGCAGGAACGCAAAGCCACACTGTCTTACGTGAGCGAGATTAATCAGCTTTGCGCCTTGGCGGGTACTCCTGAAATGGCGTCAGGCTTTATTGCCAAAGCAACGTCGCCTGAAATTGTCCGAACAAAGCTACTGGAAGCCCGCGCTGAAGAAGATGACGCATCTGCCGTCAGTGCCACGGGGCGAAACCATACGCCCAAGCCCAGTGAGCCAACAATTGACACCGCTGCCATTTATGCAGCGCGCAACAAATCCGTCCGATAAAGGA
>JACNJU010000148.1 GCA_014382375.1 Rhodospirillaceae bacterium
GGTGAGGGCGACCCGTACATTCTGTCGTTATTCGCCTGGGCGTTGTTGGGCTTCGCCAGTGTTTACACTGCGGTGGCCCAGCGGGCCGTCGACCTGGCGTTGCCGATGGTGCGGGATAAAACTTCGCTCGGCCTGACACGTTCAATGGCCTACCATCCGGAAATACAGCACAACGTCGCCCAGATGGTGATGGCCAATGAAAGCATTCGGCCCTATCTCGATGCGACCTGCCGAGAGTGGAGCGACGGTATCGACCATGGTGAAGCTTGGCCGTCCAAGATCGTCGCTACAAAATATCATGCGGTCGAAACCTGCTGGAAAGTCGTTGACCTTGCCATGGATATTTCTGGCGGCAACGGCATGTTCAAGGGCAACGAGTTGGAACGGCTGTTCCGGGACGCCCGCTGCGGCCGTTTTCATCCGGCGACCTCTAACTTGACCCACGAGATTGTCGCCAAGACAGCGCTCGGCATTAGCCTCGGTGAACAGCCCAGGTGGGGCTAAGGAACTCCACTAAGGAACTCCAATCAAAATTAAGAAGCAAAGGGGATATGGAAAATGGCTAACTTTCTAGTTTTATCGCGAGCAAAGCCGAAGCCTGGTTATGGACCGACAGCGATAAAAAAACTGAAGGGGCTTGCCGAAGTCTCAAAAAGTTCTGGTTCGGTGAATGCTGAAGTTGGTTCGCTTCGGACTGGACAGTTCGTTGGGTCTCTGTTGGCCTTGCAGTACTTCAACACCATGGCCGATATCGAGGCAGTGTATGAAAAAGTGCTTGGAATGCCGGCTTATGAGGAAATGTTTGCGACAGGTAATGTTGAACTTACCGGCCGCGCTATAGCGCGTATCCATCATCGTGAATCAGGTTCGTCGGCTGACCCGAAGTATATGGTATTGACGAAGTTCGAATCCGAAACGGAAATGCTTGATGAAGCGAAAAAGGTTCTAGGAATCTTTATGGCCAATGGCGGCCTGTCATGTGGATATGCAACCTTGATCGGGGGAAGCTCTGTCGGCGACCGCTTGATGGGGGTGCGGTATCCCTCAATGGAAGCTATCCAAAAAGCATACGACGTCGCAAGAGACAGCGCGGATTTTCAATCGGCGTTAACGAAAGTGAAAGTGCATTTCAGGAACATCATTAGGCTCGCATAATCGTTATGACGAAATGTTGGTTTGTCCTCTTTGTTGCAAACAAGTGGTCCGCAATACCGTCGGAGCATAAATTGTATGAGCAGCACGAGGGTGACCAATGTTTCCGATTAAGTGCCAACAGGTAGTTCGATTAATGCGCATAAACACCGAGAACAAAAAGGAAAGGTAAAGCTATGATCGTGATGGGAAAGTGTCTTTGCGGGTCTATTGAAGTGAAACTTAATGACGCGCCGAGCGAAATTATAGCTTGTTACTGCACGAGCTGTCAGAAAGCTACTGGCGGACCAGCGTCTTTTAACATAATTAAGGCGGACGCTGAGAGTGAGATCACAAAAGGTACGACAAAAGTGTTCAGCGACGTAGCGGATAGCGGAAGTAAATTAGAGCGGCATTTCTGTGACGGGTGTGGGAGCCCGATTTATTCGAAAACAGAGACCTATCCAGGTGTAAAGATTTTTAAAGCAGCATTGTTTTCTGACACGGAAAACATGAAAGTCGTCACCAATATATGGACAAAAAGTGCACCAGAATGGGCCGTTTTGCATGAAGGCGTTCCGTCTCATGCAAAAGGCAGAACTTAATATCCGGCAAAACAAAAAATGAGGAGAACACACCAATGAAAGCGATTTTACTTGGAACGTATACGCCGAACGCACTGAAGGGATTGATGTCGGGTTCGGACAGGAAGGCTGCCATTGAGGCCATTCTGAATGAGGTTGGCGGCACCCTGGAGAGCTTGTCCTTCACCCGGGGTGAATACGATGTGGCTGTTGTCGCAACGTTTCCGAACAGCACGAGTCTGATCGGCGTGGTGACGGCGATCAAGGCGAGCGGTGCCTTTGAAAAGGCCACCTATCTTGAGGAGCTGAATATTGCCGATGTCATCGATGTGGCCAACAAAGCGGCAGGTGCCTATACGCCGGCAGGGTGACCCGGTTCAGCTGGCTTTCGGCCCTGAATCAAGTTGTTAGATGGATACGAATTAGGAGATCGAACAATGACGCCTTGGGAAATTAAGGGTGAGGAATTTGGGAACTGCAATTGTGATTATGGCTGCCCGTGTCAGTTCAACGCTTTGCCAACGCATGGTAATTGTGAAGCAGCTGTTGGTTTCAAAATCGACGAGGGCCATTATGGCGATGTAAGCCTGAGTGGTTTGACCGCCGCCATGGTCGCATGGTGGCCGGGGCCGGTGCATGAAGGCAATGGTAAAATGCAAATTATCGTTGATGACAAAGCCAGCGATGCTCAGCGGGATGCGATAGAAAAGATTTTCCATGGTGAGGATACAGAACCCATGGCCACGATGTGGTCGGTCTACTCGACAATGTGTCCGACCAAGCTTGAAACCCTCTCCAAGCCGATAACGTTAGAAATCGATATTGAGGAACGTGTGGGGAAAATATCCGTGCCAGGCGTTTTTGAAACAACTGGAGAGCCAATTCGAAACCCGGTAACCGGCGATAAGCATCGGGCAAGGATCGATATGCCTGCGGGTTTTGAATACGAGATTGCGGAGATCGGGAGCGCATCAACTGAAGCAACAGGCGAGATTAAGTTGAGCCTGAAAGACAGTTACGGGCAATTTGCTGCGATCCAACTCAATAATAATGGCGTTGTAAGGACTGTGACTTAGGCCCCTATGCATTCAAACAAGCTCATGCCGTCATCAAAGGGTCTTGAGCAGCTTTTGCGCCGAGACCGGGCGATTGCGATCACTGCCCTTGTTCTCGTTGTCGCTTTGTCGTGGGCTTACATTCTAGGCGGCGCGGGCGTGTCCATGCCCGCGGGCGCCGTGTCGGGCGCGGGAAGTACGCAGATGTCCGACATGATGATGTCGCGCGGCGTTTGGAGCGGTGAATACGCCGTTCTCGTGTTCGTCATGTGGTGCGTGATGATGCTGGCGATGATGTTACCCAGCGCCGCGCCCATGATCTTGCTATACGCCGCGCTCAACCGAAAGCATGCGGATGGCACGCTCCGGACAGTTGCCGCCTTCGTGCTGGCCTATGCGGTGGCTTGGGGCGGCTTCAGCGGTCTGGCGACGGGCGCGCAATGGGCATTGGAAAAAACCGCCCTATTGTCGCCGATGATGGAGGCATCCAGTACCTACTTGGGAGGCGCGTTGTTGATTGCTGCGGGTATTTGGCAACTGACACCTCTGAAGCATGCCTGCTTGCGTCACTGCCGTTCGCCCATTCAATTCTTTGCCCAGAGTTGGCGGGGTGGCATCGGCGGCGCCTTCTTGATGTGGTTGGAGCACGGCGCATATTGCCTCGGCTGTTGTTGGGTGCTGATGGCCCTGCTGTGTTATGGTGGGGTCATGAACCGCTTTTGTGGTTTAGGCCTAGCGGTGGACGTTCTGACCGAATAAACTGTGCCCGCGGGGAATTTGTTTGGGCGCTGCC
>JACNJU010000147.1 GCA_014382375.1 Rhodospirillaceae bacterium
GCACCATTGCGCCCCAATCGGCCAGTGGCGGCTGCAGACCAAGGCCGAGGAAGCTCAGGCTGGCAATTAACAGGAACACAAAACAAAACCGCAGGCCGAATTCGGCCGCTAGGGGCGTCAATGCATTAGGGAGTATCTCCTTGCGCATGATCCACCACACACCTTCGCCGCGAACCCTGGCGGCCTCGACATAATCCATTACCTCAATATCCATTGCCACGGCGCGCGCAATCCGGAACACAGGCATTGAGTAAATAATGCCGACGACCAACACCAGTGAATGTGTGGCCGTTCCCACCGCAGACAAAACAATCAATGATGCGATCAGTGTCGGAATCGAAATAACCACGTCCACCAGCCGGCTCAACACTTTATCGACGGTGCCGCCCATAGTGGCGGCGATAAACCCGAGAGTGGCGCCTGTGGTAAACGAAACGGTTGTGGAAATCATCGCCAATGACATTGTATTACGGGCGCCATAAATTAGGAGTGTCAGAATATCGCGGCCGATCTGGTCGGTGCCTAAAATATATTTACCGCCGATCGGCTCCCACACATCGCCGACAATTTCACTCTCGCCATACGGCGCCAGCCACGGCGCGAACAGGGCGCAAAATGTGAAAAACAAGACAATCAGCAGGCCGAGGCGGGCGCTTGCGTTCAAATCCTTCCAGACGGTGACGATAAACATCTTCGCTCACCTCCTGTGTCGCAAGCGCGGATTGGCCAACATCGACAAAATATCAGCCAGCATGAACAACAGGACGTACACGGCTGCAAACACCATCGCCGTGCCCTGAATGACCGGCATATCCCGGTTCAACACCGCATCAACAATCAGCGCCCCCAATCCGGGATATACGAACACCACTTCAATAACGACGACGCCGACGACCATATAGGCAAGATTGAGCACCACGACCTGAATGATTGGTGACCAGGCATTAGGCAATGCGTGCTTGATGATGATCCGACTGGGCTTCAATCCCTTTAGCTTAGCCATTTCAATGTATGGGCTGGCAAGCAGGTTGACGATCGAGGCCCTTGTCATGCGCATCATGTGCGCGACTGTCACCATCGCCAGCGTCGTTACCGGCAGTGCCGACACCCGCAACCGCTCCCAGAACCCCATCGTATCATCGATATTTGAGACCGCCGGCAGCCAGTTGAGGTGAACCGCGAAGAATGCCATCAGAATATAGCCGACAAAGAATTCAGGCGACGAAATGGTTGTCAGCGTGGTGGTTGAAATCAAATGATCGATCAGACTGTTACGATACAGCGCCGCGAGAACGCCGAGGAGTATTCCGATCGGCACGGCAAACATGGCGGTTAGAGCTGCCAGGTAGAGTGTATTGCCCAACCGCATATCGAGCTGCTCCAGAACATCACGGCGACTTGCCAGTGACACCCCGAAATCACCCTGCAGGACGTTGAACAGCCAGTTCACGTACCGGACATGTATCGGTTGATCGAGACCAAGCTGTTTCTGGCAGGCCGTGACCGTTGACAGCTCCGCCGCCTGACCGAGGATGGCGGAACAGACGTCACCGGACAACGCCTCAACACCCAGCGTGATCAGAATGGATACCCCGAATAGGGTAAAAACACCCATCACAAGGCGTTCGGCAACAATCTGAAGGAGCGTGTTGTTCATATCGAATGGGCCGTTGCGCAGCAGAAAAAGAAGAGGTGGTCAGGTTATACCGAGCCTGACCACCTTGTCATCAACGGTTCCGAAAAATCAGGAACCTCATCGACCTAGATGAACCACCAACGAGCAATACTGCGCGCGCCATCCAGTTCAAAGTTGCCGCCCAGTTTGTCGGGCATGCCCAGCTTGTCGGACACCGCGTCAACATTATTAGCGAAACACGGAATCACAGCACCGCCTTCATCGCTGCAAATGCTCTGCATTTCCATATAGATAGCGCTCCGCTTGGCTTCGTCGAGCTCGGCGCGCCCGGCAACCAACAGTTCTTCAAAGCGGGCATTGTTCCAGAAGGTTTCGGTCCAGTTTCCGCCTGCGGCGTAGCCGATGGTGAACATCCAGTCCGCAGTGGGACGGCCACTCCAGTAGCTGGCACTCCACGGCACTTTCATCCATGTATTAGACCAATAGCCATCCGGCGACGCACGTTTGACCGTCAGGTTCACCCCGATCGGCTTGAGCGTTTCGGCGTAAATCTGGGCGGCATCAACGGCCCCCGGGAAAGCCCCGTCAGAGGAGGACAACTCCACATCAAGGCTGCTAAGACCTGCCTGCTTGAGGTGCCACTTGGCCTTTTCGGGATCATACGCACGTTGCGGCAAATCTGAGGCAAAGTAGTCTTGCGACGAACTGATCGGATGGTCATTCCCGAGTGATCCGTAGCCACGCAACACGGTTTTAACGAACATTTCGCGATCCATGCCGAGCTTCAATGCCATCCGCACATTGTTGTCATTGAATGGCGCTTGCCGCACATCCATCGGGAAGGTGTAGTGCTTGGTGCCTGCCGTTTGCAGAACCTTGATGCCGGGCTTCTTCGCCAGCAAATCAACGGTCTTCAAATCACAGCGTGCAATAGCATCAACCTGCCCCGTGGCCATGGCGTTCATGCGCGCCGCATCGTCATTGATAGCGGTAATCTGAACTTCGTCAAAGTTACCCTCATCCGACTTGAAATAATTCGGGTTACGAATCAGGTGAGAACGAACCCCCGGTTCAAATTCCTTGATGCTGTAAGGCCCGGTGCCATCTCCGGAAAGCCAGTCAACTTTCCCTTCCTTGTCGGCGGGGCCAATCGTGATGTGGTAGTCGCTCAGCAAGAATGGAAAATCAGCATTGCCGCCATCAAGTTCGAAGATCAGGGTGTTTGGCCCGTCCTTCTTGATCTTTCCCATGGATTCCGCAACCGATTTGGCTGCAGATTCCGCTTTCTCACCACGGTGATGCTCCAGGGATGCAATAATGTCATCCGCATCCATGGTCTTGCCGCTGTGGAATTCAACGCCCTGGCGCAGCTTGACCACCCAGGTCGCCGCATCTGCAGAAGGCTCAAGGCTTTCAGCCAGTTCAGGAACCGCCTTACCGTGGGCATTCACTTCAACCACGCAGTTGCGAACGGCACCCTGGGCCATATTGATCATGTAGACGTCACTGTTGGTGCCGCTGTCCATATTGTCACCGGTGTTGGCCGAACCCAGCCCGACGCGGTACACCCCGCCTTTTTTAGGCGTGGCATATGCTGCCGTTGAATAAAGTGAAGACGCCGTTGCTGCAAACCCCAGCATTGTCGCGGCCTGCATGAACTCACGGCGACTCAGGCCTCCGTTGCTTACTCGTTTCTGTAGCTGCTTGATTTTGTAGTCCGACATAAAAATATCCTCCTGTTTATTTCATAGGTTATTTAACTTATTGATCCAAACACCGAAATCATTGACACCCGGACTCGATCTCGCTTACTTACTTGGTCGCTCCTCGTCTTGTTTTTTTCGGTATCACATATCATATACCAGCGAAAAGTTGAATGCAGATTTTTATTTTTGCACACCATATCACAGTTGGGAGC
>JACNJU010000097.1 GCA_014382375.1 Rhodospirillaceae bacterium
ATTTGCTGGCATCGGCACCGGTGACGGGCAGGGCCCGACCGGATTGTGCGCCAATGCCCCAGAACACGGCGTCAAAGTCGGCATCGACTTGTTCCATGGAGATGTCTTTGCCAATACGGGTCGAAGTCCTGACTTCAACACCCATCTCGATGATGCGGTTGATTTCAGAATCAAGCATCTCACGCGGCGTCCTATAGCCCGGGATGCCGTAACGCATCATGCCGCCAAGTTCTTCGTGTTCGTCAAACAAGGTGACGCCGTGGCCAAGCTTGCGTAAGTGATAGGCAGCGGAAAGACCTGCCGGTCCACCGCCGATGATAGCGACTTTCTTGCCCGTATCCGTCCCTGCGGCAGGGTAGGCTAGTTTGTTCTCGATGGCCCAGTCGCCGACGTAATGTTCGACAGCGTTGATGCCGACGAAATCATCGACTTCGTTACGGTTGCAGCCACTTTCGCACGGTGCCGGGCAGACCCGTCCCATGACACTGGGGAACGGGTTGGCTTCGGTCATCCGCTCGAACGCATATTGCTGCCATGGCGTTTCGGCGTCAATCGGCTTGTCCTGACCACGGGCAATAGCCAACCAGCCGCGAATGTCGTGACCTGACGGGCACGACCCCTGACACGGGGGGCTGCGGTGAACATAGGTCGGGCATTTGTGACTATGACCGGCAGAAAAAATTTTGTCGGTAAAGTCGTCATAAACCGAATCACCTTCTTCGTAGCGGAGATAAGTCAGTTTTTTCTCGGGCATCGCGGTCATAACGTAAGTTCCTTACTTTCGGTCTTATTTTATTCTTTGGTTCCCAGCAGGATCGCATCGCTGACGAGCTGATGAACACTGACGATCATATCCATGGGGAAACCGTAGTACGGCATCACCTTGGCAAACTGGCTTTTGCAAATGGCGCAAATCGCCGCCATATGGGTGACGCCGTGGTTATCGACGACGTCCTTTAATGCTTCCATTCTGGGGAGTGCGCCCTTGATGCGCAGTTCCATCAAATCATCGGTCAGCAGGCCGCCACCACCACCACAACAGAATGTTTTCTCGTGAGTGGTGTCCGGGTTCATGTCGACAAATTTGTTGACGCTGGCCTTGATCACTTCACGCGGGATAATGAACTGGCCGCCTTCTACATCGCCCATGCGGGTGGCTCGCGCGACATTGCATGAATCGTGGAAGGTCAACACCTTGTCGTCATTGGCCGAGGCATCGAGGTTGATCGCGCCGCGCTGAATAAGATCGTAGGTAACTTCAAGAATGTGCTGCGGTTTGGGATATTTCGGGTCGAGAAAATCCCACGGACCGGCCAGTGTGTTGAGGAAACTGTACGCGACGCGCCAAGCATGGCCGCATTCGCCAAAGATGACGCGCTTGACGCCCAGATCCAGCGCCGCCTGCCTGATCCGTTGGGCGACCTTGTGCATTTGCTCGTAGGAGCCAATGAACATGGCGAAGTTGGCGGCTTCCGATGCGTGCGAGCTGACCGTCCAGTTAATGCCTGCTTGATGGAAGACCTTGGCGTAACCGATCAGGCCGTCAACGTGCGGTTCGGCAAAGAAATCGGCTGATGGGGTAACAAGCAAAACATCGGCACCCTTTTTGTCGACGGGGAAGCGAACGGTAATGCCGGTCTCGTCCTCAACGTCTTCTTCAAGCCCTTCCATGGTGTTAATCAGGGCGTTTTCAGGCAGGCCAAGATTGTTACCAATCTTATGGACCTTGCCGAGAATTTCGTTGTTGTATTTAGTGCCCAGCCCAATGTGATCCATAATGTCACGGGCGGCCATGGAAATTTCGGCGGTGTCGATGCCGTAGGGGCAGAAGACTGCACAACGGCGGCACTGTGAACACTGGTGGAAGTACTTGTACCAGTCGTCGAGCACGTCCTTGGTCATATCCTTGGCGCCGACCAGTCCGGGTGCGATCTTGCCGGCCAGGGTGAAGTAACGGCGATAGACAGAGCGCAGCAGATCCTGACGCGCCACCGGCATGTTTTTGGGATCACCGGTGCCTATGAAGTAGTGGCACTTATCGGTGCAGGCCCCGCATTTAACGCAACTGTCCAGATAAACACGAAGGGCACGGTTCTTGTTTAGAAGATCGCCCAGTTTCTCAACCGCCTTCATCTCCCAGTTGTCGACCAGTTCGCCGGGGAAACCCAAATCCGTATTATGCTCAGGGGCCGCTATAAAGGGCTGGCAATGGGCCATCGCACCTTCAACGAGGGCGGGGTTTTCCAACTCTGTCCGAAACGGCGGGATTTCAAATTCTGGTGTCTTGGCCACTTTTAAGGTTCCTCGCTCGCTTAAATCTTACTCTGCGTATCCAGCTTCGCCGCCCACGGGGCCAGATGGCGCTTTTCACGGGCGTCATCGACTTGGTTACGACTTGGGCTGAAGAAAACGCCAGGGACGTGCAGCAGTTTGGAAAACGGAAAAACAATCATCAATAAGGCAACCAGCCCCATGTGCAAAAGCAACACCGGGTCGCTGGGAAGCGGTTGCAGGTCAAAACGGACCAGACCAAGGCAGAAAGCCTTGAGCGCAATAATGTCTGTTCGGGCGACATATTTCATCATCAGGCCGCTGACACCGATGAGCGTCAACAAGGCCAGCATCAGGTGGTCAGATAAGCTTGATATGTAACGAATTCTGTCGACCACGAAGCGCCGCGCCCAAAGCCCCAGAAGTCCGGCAACCATGGCAAAACCGGCGTAAATGCCAAACGGTTGGACCAGAACCACCCAGAACCAGACAGGTTCGGTGAAATAACGCAGGTGGCGTAACACAACCAGCACCAGCCCGGCATGGAACAGCACTGCGAATATCCAGATCCATTTGTTGGATTTGAACAGGCTTTCAAAATAAATAACCTCGCGGGCCAGCCGGAAACCCACCCCTTTCCGGGTCATGGGCGCCGGCATCAGCGGAATCTTAAGCGGTGTTGGCGTCGTCCAGAATTGCCCGATCTTGAAGGCAACGCCCACGACTAAAACCACCACGGCAAAATAAAAAGCCAATGCGTAAGCGAGTGTCAAACCTGACATTGCTGTGACGCCCTCCGGTAATACTTGAAAACCTCTTCACCCCCGGAGAAGGTGCAAACCTCTACCGGAGTGAAGAAAAACAAAGACTGTTAGACGCAGCCAGTTGGTTTAGGCAGACCGGCAATTTTGCAGGCTTGCTTGGCCGGACCATACGGGAACAGCTCGTAGAGGTATTTGTTGGAACCCTTATCAGCGCCGAGTTTTTTCTTAACCGCTTTGACGAGAACACGGACAGCCGGGGCGATCTGGTATTCGTTGTAGTATTCGCGCAGGAAGTTGACGACTTCCCAGTGCTCGTCAGTCATGTCGATTTCTTCGTCTTTTGCGATCAGATCGGCGAGTTCTTCGTTCCATGAACCGATATCGATCAGGTAGCCTTCTTCGTCAGATTCAAAGCTTTTGCCGTTTACTTCGTAAGCCATAGTTCAAGTCTCCTTTTAATAAATCCAGTGGTTCAAGATATTCCGGCTGTTAAAGCCAGGATTGTACAGTTCCATGTTCGACAACCAGATCGACAAACCCGCCATAATCGATAACGGTGATGCCATCGGCCACACTGTCACCGGCTATTCCCCGCGCCTGCAGGTCCGGACCCATGACGAACATCGGATGATCGTTCATTGCAGTCGCCATTTTGTCAGAGACAGAGGTCCCCCTGGTTGCGGCCAGGACGCCGTCCTCGATCAGCAGGATCGGCGAGCCTTTAACGCTCAACCTAAGACAACTGTCCAGGCTGTTGCGCTCGAAGGGAGATTTATTGATGGTATGAAGCATTGTCTGGTTCTCCCTTTCAGTTATCCGGAAATGACAATTTCTTGCTCGGCCATAATGGCGGCAAGTTCGGTGCTGGCGATGACTTCAACATCGATGACAAAGTCATCAGCAGTCAGCCCACGCGCTTCCATGGATTCCTTCTCGACGATAATGCGCCAGACCATATCCATGTCCTCATCCTCGTCGGCATCTTCTTTTTCCATGGCGATGATGCCGTAGGTTTTCGAGAAGTTCTTCATATTGACGGCGTCTGTATTCTGACCTTTTTTGATCTGGTAGACGCCATCATCGATAAAGACGATGCAGGCGTGCTGTTCAAAAGCGGCAGAGATCAAGACGGCTTCCAGCACTTCAAGGGCATAAATCGTTCCGTACGGTGCCTTGCGGTTGACGTACATGAACTTCTTGGTGATGCCAGCGGTGTCGAATTCGATTTCGGTTTCAGCCATGACCCTAATCCCCAAACACGACAAGACGATCAGCGGCGATGCCGACCTCTGTCAATTGGCCAAGGCCCGAAATGCGGAAGCCATCGGCAAGGTTATCTTCAACGATGCCGCGGCGAAGAGCGGCGGCGATGCAGACAACCAGGTCGACGTTGTGCTCTGACCCCAGCTCTCCCCACATTTTGACCAGATTGCGGTCATCAGATTGTGGTGCGCTCAGTTTATTGGCGTTGTAGACGCCGTCGTAATAGAAGAACACACGCATCACCTGATGGCCTTTTTCGATCGCCGCCTTGACGAAATGATAGGCGGAATCTGAAGCCTGATGGGTGAACGGGCCTTCGTTGACAAGGATACCGAATTTCATGACGCTTCCCTAGAAGTGGACGTGCGAGGACTGGTTCAGGGCATTACGTCCGCCACGCCAGTCTTCGATGTGGTGTTTGGTGAATGGCAGGCTTGTCAGCTCGAAGAACCGCGGCCAGCCGATACGATCAATCCATTCAGACATGCGCTCCCACGGGCGACCGTCATCCTTGTAAGCCTTTAAAATCCTGTTGACGACTTCGGCGACTTCCGGCCAGCGCGGGGCGTTGTTGGGAAGGCCGGAAATGACCAGCTTATGGAAAGACGGTTTGGTCCGGGTGGATGAATGCTTGCCACCGACCCAGATGGCCAGCTTGGAGTGTTCCGGATCGTTGATCTGCATGGGTGGGCATGGCGGGTAGCAAGCGCCACAGCAAATGCATTTTTTCTCGTCAACTTCCAGACTTGGCTTGCCGTCAACCAGGGCCGGACGAATGGCCGCAACCGGGCAACGCGCGACAACGGCCGGGCGTTCACAAACGTTGGAAACCAGATCGTGATTGATAACCGGCGGTTTGGTGTGCTGAATATTGATGGCGATATCGCCCTGTCCGCCACAGTTGATCTGGCAGCAGGAGGTCGTAATCTTGACCCGGTTGGGCATCTCTTCGTGTTTGAAATCGTGATAAAGCTCATCCATCAGAGATTTAACGACACCCGAGGCATCGGTGCCGGGAATATCACAATGCAGCCACCCTTGAGTGTGCGAGATCATCGAGATCGAGTTGCCGGTGCCGCCGACTGGGTAGCCATCTGCTTCAAGTTTTTCGATCAGCGGATCAACGCGGGCTTCGTCAGTAACCATGAACTCAACGTTCGAGCGGGTCGTGAAGCGAACATGGCCGTCAGCCATTTCATCGGCAATGTCACACAGGTTGCGGATGGTGCCCAGGTCCATTTGACGCTGGGTGCCGGCCTTGACGGTCCAGATCGCATCGCCACTTTTGGCAACGTGGTGCAAGACGCCCGGACGGGGACGATCATGCCAGCTCCACTTGCCGTAGTTTTCGCGCATCATCGGATGCATCAGCGGCATCGGATCGGGGACACCACACTCAATAGGCATCCGCGGTTTTTCAGTAACCTCGCTCATTTCTTGTTCTCCAATCTCTCGTTTTCTGTGCAGCGCGCCTTATTCGGCAGCCGCTGAGCCTGATTTGCGCCGGTTCCATTTTTCGGCCTGCTCGTCCCAGTCATCCATGCGGACATACGAGCTGGTGCGCGGATGGGCGACCATGTTGGGGTCGACATCCAGGCCAAGGGCGTCCAGATAGTTGATCAGGCCGATACGGTCGATCATTTCACCTGTGCGCTCATGCTCCAGTGCGTTTTCGGCAAAGAACTCGACCATTTCCTCGGTCAGTTCTGTGAGTTTCTCGAAGTCTTCATCGGTTTCAAGCTTCATGAAAGGAACAACCATGGAGCCCATGAGGTCGCCGATTTTCAGCGTCCGCTTGCCACCGACAAGGATGGAAATGCCCTTGTCATCGCCCGGTGAGAGGGCCTTGGTCATGACATTGATGCAATGCATGCAACGGACACAGCTTCGATTGTCGATATCGAGCGTGTCGTCATCATTTAACGACAGGGCCCGTGTCGGGCACATGTTGATAACCTGATCATTGACCATCTTGCGGCCATTTTCGTTAACGAATTCCTTGACCTTGTCCTGATCAACCTTGATGTCGTCACGCCAGGTGCCCAGAATCGCAACGTCGGAGCGGTGGGATGCGTTAACGCAGTCGTTAGCGCAGCCACTGAACTTGAACTTCATTTTATAAGGCAGGCTGGGACGATGCATGTCGTCAAGCAGATTGTTGATGACCGTGCGCATGGCGCGGGCTTCGTCATAGTTGGACTGTTCGCAACGAGCTGCGCCGACGCAGCTCATAGATGTGCGAATGGCGGCGCCGGCACCACCAAGATCAAAACCAATATCGTTCATTTCATCGAAGCAGGCCTGAATGTTGGCGCTTGAAATACCCTGGAACATGATGTCACCGGACTGGCCGTGAAAGGCGATCAGGCCTGAACCGTACTTTTCCCAGATATCGCACAGGTCGCGCAATGTTTTGGTATCATAGTGCATACCGGCAGGGGGCATAACACGCATGGTGTGGAATTCAGATGATTCCGGATACGCGCCAGAGACTTCCGAGAAGCGCGGAATGATGCCGCCGCCGTAACCGCGAACACCAACAGTGCCGCCCTTCCAGTAACCCTTACGGGTGTCATAGGAATGCTCGAGTTGGCCGAGCAGGGATTTCATCATCGGTGCGTATTGCTTACTTTCGTCATTGGCCAGCCTTTTAAGGCCGGTCACGAAGCTGGGCCAGGGGCCGCCTTCCAGCTGATCCAAAAGGGGCGTTGCGGGCATTTGCTTTGCCATGTGAATTTCCTCTACAGGATTACGTTTTACTTCCCAGTGGGCAGTCTTGACCTCAAGAATGCCATCGAAAGCGGTTATCTATGTGGATGGGCCAGATACAGAACCACCATTTCCCCACCTTTTCCGAAATACAGGACATCCGGTCCCGTTTGTTCAGGCCAGCCTGTAAACCCCTGGTGGCGGCCTGATGGTTGGAAAAAGTTTAACGGCGCGATAATCCCTTACAACTTAAGAGACGATCAATTCTATGGCAGGCATCCCTCCTTGACTGAAAACACTCCAGGTTAATTATTCCAACCTTATTATTTTGACGGGCCGCTGGCTGGTGGCGGGTCCGCTTGTTTCCTGTATATTACTATAATCTAATATGGTTTGATGAATCTATAGCTTTCTTTCATAAAAATACCATTTACATTAACTTCCTTACAAAGCTATGTTTTCTGCCGTTTTTTAATTGTTTTAAGCCGTAAATAAGCGTCAAATAGGGATGATTCCGCAACTGCGAACAATCAATATTTGGATAAAAACGAGAGAATTTTTACTGTGAACCAATCCGTCATCCGGCCCGATTCCTTCGATCTTGATAACGATACGGCTTACGTCAGTTGGCGTGATAACAAGTTGAGTGGCTATCCAGAAAGTGCCGAGGCGCTGATCGTCGAAGTGGCCGATTTTGAAAACCCGACCGCAATCGAGCTTGCGGCCCTGCGACACATAATCGCAAAAACCAATATGGCCTTATATTCTTGCAAGGCTGGTTTTGATGGCGATGTTGAACGGGCCAAGAAGTCGCTTGATACCCTGGCGGGGTCTTTCGGTCTTAGCCACCTGGACGCCAATCTTTGTGCCGATGAAGATGCGATCACTCCCCTTAGTGTTGCCGAGGGCGGGCGCCGGGGACGTTATATCCCCTACACCAACCGGCCGATCAGCTGGCACACGGACGGATATTATAACAAACCCGAACAGAAAATCAGGGCAATGATCCTGCATTGCATAAATCCGGCAGCAGACGGCGGGGTCAATGCTTTGATGGATCCTGAAATCGCCTACATCCGGATGCGTGATGCGAACCCTGATTTCATCCGCGCCCTGATGCACCCTGATGCGATGTTAATACCGGCAAACGATGAGGGGGCCGGTGTTATTCGTGCGGCCCAGGGTGGCCCGGTCTTTTCCTGCCCGGACGGGACATCCCTGCATATGCGTTACACTGCCCGGACCCGCTCGATTGCCTGGCGTGACGACACTATTACAGCGCAAGCCATAGGCTTTCTGTCTGAATTGCTGGCCGGTGACAGTCCGTATATTTTCAGGCATCGTATGGCAGCCGGGGAAGGGGTATTGTGTAATAACGTGCTTCACAACCGGGCTGCTTTTGAAGACGATGAAATCCAGCAACGACTGATTTTAAGAGCGCGATATTTTGATCGCATTGCTAATTAGGGAGAAGACGACTTTGAGTGCTCATGACTCCACTACCGATCTGGAAACCATCAATGCGCCATGGAACAAGACCGTGACGGTGCAGGAAGTCACCTACGAAGGCGGCATGAAGATGCTGCGTCTCAGAATCAAGGAGGGTATGCGCTTTACCGATCTTGAACTTGATGCGGTGACACTTAAACATCTCAATGGCTGTATTTCGGGCTGGCTGGCGCTCAACGCGGAAGGTTCCTGAGGATGAATAGCATTTCCGATTCCGAACTTCATCGTCGTCACGTGATGATCGCCATCTGGCTGTTCATGGTTATTGCCATGGTTTTCGCGATGGTCGTGCTGGGTGGTGTTACCCGGTTGACCCATTCGGGTTTGTCGATGGTTGAATGGCGGCCGGTTACCGGCTGGTTGCCGCCCATGGGCGAGGCCGAGTGGACGGTCGTCTTCGATAAATACAAACTGTCGCCGGAATTCCAGAAAGTGAACAAGCACATGGACCTGGCCGGGTTCAAGGCGATCTTCTGGTTTGAATTCCTGCACCGCCTGTGGGGGCGGTTGATTGGTGTCGTCTTTTTTGTGCCTTTCGTCTTTTTCCTGCTACGCGGTTGGCTTACCCGAGATCTTGCCCGCAAAATGCTGTTTATGTTCGTGCTCGGTGGTTTGCAGGGCCTGATGGGTTGGTACATGGTCAAAAGCGGCCTGGTGGACCGTCCCGATGTCAGTCAGTACCGGCTGACAGCTCATTTTTCGCTGGCCCTGATTATCATTGGTGTCATCGAATGGGTCGCTCTGGGATTATTGTTTAACTACCGGTCGCAAGACGGCGTGACGCGCCCGTTGAAGGCTTTTGCCTTTCTAATTTTCGGCTGGGCTTTTGTGACCGCACTGTCAGGCGGTTTCGTCGCCGGACTGGATGCCGGTTTCGCCTACAACACATTTCCACTGATGGACGGTGCCTTGTTGCCGCCTGATCTTTATCAGCTCTCACCCGTATATTTGAACCTGTTCGAAGATATCCTGAGCGTCCAGTTTAACCACCGTATTTTGGCAGAGGTGTTATTTGTGCTGGTCGTCGTGTTTTGGTTCAAGGCCCGTAACAATGATTTAACTGGGCGCGGCAGACTGGCCGTCAATTGCCTTGCCGCCGTCGTGTTGGTGCAGATGCTGCTGGGTATCACGACATTGTTGCTGGTTATTCCGGTGCCGCTGGCGGCCGCCCATCAGGCCGGGGCCGTCATCGTTTTCATCGCAGCGTTATGGACGGCCCGGGAACTTTCCTGATCGCCAGTCTTTTTTATGCTTCTTTCAATCCGTTAAGGAATGAATTGACTTCGCTGCTTAGTTTTTCGGACTGCATGGACATGGTGCCAGCAGCGGCAAGAACATCATCTGCAGCCCGACCGGTTTCATCGGCGGCCGTATTGACCGAGGCGATGTTGGTTGTGACGTCCGAAGTTCCGGCAGAAGCCTGCTCCACATTACGGGCGATTTCAGATGTTGCCGCACCCTGTTCCTCGACCGCTGCCGCGATCGCCGCAGAGACTTCGCTGATTTCACCGATGGTCTTGGTGATGCCCTGAATGGCCTCAACCGATTGCTGGGTTGCCCCCTGAATACCACTAATCTGACTGCCGATTTCCTCGGTCGCCTTGGCCGTCTGATTGGCCAGGTTCTTGACCTCGGAAGCAACAACCGCGAAACCCTTACCGGCGTCACCGGCGCGGGCTGCCTCGATTGTCGCGTTCAAGGCCAGCAGGTTGGTCTGATCGGCGATGTCGGTAATCATTTCGACAACCTCGCCGATTTTCTGGGCCGACATGGCCAGGCCCTGGACCATTTCATCGGCCTTCTGGGCCGCGCTCACCGCCGAACCGGCAATTTCCGTCGACTGTTGAACCTGACGGCTGATTTCGCCGATAGAGGAGGACAATTCTTCGGCTGCCGAGGCCACGGTTTGAACATTGGTCGAGGCTTCTTCGGCTGCCGCGGCCACCGCCGTTGACTGGCGGGAGGTTTCTTCAGCCGTTGCCGACATCCCTTCGGCCGTCATTTTCATGGTGTTAGAGGCCTCTCCAACCTCGCCCAAAACCGAACTAACGTTGGTTTCAAAAGAGGCTGCCAGCTCTTCCATGGCTATACGGCGTTTTTCCTTGGCTTCGTTCTCGCTGGCTTGTTCGGCGGCCAGTTGGTCGGCCTTGATCATGTTTTCTTTGAAAACTTCAACGGCCTGGGCCATGTCGCCAATTTCATCGCCGCGGTGGGCACCTTCGATTTCAATGGATTTATCGCCGCCTGCCAGGGCCGACATATCGAGGGTCATACTGGCGATGGGTTGGGTAATGCCGCGCACAATAACGGTGACCAGAACAGCAGTGATCGCCAGCAATGTCAGAGTGAAGACCAGCAGGATCATAAACGTCGTATTGGCGCTGGAACGGATATCACGGGTTAAATCAACAAGATCACCCGCCACTTTATCTTCGACGACTTTCAGCAGGTCGATCTTTTTGGTGATGGTGCCGAACCATTTAGGACCCGTCACACCTTCGACGGAATTGGTAATCGGGCTTTCGATGGCAATCTTGCGCATGCGGTCGACCGAGTCCACATCTTCACCGGTGACGGTGCTTTTCAGGAAATCGCGTTCTTCCTGGGTTGCGTAGATGTCAAAGGTGCTCAGGAAAGTGTTTTGCATGGCGATCAATTGCAGAAAATTACGGTAGATGCCGGGTGCAAATTTACCAGCTCCGAAACCGGCACCACCCATGGCGCGCTCGATACCGGCACGTTCCTTGCCCTGCAGGAACGAGGTGTAGGCGGTAATTGACTTCGTTACTTGCGCATTGGTGCTCAGAACAGCCATTTCCTCAACGATTTTTAAAAGTTTGGCGATTGTTGGCGTGTAATAAGAGGCCATCTTGGGAACCGTAATAGAGCGTGCTTCCACTCCTTTGCGGGTATCCGCCAAACCATCAAGGGCTTCGGTCGCAGCGGTGACCTTGTTAACCAGGTTGCTGCCGAATGATTTTGCATTGAAGGAATCCAGGGCCTTGGTCAGGTCGGCGTGCATCTGTGAGGTCATGGTCCACTGCTCAGGCAGTTCCTTGACGAACTTGGTTCCCTTAGAGCCGATAAAGACCGCCGATGTCCCACGTTCCTTTTGCAACTCGTGGACAAGGGCGCTGATTGAAGGGGCAAGTTCCGCCAGTTCCTGAAGGCTGTCCATTTCCGAAACAACACCACGTTTGTCGAGAATGGACATACCAGAAAAGATCAACATACCAACGATCGGTAAAACCAGCGCCAAGGCGATGCGTACGCCAATTTTGGCATTTTCAAGAAATGAGAACATGGAAATTAGAGCCCCTGTAAAAAAAAGTTTCGATTTATTCCGTCTGTTTATCGGAAACCAGACAACATATTGAATTCTTTAATATAGGATCTGCGCCCACCCACACATGACCATAGTCAAAAATACAATAACTATGTACACAATTTTACTATGGCTATTAATTTCTCATCATTAGTCACCTGAAAATGAAAAATCCATCTCAGCGAATTGATATTGTTGACAGTTCAGCGATACACCATAATGTGTACATATATGAACCGAAATCATGGTTTCTGGTGCATGGATAAGGCATACTGTGCAGGAATCATTAGCTGAATATAGAGGGGATGTTCATGAGCGAAGGCAAATTCAGGCTTGTAACGCGAAGTGATTTTGACGGCCTGGTCTGTGCCGTCCTGTTCAAGGAAATGGACATGATTGATGAAATCAAGTTCGTCCATCCTAAGGATATGCAGGATGGCACGATTTTGGTTTCGGAAAATGACATCACCACCAACCTGCCATATGTCAAGGGTGTCCACTTGGCCTTCGACCATCATTCCAGTGAAACCGTTCGTTTAGATGGGTCTGCTGATAATTGCATCATTGATGCGGACGCCCCGTCGGCGGCCCGGGTTGTCTACAATTACTACGGTAAAGAAAAGCTGCCTGGTATATCTGACGAAATGATGGACGCAGTTGACAAAAGTGACTCGGCCCAGTTCAGTATCGATGAAATTCTCGAACCTACTGGATGGGTGCTGCTCAACTACATTATGGATGCCCGTACCGGGCTTGGCCGCTACCGTGATTTCAGCGTTTCCAATTACCAGTTGATGATGCAACTGATTGATTATTGCCGGGGCCATACGGTTGAGGAAATTCTCAACCTTCCCGATGTCAAAGAGCGTGTTGACATGTACATGGAACATCTGGAGCCTGCCAAGGAGCAAATCAGGCGCTGCACCAAAGTGCAGGGCAATCTCGCGACCCTTGATCTTCGTTACGAAGAGACCATCTATGCGACGAACCGTTTCATCCTGTATGCGCTGTTTCCTGACACCAATATTTCCATCCACGCCATCTGGGGCCTTAATCGCCTGAATACGGTTTATGCAGTCGGTAAATCGATTGTTAACCGGACATCGAATACCAATATTGGTGAATTGATGCTGACATACGGTGGCGGCGGGCATGATAATGCCGGAACCTGTCAGGTTGACAATGAAGAAGCCGATAGGGTTCTTGAAGAGTTGGTTAAGAAAATTACCGCCGACGGCTGATGATTTTGAAGGTTTTTGACGTTTTATGAATAAGTTAAATCGCCCAGTCCGGCTATTGGTTCTGGTCATCGGGCTCGCCGTAGGTGCCTCCCTGGCACCTTCGCTTAGCAGTTGCAGTGTCGTTTCCGATAAAATCGGCTTCGCTGATAATGCTGGTGAGACCACCGATACCCGCAGCCAACTGGATCGCTTTGAAGCTGTCTATAACAAATACGTCCTTTCCGATGCTGGCGGGGATGGCGACGTCCGTACCAACGGTCTTGATCATTTCCGCGATGCTTTCATGCGGGTCCGCTACGATTATGTCCGCGATGTGCCTGAATCCGTACTTGTCGATACCGCCATCCAGGGAATCGAGGAAAGCGAGCCCAAGCCCGTGCCGGGCAAGGTCGAGTCCGCCGTGCTGATTGAGGCGGCGCTGGACAAGATGATGACTTCCCTTGATCCTCATTCCAGCTATCTGAACCCCGATGAACTGAAGGAAATGAAGGTTTCCAACCGCGGTGAATTTGGCGGCCTGGGTATTGAAGTCACCATGGACGGCGATTTCGTCAAGGTGGTCTCGCCTATTGAAGATACCCCGGCCTCACGTGCAGGCCTGATGTCGGGTGACCTGATTTCCCACCTTGATGGCGAGGCAATCAAGGGCAAGTCGCTGATGCAGGCCGTCCGTTTGATGCGCGGCAAGCCAGGGTCGATCATCCGCCTGACTGTCAACCGCGCTAAGCTTACACCCTTCGATGTGGAAATCCGCCGCGCCATTATCAACGTGCGTTCGGTGCGCTGGCGTCTGGAAGGCGATATTGGTTATATCCGGGTTGTTAGTTTCTCTGAAAAAGTGGCCCCGGGAATCGATGCGGCGATGGAAGAAATCAATGGCGAGCTGGGTTCAGATCTGGCCGGTGTGGTTCTTGATTTAAGGAACAATCCAGGTGGTCTTTTGCATCAGTCGCTGACTTTGTCCGATGCCTTTCTTGAGCGCGGCACCATTGTATCGGTGCGCGGTCGCAGGACTGGAAGCGAGCGGGTGTTCGAGGCCGAACGTGGCGATCTGGCTGACGGCCTGCCGATTGTCGTGCTGATCAATCGGGGCTCTGCTTCGGCCTCTGAAATTGTCGCTGCGGCGCTTCAGGATCACGGTCGTGCGGTGATCATGGGCCAGCAGTCTTTCGGCAAGGGCTCGGTTCAGACCATCACTCCACTACCCCAGGAAGGCGCTCTGCGCCTGACTACCCAGCTCTATTATTCACCTACCGGGCACGCCATCCAGGCCCGTGGTGTGACTCCGGATATCGAAATTATTCCGATGCCCGTGCCTGCACCAAAGGAGCAGCCGGTAGCCAAGGCCGAACCCATGGACGAGGGTGAGGCCGCCGACGCGGAGGCTGCCAAGGCAGTGCGTCGCCGTGAGGCTGATTTACCGGGTGCCCTTGCCGCCGTCGGCAATGAAGAAGCCCATCCCCATCCCAAACTACCGGCCGAAAACTGCATCCCCGTCGGCGAGAAAGAAGACCGGGACCTGGGTTGCGCCCTGGCTTTGATCCACGCCGGTTCACAGGCGAAATTCCTGGTCTCGCTCAAACAAATCCCCGCCAACTAGGAATTTTCCGCGTGCACGATCCCCTGCTCAATGTCGCTGGCGACATTATTGAAACCGCAGCCCTCAAGCAAGTCGCCCCCGGCGTTCACTGGCTTCGGATGCCGCTGCCTTTCCAGCTTGACCACATTAACCTGTGGGTGCTGGAAGACGGCGACGGCTGTACTCTTGTCGATACCGGCATCAACCGTGAGGAAGTCCGCGCCGCCTGGGACGCCTTGTTTGCGGGGCCGCTGAGTTCCCGCCCGGTCAAGCGCGTCATCGTCACCCATTTTCATCCCGATCACATGGGGCTTGCCGGCTGGCTGACCGAAAAGTTCAACGTCGACATGTGGACGACCGGGGCCGAATGGGCGACCGCCAGCAATTTGTATGTTGACGGTGGTACCGAACACGTCGCCCGGGCCCGCGACTTCTATCACGCCGCCGGTTTTGGTGCCGACCTGATGGCCGAAGTCGACAAGCGTCAGAACCCGTACCCGAAACGCATCTCGCCGGTTCCTGAACGATTCCATAAAATCGAAGATGGTGAGATTATCGAAATCGACGGCAAGGATTGGCGTGTTATCGTCGGCACCGGGCATTCGCCCGAGCACGCCTGCCTTTATCGTGGTGAGGATCATATTCTGATTTCCGGCGATCAGATCCTGCCCAAGATCACTCCCAACGTCAGTGTCTGGCCGCAGTTTCCCGAAAAGAACCCGCTTGACCTGTTTCTGGCGAGTCTGGACAAGTTTCGCGGCCTTGACCCTGAAACCCTTGTCCTGCCCAGTCACAACTGGCCGTTTCATGGCCTGCACGAGCGCCTTGACCAGTTGGCCCATCACCATGACGAGCGTCTGGACGATGTGGTCCGTGCCTGCGCCGAGCCGCTGAACGCAACCCAGGTTCTAAAACACCTGTTCAGGCGCGAGCTTGATTCCCATCAGTTGTTTTTCGCCATCGGTGAGAGCCTGGCCCACCTGCATTACCTGATCGGGCAGGGCCGCATGGTCAAGGAAACGGGGCCGGACGGCGTCGACCTGTTTCGGGCCGCAAGCTGATGGCCCGCGCCCTGTCCCTCGCCTTGACGCTTGTGCTTCTGGCAGGCCCGGCCTTGGCCGAAGACATCACCGGCAAGGGCCACGCCATCGATGGTGATAGTCTGACAGTCGACGGGGCGGAAGTCCGTCTGTACGGCATCGACGCGCCGGAACTGGCCCAGACCTGCACCACCAATAAAGGCAAGCTGCAACAGTGCGGCGACCTTGCCCGCCAGATGCTCGACACGTTAACCAAGAACGTGAATGTCAAGTGCCAGCCGCAGACCACGGATGCGGACGGTACCATCGCAGCGATCTGTTTCGCCGGGCCGTTTGATATCAACGAGCAGATGGTGGCGGCCGGTTGGGCGTTTCCGCTCATGGATGAAGTGGCGGTTTACGAACGGGCCGAAAAGTTCGCCCGCGCCCGCGCTGAAGGTATCTGGCGTGGCACCTTCATTCCGCCTGCCCAGTGGCGCAAGGAAAATTCCGGCCAGTAAAGATAGCGGATCTCCGATTATTTGCGGGCCGCCGCCTTGCGTTCGGCGCTCAGTGTTTCCTTGGTTGCCTGAACCCCGGCCCGCAGCTTTGCCGCTTCCTGTGCCTTTTGGCGGGCCTGAAGGCTGGGGCTGACCCACATTTCCTTTTGCTCGCCTGATCCGCTTTTGGCAATGCGGACGACCTTGACGGCTTCAACATCGGCTTGCTTGTCCAGGTCTTCGGCGCTGCTCAGGGCGCTGCCAAACGCGCCACCGTCAAATTTGCTGTGCGGCGACCACTTGCCGCTTCTCATCACCATGATGCCTAAGAAAAAATCATTGTTATTTTGTGGATCAGCCATTGTTTGTTTTCGCTTCTCGGGTAAAATTTATCGTCATCGTTTTGAAGCCGTATTTTGACATTCCCGGCAAAAAATCCAATCCTAAAATTTCATTTCTGGTATGAAAAAAGTCTTCGCCACCCGTTTTTTCGGGGTGGGATGTTAACTTTTGCTGTAACCGTCATCGGGCATTTTGATCGGCTTGGGGCCGAACTTCGGAATGCGCCCGACCAGGGCTTCCAGCATGATCAGTTCGGTATCCTTGTGATTGACCATTTTGGCCTTCTCGATGAATTTTGCGCCCAGCGCTTTCGGGTCGGCGTGAAAGGTGCGCGGCCCTTCGTGGTGGGTGGTGTTCAGGGCTTCGCGGACCCGCGGTTCCAGTTTTGATTTCAGAATCGCCTTGCCGTAACACAGGCACACGTAATTGCGATCAGGGTAGGCCTCCACATAAATGCCGGTACCGCGAATGCCGATGGTCGCAAGCGGCATGTCGATGCGCATAGGCCCCGGCCCGAACACCGACATGATGCGCCCCGAAACCACCCGCAGCACTTTCTCGAGCCCGCCTTCGTCATCGGGAAAAATGATCTCGCTGTCGTCGCGGACAAGATAGGCATTGAAATCAATAACCAGCACCGCCTGCCCACCGGCACCGGTGGTCACCCTGTCACCGGGTTTGACGATAGAACCCGGCACAACCGGGGCCCCGTTCACCCGAACATCACCGCTAACCGTATGCATCCCCGGCTTGACCATGGCGGCAAGCGAGCGTGGCAAAAACCCAGCCAGGCCGAAGGCGCTTACGTGCAGGGCGAAACGGAGCAGGGTGCGACGGTTGATCATTTGCCAATGATAACGGTATTGGGGCGGGAGAGGGAGGGAAAAGGGTTTTGCTGTTCCGATGTCCCAACCACGTCATTCCCACACACCCCTCCATCGTCATTCCCTCGCAGGCGGTAATCCAGCTTCTTTTCAAATATTGACATGATTAGTTCGGACGCGTACCGATAGTTTATGAAGAAGCAAACAAGAAAACAAAAAGTATATGCCCTTAGAAGGCGAATGAAGCTTAATGCTCGGCGCATTAAACATAGCATAAAATTAAAACATTATAGAATCTATGGAGACCGCCTATCAAAGCGTCCTTCTATTGGAGAGGGAAGGCGAGTGAAACTTCAGGTCCCTGAGAGCTTGAGTCTAGAGACCCATTACGACGAGGTCATAGCTTTAGTTGAAGGGATTCGCGAACATGGCGTTCGTAAAGAAAATAAGCCTTTCATTAACTTTGAAAAATTGCGGAATGTTGGGCCATGCGGTGCTTTGCTTTTGGCTGCTGAATTGGATAGATGGCGAACTGTTAGGGGGTTTCGTCATGAAGTTTTTCCAAAAAAATGGGATCCAGAGGTTCTTCGTCTCATGGACGAGATGGGACTTTTTGAAATTCTAAATGTAGCTAACCCACCTTTAATTAAACCACCAGAAACGGGTGATATGCGGTTCATTCGGTTTAGGAGCCATGCCGAGACTATCGGAGAATCTGCGTCTGATATGGCAGCAGAGATAGAGGCGATGGCGGGTGCAATTCCCAGGTGGAACAAGCTTTTTGCGGGCCTGACAGAAGCGATGACTAATGTGTCCAACCATGCGTATCCAAAAGATGTTGATTACAAAACTCAACCTTTAATGAAAAAATGGTGGATGGCTGGATCTTTCAACTCAAAAACAAATCGAATAATGATTATTTTTTATGACCAAGGAGTTGGGATACCTGTAACCCTCCCTCGGAAACACAAAAAAGAAAAAGTTCGGAAAGCATTATGTTACTTG
>JACNJU010000129.1 GCA_014382375.1 Rhodospirillaceae bacterium
TCATGAGGCGGGGGCCTCCGGCCCATATCAACAACGAGGGCCTTGACCTTTTTAGAGCCCATAACGGCGCCAACACCACCGCGCCCTGCCAGTCGCACCGGCCGGTTTTCCCGGTCACTGAAACTGATACCGGCAATAAGTCCCTGATATTCACCGACCGGCCCACAAACGCCTAAACTGACTTTCTTGCCGTATTTTTCATGGAGCAGGGCGGCCGCCTCGAAATTGCCTTTTCCCATGTAGGGGCTCGCGTCATCAAAGTTGATGCTTCCGTCCCTGGCGAAGTGAATAACCAGCCAATCGTCTGATACCCCGTGCAGGGTGAACCCGGCCAGTTCCATGTGTCCCAACGCCACGGCGAACGTCCCGCCAACATTTGATTCCTTGATGCCGCCGGTCAGCGGGCTTTTGCAGCCGACACTAAGACGATTGCCGTTAGACATGTTGGTTCCGGCAAAAGGCCCGGCCGAGAACATCAGCGGATTGTCCGCCGATAACGGATCAACTGTGGCGATGCCCTCTGCCAGCAGGGTTTTGGCGATCAGGTAGCGACCGGCGCGCGCGATATCTTCACCGTTAAGCTCGGTTGTTTGGTGGGATCGATCAGCCAGTTGGATATTCAGATATTTTCGCATCTTCTAACGTATTCCTGTTTCAAGTCTTATTGTCGATGATAGGGGTGACCCCCCAAAATACACTGGGCCCGGTAGACCTGTTCGGCGAGCAGCCCCCTGACCAACATGTGCGGCCAGGTCTGTTTGCCAAATGATAGCGTCAAGCGCGCCTGTTTGCGAACGCTACCGTCAAGGCCATCAGCCCCGCCAATCAAAAAAACCAGATCACGCTGCCCCTCGTCGCGCCAGCAGCCAATCTGGTCTGCAAATTCCGGGCTGCCAAGGGATTTTCCGCGCTCATCCATAGCCACAAGCAATGCTCCTTTCGGCGCGCTGGCCAGTAACAAAGCGGCCTCGCTGGCTTTTAATTCAGCACCTTGCAGGGGGCGTTTTTCCTCGACCTCTTTCAATTGTAATGAGAAAGGTTGTTGGATGCGGCCCTGGTAGTGCTCGAACAAAGCCCTTTCAGGGCCTGCCTTGGCGCGGCCAACCGCAGCGATCAAAATTCGCATAATTCGTTCCATGCCTTCTTCCGGTTGCCCGGAAAAAGGTTTTTAAATCAAGCCTGTCGCAACGCTCTGGCTCTCTGCACCTGCGGGCAAGGGAATACCCCACATCTTTTCGATGTTGTAGAATTCCCTGACTTCCGGTCGGAACAGATGAATGATCACATCGCCAGCGTCAATCAATACCCAGTCGCACTGCGTCTGCCCTTCGACAGACACGGTTTTGATACCACCTTGTTTGATTTTTTTCCGGAGATTCTCAGCCATCGCGCCAACATGGCGCTGAGAGGTGCCGCTGGCAATGACCATGTAATCGGTCAATGAAGTCTTGCCTGCGAGATCGATGACAACAATTCCTTCGGCTTTGTCGTCATCCAACGACGTTTCCACCAGGTCCAGCAATTCTGCCGGTGCCGGTGGTGATTTTTTCATGCGAGGTATGGTCGGCTCCTAACATATTGTTCGATTTCGGGACCATCCCGAAACCGTTAGTCTTTGCCTCCGCGCCCGGCTTTGGCACGAATGCGGGTGGCGGATTGTGCGTTTAGCCGGGTCCGTAAAAAAGCCCACGCCGGCGCTTTCATATCCACCAATGAGCGGGCGCGAAACCGGGCGATCCTTGAGCCCTTGAAGCGCCGCGCCGCCCTTCCAGTAAGCGCCCGTGAAGAATAAGCGGGACGGGCAAAAATCGCAATGGGAAGCGTGCGAAAAAGCTGCCGCCAACGCTTCCAGTGGGGCATCTGAACCAACAGGTCCGCGCCCATCACCCAAACAAAGGAAACCCCTGGGAACTGCGCTTTAAGAGCGGCAATGGTATCGACCGTGTAGCGGCTTGAGGCCTTTTCTTCAAAATCACTGACAACAATGCGCTGATCGACGGCGGCAATTTTCCTGGCCCGCTTGAACCGATCCGCAAATGACGCCATCCCGGCGACGGGTTTCAAGGGATTCTGTGGACTGACCAGCCACCACACCTGATCGAGTTTGAGGCGTTCCAGGGCAAGGGTGGAAATATGCAGATGTCCTTCGTGGGCCGGATTGAACGAGCCGCCCAGCAAGCCGATGCGTTGAGGAGTGGTCACGGGCGGCATTGCCCCGTTCCGCGCACGATGTATTTAAAACTGGTCAGTTGTTCAACACCGACCGGGCCACGGGCGTGCAGTTTACCCGTCGAGATACCGATTTCGGCTCCCATGCCGAATTCACCACCATCGGCGAATTGGGTCGAGGCGTTGACCATGACGATGGCGCTATCGACAGTGTTCAGGAAAATTGCGGCCCTGCTCGCGTCTTCGGTAATGATGCAATCCGTATGTTGGGAGCCGTGGGCGGCAATGTGGCGGATGGCGGCGTCGACATCATCAACAACCGCCACCGAGATAATCGAATCCAGATATTCCGTATCCCAATCTTCGTCCGTGGCAGGGACGATTCGTTGATCAAGACTCTGTGCCGCCTGATCGCCGCGAATCTCACACCCGGCCTGGCGCAAGTCATCGACGATGCCGACCAGCATGGTGGCCGCGACGGAGCGCTCAATCAGCACGGTTTCAGCAGAACCACAAATACCGGTGCGGCGCATTTTGGCATTGACGATGATATCGCGGGCCATCTGCTGATTAGCCCCGGCGTCTACATATATATGACAGATGCCTTCCAGATGCTTGAACATGGGGATCCGGCTTTCTTCGGTAATCCGTTCAATCAGCGACTTGCCACCGCGCGGCACAATGACATCGATATAGTCTGACAGCCGCAGCATTTCGCCAACCGCGGCGCGCTCGCGGGTCGGCACCAACTGGATGGAGGCTTCAGGCAATCCTGCCTTCTTCAGGCCTTGCGCCAGCGAGGCCATGATTGCCCTCGCGGAATGAAAACTTTCCGAACCGCCGCGCAGGATCACCGCGTTGCCCGCCTTCAGGCACAGGGAACCGGCGTCTGCGGTGACGTTTGGCCGTGATTCGTAAATGACACCAATGACACCAAGCGGCGTGCTGACGCGCTCGATCTGCAGCCCGTTGGGGCGATCCCATTCACTTAACGTGACGCCTACGGGGTCAGGCAAATCGGCGATGGATTCAAGCCCCACGGCCATCGCTTCGATGCGCTCATCATTGAGAAGCAGACGATCAAGGAAAGAACCCTTCAGGCCTTTCTCCTGGGCAGCCGCCATATCGAGGGCATTGGCTTCAAGAATATTGGCCCTTTGATCGCGCAATGACTGTGCCGCCTGACGCAACGCCGTATTCTTGGCATCGGTGGAGGCAACCGCCAGTTCAGCGGCGGCGGCCTTGGCGGCTTTCCCCAACTCCAGCATCAGGGCCGGAATATCGTTTTTTTCACGTGCGCTCATGACAACACCAGATCGTCTCTGTGGATCAGTTCATCTGCCCCACGGTAGCCCAGCAGGTCTTCGATTTCACTGCTTTTATGGCCGATCAGCAAGCGTGCTTCATCTGCCGAATAGGCGACAAGGCCGCGCGCCACTTCCCGGCCCGCGCCGTCAACCACAACAACGGCGTCACCTTTATGAAAATCACCTTCGGCACCAGTGACACCGGCGGGCAGCAGGCTTTTTCCGCTTTGCAGGGCACCCATCGCCCCGGCATCGACAATCAATTTTCCCGACGGACTCAAGGTTCCGGCAATCCAGTGTTTGCGCGCCGTGCGCGGATTGGCCTTGGGAATAAACCAGGTACAGGGCGCACCTTCATCGATCCGGGTAACCGAATTAAGCGCGTGCCCGTTGGCGATCACCATGCGACAACCGGCCCCCATGGCGACTTTTGCGGCGGCCAGTTTTGTCACCATGCCGCCGGTGCCGACGTTGCTTTGAGACTGACCGGCCATGGCCTCGATTTCCGGGGTGATCTCATGGACTTCGGGAATGATCGTTGCGTTTTCGTCGCTGCGCGGATCGGCGGTGTACAGGCCATCGACATCGGAAAGCAGAATAAGCGTATCGGCACTGACCATGGCGGCAACCCGCGCCCCCAAACGGTCATTGTCGCCAAGCCGGATTTCATCGGTGGCGACGGTGTCGTTTTCGTTGATCAGCGGCACCGCGCCAAGTCTTAAAAGTGTTTCCAGGGTATTGCGGGCATTGAGGTAGCGCCGCCTGTTCTCGCTATCATCCAGTGTCATCAACACCTGGGCCACCGTCAGGTCATGGCGGGCCAGTTCTTCCTGATAGGCATGGGCAAGGCGGACCATACCGGTCGCTGCGGCGGCCTGTTTCTCCTCAAGACGCAAAGTGCCTTCGGTGAACTTCAGGTGTCGGCGACCGACGGCGATAGCCCCCGACGAAACAAGAACCACTTGCTGACCACGGGTCTGCAAGCGCGCCACATCATCGGCAAGGGCGGCCAGCCATTTGCGGTGGATGGTGCCGTGTTCCTCGTCTACCAGCAGGGCAGAACCGATCTTGATAACGATTCGTCTGGCCGTGCTCAGGTCGGTTGTCTGGCGATGCGGGCTCATGGTTCATAAACCGTGCGTTCTTCGATGACGTTATCACCGCGTTCCTCATGGATAACGGCGTTGAGGGCACGCAGCATCTCTTCAACGCCGAGCCCGGCAATACCGGACAATTTCATGACCTCCCCCCCCGATGCCTTTTGCAGGGCCGCATATTTTTCGGTGATGTCATCAGGGGTCAGGGCATCACATTTATTAAGGGCGACAATTTCGACCTTGTCCTTAAGAATGCCTCCGTAAGCCTCAAGCTCGCCACGAATGATCTTATAGGACTTGGCCACATCATCCGCCGTGCCGTCAACCAAATGCAAGAGCACCCGACAACGTTCAACGTGTCCCAGAAAGCGGGTGCCAAGCCCGGCCCCTTCATGGGCGCCTTCGATCAGGCCGGGGATATCGGCGATTACGAATTCTTCCTCATCGACGCCAACAACGCCCAGATTTGGATGCAGGGTGGTGAAAGGATAATCGGCGATTTTCGGGCGGGCCCGCGAAACAGCGGCCAGAAAGGTTGATTTTCCGGCGTTGGGCAAGCCGACAAGGCCTGCATCGGCGATCAGTTTCAGGCGCAGCCAGACCCACATCTCCTGACCCGGCCAACCCGGATCAAAGCGTCTGGGGGCCTGATTGGTTGAGGTTTTGAAATGGGCATTGCCAAACCCCCCGTCGCCACCGCGGGCAAGCACCTGGCTTTGGCCGACCTCGGTAAAGTCCGCCAGGATGCCCTCATTGTCCTCATCCAGAATCTGGGTGCCGACGGGAACCTTGATGACCATGGTTTCACCCTTCGGCCCGTCCCGGTTGCTGCCCATGCCGTGGATGCCGCGTTTGGCCTTGAAGTGCTGCTGGTAGCGAAAATCAATCAGGGTGTTGAGGCCATCGACGCATTCGACAATAACATCACCGCCGCGCCCGCCGTGACCACCATTGGGGCCGCCAAAGGGAATGTTTTTCTCACGCCGAAAACTGACGCAGCCGTCACCGCCGTCGCCACTTTTGATAAAAATTTTCGCTTCGTCGAGGAACTTCATTGGTGTCTGTCTTTTTTCGGGACATCTTTCGCTTCGCGGATGGACCTTTTTGTTGTCGGGCCATCTTTTGCTTCGCGGATGGACCTGTCCAGAATCAAAAAGGGGAATGGCTGACCATTCCCCTTAAATTGATACGAGCGAATGGCCGATTGCCGTTAACCTGCGGCTGGCTCCACTCCAACAAAAACCTTGCCCTGGGCCTTGTGCTGGAATTTCACCTTGCCTTCGACCAATGCGAAAATAGTGTGATCCTTGCCGATGCCGACGTTGGCACCGGGGTGCCACTTGGTACCGCGCTGGCGGAGAATGATGTTGCCGGGAACAACGGCTTCACCACCGAATTTTTTAACGCCGAGGCGACGGCCAGCAGTATCGCGGCCATTGCGGGAACTACCGCCTGCTTTTTTATGTGCCATCTGACTTTACTCCTTGGATTTCGCTTTTGCTGCGGCCTTGGGCTTTGCTTTTGCCTTGGGCTTGGCTTCGGTCTTGGCGGCAGCCTTCTTTGGCGCTGCCTTTTTAGGCGTTTCCTTCTTTGCTGCTGCCTTCTTTGGCGCTTCCTTGGCATCATCGGCCTTGGCTGCTTCTTTCTTTGGTGCCGCTTTCTTTGCTGCTGCCTTCGGCTTGGTGCCAGTGGCGCTGATGCCGGTAATACGCAGCACCGTCTGATGCTGACGATGACCGGCCTTGCGGCGATAGTTCTGACGGCGCTTCTTCTTGAAAATGACAATCTTGTCGGCGCGGCCCTGCTCAATCACTTCAGCGAAGACGGCGGCCTTGCTCAGATCGCCAGCGCCGCTGGTGCCTGCCTTGCCCTGATCACCAATCAGCAGCACATCGTCAAGGGCGACGGTGGCACCTGCTTCGGCAATGAGTTTTTCGACAACGATGACGTCGTTTTCAGCAACTTTGTACTGTTTTCCGCCGGTTTTAATAACTGCGTACATGACAATTCCAATAGTGGGACAGCAAGTGCCCATTTTATCAACAAGTTTTAAGGGCCCTTCGCATCTTTTGCGGGGCCCCTGAAATGGAGGCGGCAATATACCCGTAAAACCCCGGATGTCAACGCTATTTGGCAATAAATCTTGAGCTCAAAACCGACCGTCTGAATGGCCTCGCTGAATATGGCTTGCTCAGGGATTTACAGACCCGGCTTTATCCAAAACAGCACGCAGCAAAACATCACAACCCGCCGTTATCCATTCCGGCCTGGCATCTTCAACCTCGTTATGGCTGATACCGTCAATACAAGGCACAAAAATCATCGATGTCGGGGTGATTTGAGAAATAAAACAGGCATCATGTCCGGCCCCGGAAACAATCTCGCGCATGGAATAACTGCAATCCATGGCCCCGCGCCGCACCGAATCGACGCAGGTTCTGTCAAAAGCCACCGGCGCAAAATAGAAAATCTGCTGCAGTTCATATTCAAGGCCAATGCCTTCGGCAATTTTGGCAATGCCTTCACGAATCGCCTTATCCATAACGGTGAGCACATCATCATCAGGGTGACGGATATCAATAGTCACAAACGTGCGCCCTGGAATAACATTTCGCGAACTTGGAAAAACATTGAGCATGCCGACGGTGGCGCAGGCAACTGGGGCATTGTCCAGACCCACTTTATTGACCAGTTCGACAACCCGGGCTGCCCCCAACAAGGCGTCCTTTCGGCTTGGCATGGGAGTCGGCCCGGCGTGGGATTCAACACCGGTCAAGGTCAGTTCATACCAGCGCTGGCCCTGGGCGTCGGTAACAACGCCAATTGTTATGTCTTCGTCTTCAAGAATCGGACCCTGTTCGATATGAACCTCGAAAAAGGCATGCACATCGCGGCCACCGACTTCATCCTCGCCAGCATAACCAATACGCTCAAGCTCCTCGCCCATGGTCTTGCCGTCTTCATCGGCGCGGGTCAGCCCGTACTCCAGATCATAGACACCGGCAAAAACGCCTGAAGCGACCATCGCCGGGGCGAAGCGCGAACCTTCCTCGTTGGTCCACACAACGGCTTCAATGGGATATTCGGTTTCATAGCCCAGATCGTTGAGGCTGCGAATGACTTCCAGCCCGGACAACACACCATAAACGCCATCAAAGCGCCCGCCTGTAGGCTGGGTGTCCAGATGAGAGCCGGTCATAACCGGGGGCAGATCATTATTGCGACCGGGACGGCGGGCAAAAATATTACCCATCTTGTCAATCCGAATGGTGCAACCGGCTTGCGTGCACCACTTAACAAAAAGATCGCGGCTTTGGCGATCCAGATCGGTCAGGGCAAGCCTGCAACAGCCGCCCTTGTCCGTCGCCCCGATCTTGGCCATTTCCATCAGGCTGTTCCATAGACGTTGCCCGTCAATACGTAAGTTTTTATTGTCTGGCATTGACGTGTCCTCCTGCACGAAAAAAAACTGACCATCTGATCAAAACACTATAGTCATTTTTCCCGATCAGGGCGAAGCACCGCAAACGAACCCGAACATGACAGGAAATAAGTTGAACGTCACGTCTCAGTGGCTATCAGCAATTCGGCAAATTCGGCGAACCCGGCCCCGCCTGATCCATCTGTTACCCATGCCGGTTCGCTGCTTATTTGCCCCTCAAACTCCATGACGTTGGCGACACCCACCGACAGCCCAAAGAAGGCAAACATTGGCTGATCGTTGGGGGAATCGCCAACAAAGGCGATGCTCCCGGCGTCAGCGTCTATATCAATTTTGAAAATTTCAGCCAGCGCCTTTCTGGTCATCGCCAGTTTGTCATAGTTTCCAAACCAGCCGTTGACGTGGATCGAGCTTACCTTGGCAACCGCGCCTTCCTGTTCAAAAATTTCGACGATGCGGGCAATATCTTCAGGCCCAAGAGCCTCCACATCCTCACAAAAATCGATCGCCAGATCGGCCTCGCGATAGGCCTGATCGGCGGAAATTGCAGCTCCCGGCACCTCCTGCAGGATGCGTCCGCCAATTTGTTGCAATGTGATCTGGTCTTGCTTGCGCTCCGCGTCACTGCGCCAGTAGCGGCGAACCATCTTGCGGGCGGCCTCGTCATAATGAAAATAAAAAGCGCCGTTTTCCCCGACGATCCCGTCAACCGGCCACATGCGGGCGATGTGATCACACCAGCCGGCAGGCCGTCCGGTAATCGGCATGACAATAAATCCCTGCTTGCGAAGGGCCTCCATAGCCCCGTAAGCATCGGCCCCCAGACGCCCCTGCCAGGTCAGGGTATCGTCAATATCGCACAACACGACCTTGATCCGTTTAAGGATTTCCGGCGCACATTCTTTCAAAGGCTGCATGGAGTCTTGTTCCCGCGACTGATACGACTGCAGGAAATACTAGCGGAGAACGGCGCTTGCCTCAAAGACTGAGTAAGGCATAGACAGCCATCACTGTCGCAACACTCGCCAGACCATAACAAACCATCATCACCAGACCATCTTCACGAATGCCAAAATCATGGGCGGTGATGCGCAACCTGTGGGCGGCGTGCCAGGCTGGCAGGAAGACGGTCAGGAAGACGATCCCTTTTGCGATGGGGTTTTCGATCAGGCCCGACAGGCGCTCGTAAGACAGGGCCTCTGGCGGCAGCAGGCCGAAGGACAACGCCAACCCGGTGACGACAATCATCGCCGGTGTGACGAAGGCGGCAAAAGTGCCGCCAGCGGCGAACAGGGACCAGACAATGGGTTTATTGGAACGGGCCATGGCTACACTCCCGCCAGCAAAAGAAGCGCCGCCGAAATCACGATCCAACCGGCGTAATGGGCACCGATAATGATACTGCCGGGAACCTGGGTATCGCCAAACTGCAGCGGCATCGCCTTGGGCGTAACGTTGAACCAGGTCGTCGTGTGGTAAAGCGCAAAAGCCAGGGCGAGCAGGTGGAAGACGACACTGGCGGGGGTTTGCATGGCCGCAACAAAACCGGCCCAGGCGTTTGCCCCTTCTGACAGACGCAGCAGTCCAACGACGATGACCCCGGTATAAGCGCCGATCAGCACGCAACTAACCTCCCGCGCCATGTAGCGAATGTAGCGCGGTTGGGCGAGCCACCACGAGGTGGAGGAAAGGGTGCGGATATACGGTTTACGGCTCATTTATCTCTCCCCGGTGTGATCAGGTCTTTGAAATAGTCGAGCGTACTGGCGATCTTTGTCTGCTGGATGGCCCCGGCAGGATCAACATGTTCCGGGCAAACTTCCGAGCAAGCCCCGACGAAACTGCATTCCCAAATGCCTTCATTGCTGGCGACCACATCAGCGCGGGCTGAACGTCCGACGTCGCGGGAATCCAGATTATAGCGATGCGCCAACGCAAGCGCCGCCGGGCCGACGAAACCTTCACCCAGGGCATACTGGGGGCAAGCCGAGTAACAAAGCGTGCAGTTGATGCAGAGCGTATATTGCTTGAACTTCTTCAGTTGTGCCGGTGACTGCAGGTAGGAACCGTCCTCGACGGCTTTCTTTTCCTTCGCCACCAGATAGGGTTTGACGGAAGCCAGCTTGTCCATGAAATCGTCCATGACGACAACAAGGTCGCGTTCGATCGGGAAATTGGCCAAGGGCTCAATCCGAATTTTGTCCGGCATATGCCGCATGAACGTCTTGCATGAGAGCGATGGTTCACCATTGATCATCATGCCGCAACTGCCGCAGACCGCCATGTGACAGGACCAGCGGTAACTCAGGGTTCGGTCCAGGTTATCCTTGACGTAATTGACCGCGTCGAGCACGACCCAGTCTTCCTCGCACGGAACCGAAAATGTTTCGAACCGGGGCTCGGAATCCTTATCCGGGTCGTAGCGCATGATTTCAAGCTCGAAGGTCCTGAGGCTCATTTCTGGTCGCCTCCGTAGACGCGCTCGGCCGGTTGCGAGCGGGTGATGACGACATCGCGGTAATCGACGCCCGGATCATCCGCCCCGGCATAGCTGGCGAGGGAATGCCTGAGGAATTTCTCATCATCGCGCTCGACAAAATCAAGGCGTTGGTGCGAGCCGCGAGATTCCTGACGGTTCAGGGCCGAGACGGCCATGGCGCGGGCAACATCGATCATCGCGCCCAGTTCGAGCGCCTGCAGCAAATCCGTGTTGTAAACGTTGCTCTTGTCTTCAAGGTCGATATTGGCGAAGCGGGCGTGGATTTCCTTCATGGTGACGCAGGTGTCTTTCAGGGACTCTTCGGTACGGTAAATCCCCGCCCCCTCTTCCATGGTCGAATTCATATCCTTGCGCAGGCCGGAAATGGTCTCGCCGCCGCCGACGTTCTGGAACAGGCCTGTGACCTTGGCGCGCGCTTCCTCGGCCGCCTTTTCGATGGCGCTTTCATCAACATGCGTGCTTTCGGCCATGGCGACTTCCGCAGCACCGCGTCCTGCGCGCGAGCCGAAGACGAGAAGCTCGGTCAGGGAGTTCGAGCCCAGACGGTTGGCTCCGTTAATGGAAACGCAGGCGCATTCACCGGCGGCAAACAGGCCCGGCACGGCGGTTTTGGCGTCAATGTCCGTGTCGATGCCGCCCATAGTGTAATGCACCACCGGGCGAACCGGGATCGGTTCCTTGACGGGATCGACGCCGACATAACTGATTGCCAGGTCGCGAACCATCGGCAGGCGTTCGTTGATCTTTTTCTCACCAAGATGTCGCAGGTCCAAGTGGACCACATCGCCATGCGGAGTCGAGATCGTCCGGCCTTTTTTCTGTTCGTGCCAGAAGGCCTGGGAAAGACGGTCGCGGGGGCCCAACTCCATCGCCTTCTTGCGCGGCCACGGGTCGGGCGGGCCCAGGTTGTAATCTTGCAGGTAACGATAGCCGTCGTTGTTGACCAGGATACCGCCCTCGCCGCGCGATCCCTCGGTAATCAGGATACCGGTGCCGGGCAGACCCGTCGGGTGATACTGGACGAATTCCATATCCTTCAAAGCCACGCCGGCGCGGTAGGCCATCGCCATGCCGTCGCCAGTCTTGATCGCACCGTTGGTGGTAAATGGGAAGACCCGCCCGGCCCCGCCGGTGCAGATAATCACGGCCTTGGCGCGGAACAACCGCATTTGCCCGGTGCGCATCTCAATAGCCGCAACGCCCCGGCAGGCACCGTCAACCATCAGCAAATCGGTCGTGTAATATTCGTCATAGCGTTCGATGGACGGGTACTGCATCGAGGTCTGGAACAACGTATGCAGCATGTGAAAACCTGTCTTGTCGGCGGCATACCAGGTTCTTTCGATCTTCATGCCGCCGAACGGGCGCACGGCCACCTTGCCGTCAGACGTACGGCTCCACGGACAGCCCCAGTGTTCCATCTGGGTCAGTTCTTTCGGAGCTTGTTCGACAAACAGGTCGACGGCGTCCTGATCGCAGAGCCAGTCGCCGCCCGAAACGGTATCGTTGAAGTGATTGTCCAGGCTGTCTTCATCCTTGGCGACCCCGGCGGCACCCCCTTCGGCGGCAACCGTATGGCTGCGCATGGGGTAGACCTTGGACAATAATGCAATTTTAAGATCCGGATTGCTTTCGGCAATGGCAATGGCAGCCCGAAGCCCGGCGCCCCCCGCACCGACAATGACAATATCCGTTGTCGTCATTTCCATAACAACTGCTCCGAACCGTCAAAATGAATAAGGGCTTAAACGTAGTTTAGCGGACCCGAAAAGGAAATGATGTGCATCAAATTTAAGAAAGAACGCCGGGCACCCGTATTTTCAGCTTGCCATGACAACACGTTCAGCAGGAAAAAATACGGTGACCGTTGTCCCCTCCTCCTTTTTGCTTGTTATGGAAAATGATCCACCGTGCAAATCGACCAGCGACTTGGTCAACGGTAACCCAAGCCCAGTCCCTTCTTCTTTACGGTTAAGGCCGCCATCAACCTGACCGAATTCACTCATCGCCGTCAGCAGATCATTTTCATCCATACCAATCCCGGTATCTGTTACCGATATCATCATACTGCCATCGTCGTTGATACGAGCGCTCAGGGTAACGCTCCCACCGGGCTCGGTAAATTTGACGCCGTTACTCAAAAGGTTCAGCAGGATTTGCTTCAGGCGACGCTCGTCAACAATAACATTTGGAAAATCTGAATCGATATCGATGATCAGCGATACCTTGCCGCTGTTTGCCCTTGGTGTCATCAGGCGCACCGTCGACTTGGCCAAACGATTAAAGGAAATCTCGTGTTCCTGAAGATGGACTTTTCCGGCCTCGATGGCCGACATGTCGAGGATATCATTAATCAGATGAAGCAGATGATTGCCCGATTCATTAATATCACCGGCATATTCCATGTACTTGTCATTTTCCAGCGGACCGAAGAGCTGCCCCAGAATGGCTTGCGAGAAGCCGATGATCGCATTAAGCGGGGTGCGCAGTTCGTGGCTCATATTGGCCAACAGTTCGGTCTTGGCACGGTTTGCCAGCTCGGCACGCTGGGTTGCTTTAAAAAGTTTGTATTCGGCTTCCTTCCTTACGGAAATATCCTCGTGGCTAGCCACGAAATGCGTGATCTCGTCATCTTCGTTCTTGATTGGCGAAATATTGGCGTTTGCCCAAAACAAGGTACCGTCCTTGCGCGTGTCCTGGATTTCGCCACGCCAGGTTTCGCCTTTGGTAATTGTAGCCCAGATGTCTTTGTGCACTTCAGGGGTCGTCTTTGCGGATTTGATGATGCTGGGGTTCTTGCCAATCACTTCTTCAGCTTCAAAAAGGGTCATTTTGGTGAAGATGTCGTTGACGTATTCAATATTGCCCTGGTTGTCGGTAATAAACACCATGCTGGGGTTCTGCTGAATGGCTGATGACAGGACGCGCAATTTATCATTGGCTTGTTCGATGCGATCTTCGGCTTCGATTTGCCGGGTGATGTTGGTTCCGATACCCCGATAACCGATAAACTCACCACTTTCATCGAACACCGGTTTGCCACTGATCCGAACATGGGTGATCCCGCCTTCATTGTTTTTCATTTGGTAACAGAAGTCCCGGAACGGTCGACGTTTTTGCAGGTCATCCAAATGCCGGGCACCGATATCATCATCTTCCTCGGCGAAGAAGTCCATACGATGGCGACCAAGGACGGTATCCAGATCGAGTGCGCCATGAGTCCTGGCGGTATGGGAAACATAGGTGAAGCACAGATCTGCATCCATTTCCCACATCCAGTCTGAACCGGCCTCTGCTATGTCGCGCAGTCTGTCTTCACTTTCAGCGAGCTGTTTCTCCGTACGTTTATGCTCTTCTATTCGCTCGCTCAGCTTTTGGGTACGATCCAGCACACGACTTTCCAATTCCTCGTTCAGATCGCGAACGTCGGTAAAACTGTCATAGAGCTTATCCTGCATGTCGTTAAAGGCATCGACGAGCTCATCAATTTCATCATACTTGTTGAGCACCGGCCCGCGCTCGATAACCACAGGGTCGGGTTTTACGGAAAAATCGAAACCACGGGTGGCGTTGGCGATAACGTCCAGGTGGCGGGTCAGCAACCAATAGACAAGGACGTACATGAAGACAGCGACCAGAAACGTCTTGATGGCGTTTGAAACCAGAATCAACCAGACCCTGTCAAAAACACGGCCGTAAACCTCACTTAAACCCGCCGTGACTTGAAGGGTGCCAATGTCATGTACGGTGCCGCGAAATGTTTGTGTCAGGGGATATTTTCTGACGATCACATTGTCATCATTCACCGTGCCCTGAGCGGACAGGACAACGCCATTTTCATCGCGGATTTCCGAATGGATAAAATTGGGAAATTCAATAATCCCGCCAATAAGCAGGTCTAGCCTTCCGGCGTCGGCCTCCCATACATTTTCGGAAACCGATTTGATATAGCTTTTTTCCACCTGATCGAAACGCATCTCGATGGCGCTGATATCACGGCCATATTCCATATAAAGCTGTATGCCCGTCGTCACAATCGTAATCAGCGAGGAAAACACAACCATCGCCGCGATGATCTTCCAGGCGATCTTGTTTGGGTGTGTCAGGTTAAACAATTTTTGGCCTGACGATTACTGATTTGCTACGCTTAAAGGAGTCAATGTCTCGTCAAAAATTTTCCGGTAAGTTCCATCGTCCTTCATATCCTTTAGTGCCTTGGCCAACCTGGGCACCAAATGCGCATGTTCCTTGTGCAGGTACATGTACATGTCGACACTGGCCAAAGGCGGTTCATGGACCATGACCTTAACGCCCGTGCTGGCGAGCCGGGAAAAACCCTGCCAACGTTCATAAAGCACAACATCAACCCGCTTTTTGTCCAGCATGGTGAACATTTGCGAGGGTTCCTTGACCGTGGTGCTGTCTTGTCCTGCAACCAGATTGCGCTCAAAAATTTGCCAGCCGTTGATATAGGCGACAACGTAAGGAAGCAGGCTGTCCCAACTGTCTGTCGTTAGATCCAGACCACGGGAATAGGCGACAAAATCGTTCTCGATCAGTCGTTCGGGAATGCGCACCAGATTGGGAAACTTTTTTTCCAGTCCGGCAATCCGCATGGCAACACCGTGATCAACATTACTGTTGGCATTGAGCAGGGCCCGGGCCGAAGCTTCATATCTTTCCACCTTTCCCTTAAGGCCGATGCGGCGAAAAACCTCGGCAACGACCCTGTCCTGAAAGCCATCCCGGGCGCTGGTGGCATAGGGGACGCCGGTGCTGGTATTAAGGATATAGACTTGCTCATCGGCGCGGACTTGATAAGCCGCCGCAACAATAAAAACAGACAGAAAAAATCCAAAAAATTTTTTATAAAACAAGTCAAGCCTCCAGTCTCAAGCCGATATTTCCCGGATATCCCCGGGGCTCTATCAAGCAGTATACCGATCTGAATTTTGCGAAATTTTGCCCCCAGGACACCTTTATATGGCAATAAAATTAAATTAATAGGGTTTTTTGATCAACGGGTAGCTAATTATTAACCGATTTTCGCGATACTTTTTACCCTGACCAACACACTTGGATCTCCCCGGCGTGATCGGGGACCATTGCGTTGACCAGCAAGAGAAGGTCTCAACGCAATCCTGCCTCTTCGAGAAACTCTCGCACCCTGGCGACCGGAACGCCCAGGTTGGAGCCGCCGTATTCCGGCAGGATGGCAGAGGTCACAGCGACGACGGCGCCATGGATATCCAGAACTGGGCCACCGCTTCCGCCGTGGGTGGTTTCGGCATCGTAGACAATCGTAACCGGGGTTGTCTGGCTGACAATGCCACGGCTGGCGAGCGGCGCAATGTACCCCTTTTCGGCCAACCGGGCGGCGATACTCCAAAATCCGGTATCCTCGCTTTTTAGAAGCTCATCAACAAAGGCTTCCCCCGATTGCGCCAGCATGGAGCGCAGACCGGTCGGGTAGCCCATGACAATGATCTCGTCACCGGGAGATGGGGCTGCGTCGGCAAGCTTCAGGCCGCCCGCGGTTTGGCTCAAGTCGGTGCGCCGCAAAACCGCCAGGTCAGAGACGTCGCTTGCCTTTATCAATTCAACCGTCCCTGCCTGTTTTTGACCGGGCGTATAGACGACGTATTTTATCATCACCGGTTCAACACCCAGACTGACCAACCCTTCGATATTGGAGTCATTTTCCCAGGGCAGTACCACATGCCGGTTGGTCACAAGCAGCCCGGCCTCCCCAACGGCAAACCCGGTACCGGTGAACTGGCGTTCAACTTCCGGTCCATTTCCATCAAGGGACAACAACGACTGACCCTGTGGCGAGACCAGGGGGTTACCGGCTTGATCAACGACGAAACGCAGCATCCTTCCACTCGAACGTTCCCGGAACCGGTATGCGCCCTGCAGGAAAACCACCGACGACAGTGAGTCGGCAATGACCCGCGCACTGGCGTGGGAACGTTGCTCCAGGGCTTCCAGGCGCTCTGCATTCAAGGTCAGCCGGTTACCAAGATCCTGACGCAGTGTCTTCAGGTCACCCGGCGTCAGGGCTTCCTCACGGGCGCGGGCCAGCGCTCCCGAAAAGTCCTCAAGCCGGGTTGAACCCATGTCAATGCGCTGCTGCAGGAGAACATTCAGTCTGTGCTGCTGATAAGCGAGGGCCGAAAACGCGACAAGCGCCAAAATGACGCCGATACGGAACAACAGCGTCGTCTCGTGTATCAGCGGCCGAACCATACCCTTGAAAGCCCTGAGCAGGCGGGTTGCGATTGGCTGGCGGCTGACACGAATATAGGCAAGGCTGTCGCTCAGAATCTCGGCGAACGATTTATGCTTCGGCCAATCTTCGCCATACCGGCGAAACCGCGACAACGGCCCGGCGTCGCCGAATTCAATCAGGTCGCGATTGGCAAGCTTGTGGGCGGTAACGTGGACCCCGTTAATCCATAACGGGCAACAATCAACGGATTGTATTTCATAACTGTCTTCGGATCGCTGAAGGCGGGCGACGAGATTGTCTCGCGCCTCATCCGGACTGGCGCTGACGATCTTAATGAGACCATTTTCCTCTATGGTCACATCCAGGAACGGGCGACTTATCCAGGTCACGGTGCCCCGCGAAACGCCGGTCAGATGTTCCAGGGAGGTTGCCCCGGCAAGAGGAAAAACATCGTGCCCGTTGTTCATCACATCCGATTCCCTTTCCCGACGGATCATGGTTCTGCTCGCAAAACCCCGGCCATCAGCAAACCGGCCCGAAAAGTCGGGCCGGTAAGGTTAAATGCCATTACTTTGTTTTGATCTTGACGGTCTTTGGCACCTTTTCTTTAGTTTCGGATTTTTTCACGGTAATTTCAAGGATACCCTTGTCATAGACCGCCTCGATTGAGTCCTCGATGATGCCCTCTGGAAGTGGCAGCGAGCGATAAATCGAGCCATAGTGGCGTTCCATCAGATGATGGTCTTCCTCCTGGCTCCTCTTCTCTTGCTTTTTCTCGCCCTTGATGACCAGTTTGCCATCGCCGAGCGAGAGTTCAATATCGGATTCATCCATACCAGGCAGTTCAACACTGACCCTGAATTCTTTATCCGTTTCCCTGATGTCCATGCTCGGCATATAGCCGCGAGCGGATGTCAGTTTGGTGCCCAGTTTGCGGAACGGGTCAAATTCAGAGGCATAACTCCCGAACGGTCCAAGCGAGAAGTTTGAGAAGAAATTATCGAACAGGGAGTCAACTTCCTGACGCAGCCCCAGCAGCGGATGCTGACCGACGGCAGACGTCGGGCTTGTTTCCATATCTTTGCTGACGGGCAGGTCTTTCTTTACGGTACTCGACATAACGAACCTCCTTCACAGTGTAACAGGATGTCCATCGGTCACAGAAGTCCCATAGAGGCGAGACCTCTATGATTGATTTGTTCCGCATTATACCAAAAATTTGTGTATTTTTAAACATCAAACAAAAACCCCCGAGGCCCGGGGTCAAGTCGACAAAATCGTTGGCGTCCGGTGGTTGAAAAAAATGAATACTATTAAAAACAGTGCGGCCATGTATGATTTTGTTGAATGTGAAAATTACTTGGAAAATGTCGATTTAGAGGAGACGCAGCATGGACCGATTCACCGGCGGTTGCCTGTGCGGCAACGTCCGAATTGTGGCGTCGGGACTCCCATACCGGGTCGGCGTTTGTCACTGTCTCGACTGCC
>JACNJU010000183.1 GCA_014382375.1 Rhodospirillaceae bacterium
AGCTTCCTCGGCCTTGGTCTGCAGCCGCCACTGGCCGATTGGGGCGCAATGGTGCGCGGCAACGCCAACGGCATTGCGTGGGGATATTACCACCCGCTACTGCCCGCGGCGTGCATTGCCATGTTGACGATCGGCATCAACCTGCTGATCGACCGCTGGGTGCACAAGGCCAGCGGCCTGCGCGACGATCACTAGGAAATATAAAGACGATGGATGATAGGCTGCTGGACATAAAAGACCTGGTGATCGAGGCGGATATCCACGGCAAGTGGGCCCCCATCATCAATGGCCTGTCGATGTCGCTGAAGCGCGGAGAAATCATCGGTCTGATCGGGGAGTCCGGCGCCGGAAAATCAACCTTCGGGTTGGCCGCGATGGCGTACACCAAGCCCGGGTGTCGCATCGTATCGGGCTCGATCAGGCTCAATGGGGTGGAATTGGTCGGCATGCCTGATGCCGAACTTCGCAAGATACGCGGCAACAATGTGGCCTATGTAGCGCAGAGTGCCGCAGCCTCGTTCAATCCGGCGCACACACTGAGCGAGCAGTTTGCCGAATCGCCGGTGCAACATGGCAAGATGAGCATGCCGGAAGCGCGCAAGCTCAGTGTCGAACTGTTCCGGCAACTGGATTTGCCCGATCCCGAACACATTGGCGAGCGCTACCCGCACCAGGTATCGGGCGGACAGTTGCAGCGCGCGATGACGGCCATGGCGCTGGGTTCCGATCCGGACATCATTATTTTTGACGAACCGACGACGGCGCTCGATGTCACCACGCAAATCGAAGTCCTCGGCGCGATCAAGGAGGCCGTAAAAGCCCGTAATGTTGCCGCCATTTATATCAGCCACGACCTCGCTGTTGTCGCGCAAATGGCGGACACCATCATGGTGCTGCGTCATGGCAATCTGGTTGAGGAGGGTGATGCCCGGTCCATGTTGGCGAACCCGAGGGAGGATTACACCCGGCGGTTGCTCAATGTCCGTTCCCTGCGCGATCCCCGGACAGATCATGATGATGAAAACATTCAGCTGAGGATAGAGAATGTTACGGCCCGTTATTCGAGAGCGCCCGTTGATGTGCTCTCGGACATCAACATCAACATCGTCAAGGGCAAAACGGTTGCTCTTGTGGGTGAATCGGGCAGCGGCAAGAGCACATTGGCCCGTGTTATCACCGGCCTTTTGCCGCCTTCCCGGGGCAGGGTGGTGTTCCAGGGCCGTGAACTGGCACCTGCCCTCAAAATGAGATCAAAAAAGGATCTGCAATCGATCCAGATTATTTTCCAGATGGCCGATGTGGCCATGAACCCGCGTCAGAAAATCAAGGAAATCATTGGTCGCCCACTGGAATTCTACCTCGGTATGAAGGGCAGGAAACGCGACGAACGAGTGCTCGAATTGTTGCGCCAGATTGAAATTCCTGAAGCCTACGCCGAGCGTTACCCGGCGCAGTTATCGGGCGGTGAAAAACAGCGTATTTGTATAGCCCGTGCATTGGCCGCTGGGCCGGATCTTATTATTTGTGATGAGGTTACTTCAGCGCTCGACCAACTGGTTGCCGAAGGCATTCTCGACCTGCTGCTCAACCTTCAAAAGGACCTCAATGTCTCATACCTGTTCATCACGCACGATCTTGCCACGGTAAAGTCGATCGCCGATGAAATTGTTGTGATGTATCAGGGCAAAGTTGTCGAACAGGGGCCGAAGGCGAAAATTCTTGCGCCGCCTCATGCGCCTTACACCGAATTATTGCTTTCATCGGTGCCGGAAATGAACCCTGACTGGCTGGACGATCTTGTTGATCGCCGCAAGCGGGGTGAGGCAATAACGGCCCAGGGCGTTGCCTCTCAATTCAACCCGGACTGATTGTCGTCAGGTCGGAAAACGGTTTCGCTGGTGATATGGATGAGCACTTTTGCCGAGATAGATTTTGAAACTGCAGACCACAGCGGGACAGTTCAGGTTCACGCAGACTTTCAAAAATATTATTACTCCCATCTGGTTGGCGGTAATCGCGACATTCGTGAAAAGTATAATGCCATCGTTTACTATGACGATTGCGTAGATTTTTACGAGCATTGGGACCAGAATTGCTTTGATCCGGATTATGATGTCCTGCCGTTGGAATTCTTCCGCCCTATGGTCACGGAAGTATTTAGCCGCCCGGCATTTGATCCCGACGTGATTCGCCTAGGCGTACGTAAACCTCTGATAAATGACACTCCCGCGAAACAACGCATCAAGGCTGCATAACATGTTTGAACAACTGAATGCCGAACTGGCTGCAGTATCCGGGCCCGTTAACACCGCCGCCACACTACCTCCCGCCTGCTACGCGGACGCAAATGTTGCGGAGTTGGAGCGCGATGCCGTTTTCCGCACAGCTTGGATCGGGCTCGGACGATCAGATCAGTGGAAGACAGCAGGAGATTACAGCGCCGTCACAATAGCAGGAATTCCTACCATCGTCATCCGTGACAAGGCTGGCGACTTACAGGCTTTTGCCAATTCATGCCGCCATCGTGGCTCACTTATGTTGGAAGGCAGCGGAAACTCCCAGGCCATCAGTTGTCCGTTCCACCGCTGGACATACAGTCTTGATGGTGCCCTACGCGGTGCCCCTGATATGCCGGACGAATCCGTGTTTAAAAAATGTGACCACGGCTTGATCCCGTTCCGGATCGCCGAACGGGATGGTTTTGTCTTCATTTGCTATAACAATACAACAGAAGACATTGATGCCTGGCTCGGCGATTTTTCCAAAGTACATGCTCCTTGGAAATTGGACAAGCTGGTCACCACCCATCGTCTGGAACTTGAAGTGAATTGCAATTGGAAGGGCTTCTTGGAAGTATTTAACGAATACTATCACCTGCCATACGTCCATCCGACCACGGTAGACGGTGTTTACGACCGACCGGACCCGGCAGAGAAAGTCAGCGGCAGGTATGCCACACAGTTCAGTACCACAGATGGTACCGGAGGCCTGCTGGAGGGCAGCCAGCAATATGCTCTGCCTCCCATGACATGGCTCGACGGCCGCAATCGAGACGGCACTCGTTACACATGGCTTTTCCCCAATATGACATTCGCCGCCAGCACCGAAGCGATCTGGGTTTATGAGGCGACACCACTGGAGACCGGCAAATGCCGAGTGATTATGACAGTGTGCTTCCCGCCCGAGACAATCGAACATGAAGACTTCGAAAATCGTGCGAAGTTATACTACGATCGCATGGACGCAGCCTTGGGCGAAGATATCCCCGCCCTTCTTAGGTATCATCAGGGGCTAGCATCTCCTTTTGCCATTCAAGGGCGCTATTGCGCGGAGTTGGAGCCCAACGTGGCGAGCTTTGCCATGTGGTATGCGGACAGTTTGAAAAAGAAGCTCTGACACTGCCAACCGAGTCCCCAAAATTAGCCGCCGAATTTTTCAGAAGCCCCTCTAGTGAGGCATGCCGGTACTATACAGATCGCGGGTAGTCGTATGGGACCCATTGG
>JACNJU010000038.1 GCA_014382375.1 Rhodospirillaceae bacterium
CCGCTTACGACGCTGGTCGTTGCGACGTCTACACCACTGACCAATCCGGTCTGGCCGCGCAGCGTATCAAGCTGAGCACCCCGGATGACCATGTTGTTCTGCCGGAAGTTATTTCCAAGGAACCCCTCGGTCCTGTTGTTCGTCATGGCGACGACCAATGGCTCGATATCGTTAAATGGACCCTGTATGCAACACTGGAAGCCGAAGAAATGGGCATCAATTCCGGTAATGCCGACGCTATGAAGTCCAGCGATAACCCGGGCATCAAACGCCTGATGGGTACCGAAGGCGATGTTGGCAAGAACCTCGGCTTAAGTTCCGATTGGGCTTACAATGTCATCAAGCAGGTTGGTAACTACGGCCAAAGCTTTGAAGCGCACGTTGGACCGAACACCACATTGCAACTGCCCCGTGGTGTCAACAGGCTGTGGAACAAAGGCGGGTTGATGTACCCGATGCCGGCTCGCTAATCCGGTAGATTTGAAAAGGTATGTGCCCGGCCAAAAAGGTCGGGCACATGTCCTTTTACCCCAAAATAATTCCATCCACTAAGGCGGGGGAGGCTTTTCGTGGCTGAAGAAATTTTAGAAACCCAAAAACCGGCAAAACCGCCGATTTGGAATGATCCGGTATATAGGGCCTTGTTCTTCCAGGCTCTGGTATTGGGTGGTGTTATATTTCTAGGTTATACCCTGGTTTCCAACACCCTTCACAATCTTGAACGTCAGGGCATCGCCTCCGGCTTCGGCTTCATGAAGACAACTGCCGGGTTCTCTATTTTGATGAACCTGATTGATTATACTGAATCTGACAGTTACTTCCGCGCCTTTGTGGTTGCGTTGCTCAACACGTTGCTGGTTGCCGCTATCGGCATCTTCTTCGCCACCATCTTCGGCTTCCTGGTCGGCGTCGCCAGATTGTCGAACAACTGGTTATTGTCTAAAATGGCCGCCGTTTACATTGAGACCCTGCGCAACATCCCGTTGTTGCTGCAAATATTCTTCTGGTATTTCGGTGTGCTGCGCCAGTTGCCGCAGCCAAAACAAAGCGTCATGCTATGGGATTCTTTTTTCCTCAACAATCGCGGCCTATATTCCCCGGCGCCGGTTCCCGAGGAAGGTTTCGCTTTTATCATTTGGTCAATCGTTGCGGCCATAATCATCATATATTTTATGGCGCGCTGGGCCCATAAGCGCCAGGCCGATACCGGCCAGCAGTTCCATACAGTTTATGTCTCAATCGGCATTATTATCGGTTTGCCATTCATTGCCGCCGTCCTTACCGGGTTCCCCATGACCTGGGAATATCCGACCCTGCAGGGTTTCAACTATAAAGACGGCTTGAGCCTGATCCCTGAACTGGTGTCGCTGTCGCTGGCCTTGTCGCTGTATACGGCGACGTTCATTGCCGAAATCGTCCGCGCCGGCATTACAGCCGTTAGCCACGGACAGACCGAAGCGGCTTACGCCGTCGGCCTCAGACCCGGCCCGACCCTGCGTCTGGTCGTTATTCCGCAGGCCCTGCGGGTTATCATTCCGCCACTGACATCGCAGTATCTCAATCTGACCAAGAACTCATCCCTTGCCGCCGCCATTGCCTATCCTGATCTGGTGCTGGTGTTCGCGGGTACGGTGCTGATGCAAACCGGTCAGGCCGTAGAGGTCATTGCGATCACCATGGGCGTCTATCTGACCATCTCTCTGCTGATTTCGGCCTTCATGAATTGGTACAATAACAAGATGGCATTGGTGGAGCGTTGATTATGACTGAACGAAAATCCGACTCCCACGAACTTGGCAGCCATCCTGATTGGAGCCCCCCGGCCAGTACAGTCGGCGTTCTCGGTTGGATGCGGGCCAATCTTTTTTCCTCTCCGCTAAATTTCGGTTTGACGGCACTTGGCTTGTGGCTGATTTACCAGATCGTACCGCCAATCATCAATTGGGCCTTTATCGACGCCATTTGGAGCGGCGATTCACCCGATGCTTGCCGCAACGAAGGCGGCGGCCCCAAGGCCGCAGCGTGTTGGATCTATATCGATCATTGGTTCAATTACCTGATGTACGGGCTTTATCCGAAGACCGAACAGTGGCGCATCAATTCGGCTTATATATTGCTGCTCGGCGGCATGATTCCGCTGTTCATCCCGAGCTTTAAGTACAAGGGCTGGATCTCGGTTTTCCTGCTGTTCGTCTTTCCGGTCATCGCCTATTTCCTGTTCGCCGGCGGCTCCTTTGATTTGGCGATCGTCGAGACGCCGCTTTGGGGCGGTCTGTTTCTGACCTTAGTCATCGCCATTACCGGTATTGTCGTATCGCTGCCCATCGGTATCGTTCTGGCACTTGGCAGGCGTTCGGACATGCCCATCGTCAGGGCACTTTGCGTCGGATTTATCGAACTGTGGCGCGGCGTTCCATTAATTACCGTTCTGTTTATGTCGTCGGTAATGTTTCCGCTGTTCCTGCCTGAAGGTATGAACTTCGACAAGTTGATCCGGGCTTTGGTCGGCGTCGCACTTTTCTCGGCGGCCTACATGGCCGAGGTTGTTCGCGGTGGTTTGCAGGCGATCCCCAAGGGGCAGACAGAAGCTGCCGGAGCACTTGGCTTAAGTTACTGGAAAACCATGGGGCTGATTATCCTGCCGCAAGCCTTGAAAATGGTCATTCCCGGAATCGTCAACACCTTCATCGGACTGTTCAAGGATACCACGCTGGTGTTGATTATTGGTCTGTTCGACTTCCTGGGCGTGATCCAGGCGACATTCACCAACCCCGAATGGGGCGGCTTCCACACCACGGGGTACGTCTTTGCAGCATTTATTTACTGGTGTTTCTGTTTCAGCATGTCGCGCTACAGCATGCATCTGGAAAAGAAACTTCATACCGGTCATTAGATCAACTTATTCGAGTCGATCAAATTGTCTGTTTGATCTAGGAAACGGAGAGAATTATGTCAGAAATAGAGATACAAAAACCGACCAAGGAAATGACCGTTTCCGATGATGTCATGATCCATATGAACGCGGTTCATAAATGGTACGGTGAATTTCATGTCCTCAAGGACATCAATCTGACGGTCAACAAGGGCGAGAGGATCGTTATTTGCGGGCCCTCCGGATCCGGAAAATCGACGTTGATCCGCTGCCTCAACCGTCTCGAAGAACATCAGCAGGGACAGATTGTCGTTGAGGGAACGGAACTGACGGGCGATCTCAAGCATATTGAGCAAATCCGTCGCGAAGTCGGCATGGTCTTCCAGCACTTCAACCTGTTCCCGCATCTCTCCATTCTCGACAATTTGACCCTGGCGCCAATCTGGGTGCGCAAGATGCCCAAGGCTGATGCCGAAGACGTCGCCATGAAGTATCTGGAGCGGGTCAAAATTCCCGAACAGGCCGCCAAGTACCCGGGTCAGCTTTCCGGTGGTCAGCAGCAACGTGTCGCCATTGCCCGTTCGTTGTGCATGAACCCGAAAATTATGCTGTTTGATGAACCGACATCCGCCCTTGATCCTGAAATGATCAAGGAAGTGCTCGACGTGATGGTCGAACTGGCCCAGGAAGGCATGACAATGATTTGCGTAACCCACGAAATGGGGTTCGCCAAGACCGTCGCCAACCGGGTTATCTTCATGGATGAAGGTCAAATCATCGAAGAGAACGAACCTAACCAGTTCTTCGATAATCCGCAGAATGATCGTACCAAACTGTTCTTAAGCCAGATATTACACTAGGAATTGATGATGACTAAAAGTCTCAGGGAGCGGGCCGAATCGGCAACCCAAAAAGTCCATTCAATCCTTGGTGTGTCGCCTGACGATCACTCCAAGGAGGTTGCCGACGCCATTGAGCAGACGATTATCAATGCACTGCTTGAAGAGCGTCATCGCTGCGCCGATGTTGCTTTTAAATGCTGCGGGGGAGATAAGGACAAGGCACACCAGATATCTGAAGAAATCCGCCGTGTTAATACGGCGCTGATGGCCAACCTGTCGGCCTTGCGCTAATTCTTCAGGTTAATGGCATAAATTGGGCCGCGCCTGGCGCACACGCGTTCTGCTTTTAGCGTTAGCACACCTTTTATTCGCAATAACCGCCGCGCCAGCTTCTCGCTGGCGATAAGGCCGGGATCGCTTAAGTCCAAATCAATATTGATGGTTTCAGCGACGTTACCCAGAAATGTATAGGGTTGGGTAATGAAGCGGTTCAGCACGGCGCTGATCTCGTGCGTCAGGTGCGCAGAGTGTAAGGCGCGCAGGCTGACGACCAGCGATACCTGATGATTAACGCACGGTATTTTTTTGGAATTGCTAGCTAATTGGTTGGTGGACATGATGCGGACCTTTTTTGCAAACGAATAAAATCAACGAAACGGCGCTTGCCATTGTCATGGCGGCGCTCATCATTCGTTTGCTGATCATTCGTTTGCTTAAAGTACGCATGGTCATGTGATTAACACGCAAGGTTGTCAGGCGTCAATTAGCCAGAAATTCGGCAAGCGGTGTAAACGGGCGTTTTTGAACACGTCCGGTTTCCTCAAGAATCAGTTCCCCATCAACGCAGGTCAGTCCCTTGGCCAGCCAGCTTTCGCGCCGACAAGCCTCGATTGCGCCAACTTCACCAATCAGTTTGACGAATGGCAGCAGGGCTTCGCCGTAACCGGCTGATGCAGTTACCGCGACGGCGCCGGGGATATTATCTACGCAGAAGTGACGAATGCCGTCTTCCACATAAACCGGGTCGTCCCAACTCGTCGCCCGGGTGGTCTCGACAGCGCCACCTGCGTCGCAGGAAATATCGACAATCACCGCCGTTGATTTCATCTGGCCAAGCATGGAGCGGTCAATCAAATGGTCGTCACGGTGTTTGGGCCAGAGCACACAATTGATGAACAGGTCAGTGTCGGCAAGCAAGCCGGGCAGGGCGTCGGTGTTGGCTGTGGTAAAGTCGGTACCGGCCCAATTGACTTCGGCGCTCATGCGTGAGGCCTGATTGATATCGAGCCCGGTGACCGAACACCCCAGTCGCAACAAGGTCCTGAGAGCACCGCAACCGACAGCTCCCAAGCCCAGGACCACGGCTTTTAGCGCCGGTGCGCCAAAATGGGGCATGAAATGACGGCCGCTACCGCCATGCGGACTGAGGCACAGGCGAACGCCTTCAAACGCACCGACCTCGCCCGCCAACGGGCAATTGGGGGAGCCGTGCTGGTGGGTGTCTTCGGCGGCGATGGCGGTCAGGCCGACATTCAACATATGGTCGGTCAGTGGCCGGTCGGCGGCGGAATGGACGTTGGTGAAAAGAATGTGGTCGGCCTTCAAGAGGCCGTATTCAGGATCCAGCGGTTCCTTGACCTTGACGATCAGTTGCGAACTTTCAAAAACCTGTGCTGCGTTGTCTGTGATGGTGGCCCCGGCGGCGGCGTAATCCTTGTCCAGCGCACCTGACTTAAGCCCTGCATCTTTTTCGACGCAAATCTGATGGCCTGCCTGGACCAGTTCTTTTATATGGACAGGCAACAGGGCAACCCGGCCTTCCTGTGGTTTAATTTCTTTAGGGATACCGATTTTCATAAGCTTCAGGTCCAATCCAGATCAGGGCGAAGAATACGGGGGTCGTCAACAGTGGTGGTTTGTTGATCATAAGGTTCAAATCCGGCGCGTTGATAGACGGCTAATGCGTCGGGATGATCAAAGTTGCAGGTATGTACCCACAGGCGTTCAGGATTATGGCTCCAGGCCTGATCAATGGCCTGACGCAATAAAAATGAACCCAACCCCTGACCGATGAATTCAGGCAGCAATCCAAAGTAGGCCAGTTCAATTTCAGGCATCTCGCGCAGACTCAGTTCAAAATAACCGGCCGGGGTGCCACCGACATAAAGGACAAATATTTCCACCTGTGGGTCGATAACCAGGGCGGCCAGGGCATCATCATCGATGACCCGGCGCTCATACCAAAGCCATCCTGCGCCAACACTTTCATACAGATATCGGTAAAAACCGACGTTTGGTTTTTCAGAGCGAAGCATGGCAATATTCCTGGCCGGTGCCAGTGGGGCCGGGCGGGTTGGCGGTTCATGCATCTGCAGGTAGGTGATGATGCATTCAAGCTGTTGGTCTTTGCTTGCTCTTTCAAGCCGCCGCGACATGTTTATGCGTGCTTCTTCCTCGTAGCCGATGGCGTTATAAAAACCGCGGGCTTTCTCGTTATCGTCCCGGATCATCAAATTCACTTTCCATACACCGCGACCATTCAGCCAGTCCTCGGCGTGGCGGATCATCTGTTTTGCATATCCCTTGCCCTGGTGTTGGGGAGCGCTTGCGACATAATAGACGACACCCCGGTGGCCATCGTTACCGGCCATCACCGAGGAGACGATTTGATCATCCCGTAAGCCCACAAACAGTTCACTTGTCGGGTTGGAACGGCACGACGCAATATCCTGCTTTGGATCATTCCACGTACGGATCAGTCCGCAGGACTTCCACAAAGCAGCAACAGCTTCAAAGTCACCTTCAATGAAGGGACGAATTATAAGAACGTCGTTCATGATTTGCTTAAGGGCCGACGGGAGTATCTGGGTGATCGCCCCATTCCGCCCATGATCCGTCATAAACAGCGACTTCGTCATGTCCGACAAGATACAGGGCCAAAGCCGTTACGGAAGCTGTGACGCCGGATCCGCAACTGGCTGTGATCGGTTTGTTCAAATCAATCCCCGCACTATCCAGGGCACCGAGAATTTCATCGGCAGATTTGAAGGTGAAATTGTCGTTAGGGTTTAACAAGGCGTTGAAGGGCAGGTTGCGGCTACCCGGAATATGGCCGCGTTTTTCTGTCGGCCGGGGTTCGTGATCGATGCCGTCAAAGCGACCGGGGCTGCGGGCGTCAACAACCTGATACTTGTGGTTTTCAATGTTGGCCATCATTTGCGCGAGGTTTTTAACCAAAGTGTGGTTCAAAGAGGCGCTAAAATGGCGAGGTTGCGGGATTACTTCGTCATCATTGACCGGTCGTTTTTCCGCCATCCATTTAGGCAAGCCACCATCTAGCACGGCGATATCCGCGTGACCAAAAATTCTGAACATCCACCACACACGACATGCCGCCATGAAGCCGCCCGAATTATCATAAACGACAATTCTGTTGCCATCGCCAAGTCCCAGCTTGCGAACCATTGATGAAAATTTTTCTGGACTGGGCAGCATGTGCGGCAGGTCTGTATCATTGTCGCATATTTCGTCGATGTTAAAATAGACGGCGCCAGGAATATGACGAGTTGAATACTCTTCGGCAGCATTGCGTTCATCATGGGGCAGGTAGAACGTGGCGTCGACGATACGCACGTCGGGAGCCATCAAATGTTGTTCCAGCCAATCGGTGCTGACCAGTGCATCGGGGTTTAGGTATTCCATCGCGAAAATACTCCGGTAGAAAAGCAGAATTTCATCATATTGTCTTATTTGAGTTCTATAGTCTTGTAATTGACGCTTCAACCTTAAGCTGGAATCTGATGCTGAAAACATCTCTAAAATCATCAACATCCGAGATCTTTTATTCAGGAGAGACTTGTGCGGAATGAAAAAAGTGTCGTCTGGATCAAGCGATACAAAATGACATTGTCCATGGGGATTTTTAGCATTCTTTACATGTTGCTATATTCCTTCATCAACATTGACCTCTTCGAGTATCTGGTTGCGGCTTTGGTTAAAATTGAAGCCTTAAAAGCCGAAGAATTATTCCTTGGTATGGTGTTTATCCTTACCGGTTTTCTGATCGATATGGTTCTCTTTTGGCGGCGAAATATTTTTAAGAGGAAAATGAACGAGGAAAAACTTTCCACCCTGCGATCAACCATGACGACGGTTCAGGACGTGGTGAATAATTTCCTCAATAACCTGTTGTACTTTCGCTTCGAGGCCGAAAAAAGCGCGGCCCTAAACGAAGAAACACTGAAGGTCTTTGATGACCTGGTTTCTGATACGGCGATCAAACTTCAGGAAATTGACGCTCTTGAAAAAATACTAAAAAAAGATTTTGGTGCGGGAATTACGGGTATCGTTACTTCGCCCAATGCAGATTGACCGGATGGTTAATCCAGCCAGTCGGGTACCGGTAAATTCTTACTTTTAAGGAAGGCCGGGTTGAACATTTTGCTCATGTAGCGGGTGCCGCTATCGCACAACATGGTAACGATGGTGTGCCCGGGGCCCATATCCTTGGCCATGCGGATTGCTCCGGCGACGTTAATGCCACTTGATCCACCCAGGCACAGGCCCTCATTTTTCAATAAATCGAACGAGGCCAGGAGCAGCTCCTCATCGTCGATTTGGTAGGGCATGTCGACTTTCAGGTCTTCAATGTTCCTGGTAATGCGACCTTGGCCAATGCCTTCGGTAATTGATGACCCTTCGGCCTTTAATTCGCCGTTAGCATAGTAGTTGTAAAGCGCCGCTCCCATGGGATCAGCTAGCCCGATTTTGATATTTTTGTTAAGGCCGCGCAGGGTAGCGGCAGTCCCAGCCAAGGTGCCGCCTGTGCCGATTGCGCAAATAAAGCCATCGATTTTGCCCGCCGTTTGTTGCCAGATTTCCGGACCGGTCGTCTCAACATGGGCCTGACGGTTGGCGACGTTGTCGAACTGATTGGCCCAGATAGCGCCGTTGGCCTCAGATTCGTTAAGTTCCAGGGCAAGGCGCTCCGAAACATGAACGTAGTTACCGGGCTCGCTGTAAGGGGCCGCCGGGACCTCCCGTAAATCGGCGCCACACAGACGCAACATGTCCTTCTTCTCCTGACTTTGGGTGTCGGGGATAACAATGACAGTCCTGTACCCCAGTGCATTGGCGACCATGGCCAGGCCAATACCGGTGTTGCCGGCTGTGCCTTCAACAATGACCCCGCCTGGCTTCAGAAGGCCGCGCTGTTCAGCGTCACGGACAATATACAGGGCGGCCCGATCTTTAACCGATCCTCCGGGATTGGCATATTCGGCCTTGCCCAAAATCTCGCAACCCGTCGCCTCTGACGGGCCCTTAAGGCGGATCAGGGGGGTGTTGCCAATGGCGCCGATAAAACCTTCACGAATACCCATAAAATTAACTCTCGTCATGACGTGTGACTAAGACATAGAGACTTTGAGACTAAGGTCCAATCACCTTTATGTTAAGCCCATAATTGACGAAGTTTATCACCGTTCAATTGAAACCACTGGACCGCCAGCATGGTCATTGAATTGGCGATCCGCCCCTGTTCCAGCATGGCGAATGTTTCCTCTGGGCTGGCTGTGAAAACGCGGATGTTTTCGTGCTCGTGTTTAAGGCCAAAAACACCACCGGCATTGCTCGCATCGACCCTGCCGCAAAAAAGAAAGACTGATTCTGTCAGGCATCCCGGTGATGAAAAATAATGGTAGATGGGGTGCAGGGCGGTAATGGGGCAATCGGCTTCCTCGACACTTTCACGCCGACATACATTTTCGGGTGTTTCATCCGGGTCAATAATGCCTGCTACGCATTCCACCAACCACGGCGAAAAATCATCATCCCACCAGGGTGAAGACTTTGCCGCATGTGCCCCGACCCGGAATTGTTCGGTCAGGACAAACATGTCCAGATCTGGATCGTAGAGCAGGACCGCACAGGCATGGCCACGTTCGATGATCTCTCGTGACATCACATCGCTCCAGCCACCTTCAAACAAGGCGTGTTTAAGCAAGTAGCGATCGACCTGCAGATAACCTTTGAAGGAGGTGGTTTTTTCAACAATTTCGACGTTGCTGGGTGTCATGTCATATTCCAGTCACAAGGGGAAAATTACGGGGAAAGCTTCATGGCAAGTCGTACTTGTGGGCCCTGGCCGGTAAAGTGGTTATTTACCGAAACGGTTTATGCCCAATCCATCAAGGCTTATTTCCGGTTCGTTCCCTGAAACGAGATCAGCCAGAACTTTTGCAGACCCGCAGGCCATGGTCCAGCCAAGAGTGCCGTGACCGGTGTTCAGGTGCAGATTTTCGATCGTTGTTTTTCCGATGATGGGAACGCTGTCGGGGGTTTTTGGCCTTAACCCGGCCCAGAATTCGCCACTTTCGGTGCGCGGGCTGTCGGGGAACAGGGTCAGCGCCGCTTTAAGGATTTGGCGCGCCCGCTGGTCGTCGACCTGGGTATCGTAACCAGCGATCTCCGCCGTGCCGGCAATGCGCAAACGTCCACCCAGTCGTGAATAGACGAGTTTTAATTCATCCTGAATAAGGCTGACGAAGGGGGCGTCGGGACTGTCGCCGACATCAAGGGTGACCGAATATCCTTTTGCCGGGTAGACCGGCAGAGAGATGCCCAGCGGCTTCAAAAGCAGCGGTGAATAGCTGCCAAGTGCAACAACACACGATGTTGCGTCAAAATCACCTTGATTGGTTTGGGCTGCCTTAACGCGCCCGTCTTTTACGACAAGGTCATTGATCCGGCAATTGTAGCGGAACTGGACGCCCATTTTTTCGGCCATGCCCGCCAGCGCCGTTGTGAAAGTGTGGGCGTCGCCGCTTTCATCACCGGGGGTGAAGATACCACCGCTGATCAGGCCGTTCTGTGCCGCCGTTTTCAGGGCTGGTTCCAGGGCCTGGCACGACTCCACATCTAGGAGGGTTCGATCCAGTCCCAGATCATTCATGAGTATCATCCGCTCTCTTGCGGCGGCCAACGCCTTTTTATCACGGTAGATGTGCAGGATCCCAGTGCTCAGTTGATCATACTCAATACCGGTGTCGTGGCGCAGGTCTGCCAGCAAATCGCGGCTGTACAGGGCAAGGCGTAACATCCGTTCGGTATTGATATCAGCGCGACCCTTCGTGCAATTGGCAATAAACCGTATGCACCATGACCAGAGGGCGGGATCGGCCTTCAGGCGGAATTTCAGGGGAGCGTCGTCGCGGCCAAGCCATTTGATGATATTGGGCACGTTTGACGGGCTGGCCCAGGGCTCCGTATGGCTGGCAGAAATTTGGCCACCATTGGCAAAACTGGTCTCAAGCGCCGGACCAGGTTGGCGGTCAATGACGACGACCTTGTGCCCGGCCCGGGCCAGATAGTATGCACTCGTGACTCCGATCACTCCGGCACCGAGAACCAGCGTTGTCATACTTTTTTTTCCTTAGGCGTAGACTCGATGAAACGTAAGCTAGATCATGTCAGGGGTGATTGAAACACTGTATGATGAGCCAATGTTGAATAATGCCTTACTGAGTGTTTCTCAAATGTCGATGGCCGACAGCGCCGCCATTGATGCCGGTATTCCCGGCGTGAAATTGATGGAGTCGGCGGGGAAGGGGGCCTATGACGCCATTACCCAGCGCTGGCAACCGCGTCCCGTTATTATTCTGTGTGGGCCGGGTAACAATGGCGGTGACGGTTTCGTCGTCGGCCGCTTGCTGGCGGCCGGTGGATGGCCGGTGCGTCTGGCTTCACTCGATGATGTAAAAAACCTGAAAGGGGACGCGGCGATCCACGCAGAAGCCTGGACGGGGTCTGTTTTGCCCCTTGATTCCGAACTTCTGGGTGATGACGATCTGGTTGTCGATGCCCTGTTCGGTGCTGGCTTGTCGCGTCCTCTTGAGGGACAGGCAAAAGAAGTCGTCGATACCATCAACAAGAAGGGACTGGATTGCGTTGGCATTGATGTTCCAAGCGGTGTTGATGGTGATAGTGGGGAAATCCTCGGGAGCGCCCCCAAGTGTGCGCTGTGTGTGACCTTCTTCAGGCGCAAACCGGGGCATCTTCTGCTTCCTGGTCGTGACTTGATGGGCGAAGTTGTTGTGGTTGACATTGGTATTCCTGAGACTGTTCTGGAGCAGATCAGGCCTGACACCTTTGCCAATGGGCCGGGTTTCTGGTTATCCCGTTACCCGCAGCCACAAGCAGGTGACAACAAGTATGACCGGGGGCATGCCGTGATTGTCGGTGGGGCAGAGATGACAGGGGCGGCACGACTGGCGGCAACGGCGGCGCGGCGAATAGGCGCGGGGCTTGCGACCATTGCCGCTCCTGTCTCTGCCTTGGACGCCTACGCCGCTGGTGATCCCGGTAATATTATCAATAGTGCTGATGATGTTGAGGCATTTGAAGAGCTTCTGTCCGACCGCCGCAAAAATGCCGTTCTGGTAGGTCCCGGATGTGGGCTCGGCGGGCGCACCCGCGATCTGGTTCTGGCGGCCCTTGGCTCAGGAAAAGCGACGGTTCTGGATGCCGATGCCTTAAGCGTTTTTAGCGACGATCCGAAAAATTTGTTTGCTGCCATTGCCGTTGCCGGCCCTGTTATAATAACGCCTCATGAGGGCGAATTTATACGTATTTTCAATATCAAAGATAATAAACTTAAACAAGTGCGCGAAGCAGCATTGCGGAGTGGCGCAATCGTTTTATTAAAAGGATCTGACACCGTCATCGCCGCTCCCGATGGCCGCGCCGTCATTAATGAAGGGGCACCGCCAACATTGGCGACGGCGGGTTCCGGGGATGTTCTGGCCGGTTTTACCACCGGCTTGCTGGCGCAGGGAATGGACGCATTCGATGCAGCCGCTGCCGCTTGCTGGCTGCATGGCCAGGCCGCGATGGCCTTTGGTCCGGCCCTGATAGCCGAAGACCTGGCCGGGGCTCTGTCTGGCGTCTTGCGCGGCCTTACAATTGATGGCAACAATCAGTCATGAGTGAAGATAGTAAATCCGGGTTTTTAGAGCGCACATTGAAGAATTTGCGCCATGCCTGGCAGGGTATTGCCGGATCTGAATATAACGAATCTGCGGCCAGTTTGCAGCCGGACCTTCCTGAAACCGACGCCGCGCGCTTGCACAAGCAAATGCACGCCTGTCTTGAAACCCGCGGTGGTGAAGTTTCGGCGCGGGCCCGTGCGGCGGCACTGGGACGCGCCTATCTGGCCCTCAATGAGACAGGAAAGGTCAGGTTTCTAACGGTTTTGGCCGAAAATTTTGATGTCGACCACGACGCCGTCGATGCCGCCGTGGAGACCCTGCAACAGGCATCCGATCAGGCGGCGCGCCTTCATGCAGAAACGGCTTTGCGGAAAGTCCTGGAGCCGCCCCGCTTGAAACTGTTGACCCAGTTCAACGCCTTGCCAGAAGGGGTCAAGTTTCTCGTCGATATGCGGGCAGACCTTTTGGCTGCAAACGGGGATAATGCGTTGCTCAAAGGCCTGGAGCAGGACCTGAAAGGGCTGTTGATAACCTGGTTTGATGTGGATTTTCTTGAACTGCGTCGTATTTCCTGGGACAGCTCATCGGCCAGCTTGCTTGAAAAACTGATCGCCTATGAAGCTGTCCACGCCATCGAAAGCTGGGATGACTTGAAAAACCGTCTCGATTCCGATCGCCGTTGTTTCGCCTATTTCCATCCCCGTATGCCCGATGAACCCCTGATTTTTGTTGAAGTTGCCCTGGTTGACGGGATGTCTGACAGCATTCAGGCATTACTGGATGGAACAGCCCCGGTGATTGACCCGGCCAGCGCTGATACGGCGATTTTTTACTCCATTTCCAACGCCCAGAAAGGGCTTGCCGGTATCAGTTTCGGTAATTTCCTGATCAAGGGCGTCGTTAACTCCCTGTCGGCTGAATTCCCGGGCCTGAAAACCTTCGCCACCCTGTCGCCGATGACCGGATTCAGGGCCTGGCTGGACAAGCGTCTGGGCGAAGGCGACAAGAATTTACTGACGTCCAGCGACCGCAAGGCCCTGAACGCGATCGGCGACAGGTCAGCCGGCGCCAAGGGCAAGCTAAAGGCGTTGCTAGAGGATTCCGGCTGGCCGGACGACAAGCAGGCATCGGAAGCCCTGCGGGAGCCCCTGATGCGGCTGGCGGCGCAGTATCTAAGCGTGGAAAAAATGCGTCAGGGTGGCTTTCGTGTGCTTGACCCGGTGGCCCATTTCCATCTCAGTAACGGTGCCCGCATTGAACGCCTGAACTGGCTTGGCGATGTATCGGACAAGGGACTCAGCCAGTCGGCAGGGTTGATGGTCAATTACCTTTATAAACTCAGCCACGTCGAAGCCAACCACGAGGCCTATACCTCCAGCGGCAAAGTCGCTGCTTCATCGAGTATCCGTTCCCTGTTATAAGCTGAATTTCCCCCACGATGGCGATTGACAGGGGGTTTGTTTTGTATAGAGTTGCGCGCCCGCGTAGAGCATCATGGTTTTTCCCTCTGAAAAGCAGCCTATATATTGGTTTTCAGAGGGAAAAACATTTTGGCGGGCGGGCGTGGTGGAATTGGTAGACACGCAGGTTTTAGGTACCTGTGACGCAAGTCGTGGAGGTTCAAGTCCTCTCGCCCGCACCAAATGCTCGTTTTGAACTGGTCTTTAAAAACGCTTTCCGATTGGGATACCGATGCAGGTCACAGAAACAAAAACCGAAGGTCTATTGCACGAATTCACCATCACCGTACCAGCGGTCGAGATTGAAACATTCGTCAACAATCGCCTGAACGAACTTAAGAAAACCGCCAATTTACCGGGCTTCCGTCCTGGAAAAGTACCGGTTCCGCTTTTGCGCAAACAATACGGCCCGTCAATCATGGGCGAGGTTTTGGAGCGCACCGTCGGCGAGACATCCCAAAAAGCGATGGAAGAACGCAGTTTGCGTCCTGTTATCCAGCCGAAAATCGAAGTCACCAAGTTTGAAGACGGTTCTGACCTCGAATACACCATGGCCCTTGAAGTGATGCCCGAAATCAAACCCATGGATTTTTCCAAAATCAAGCTCGAACGGATGGTCGTGAAGGCTGATGAGGAAGAAATCAACAAGGCCCTTGAACGTCTGGCGAGCGCCCACAAGACTTCCGAACCAGTCTCGGGCTCGCGTAAATCGAAAAGCGGTGACATCACCGTTATCGATTTTGTCGGCAGGGTCGACGGCGAGGAATTCCCCGGCGGCAAAGCTGAAGATTATTCGCTGGAATTGGGAACCGGCAGTTTTATTCCCGGTTTTGAGGACCAACTGATCGGTGCCAAAGCCGGCGACCATGTTGAAGTCAAGGTTTCGTTCCCTAAAGAGTACGGGGCCGAAGAACTGGCTGGCAAGGATGCCGTCTTCGATGTCGACATCAAGGAATTGCGGGAAACCACCCCGGGCGTGATTGACGATGAACTGGCCAAAAAGGTTGGTCTCGAAGATCTGGAAACCCTGAAGAGCAACATTCGGGATGAGCACGAAAACGAATTCAAGAATATGGCGCGTCAGCGTATGAAACGTCTGTTGCTTGACGAACTTGAGGAAAATCATGAATTTGAAATCCCCCCAACCCTGGTTGTAAACGAATTCGAGGGCATTTGGGCGCAGTTCGAGGAGCACCGCAAGCAAGCCCAGGAACAGGGCAGTGATGAAGACCTGAGCGAAGGCAAGACAGACGATGAGTTGAAAGACGATTATCGCGGGATCGCCGAACGCCGGGTTCGTTTGGGCCTTTTGCTGGCTGAAATCGGTCGCCTCAATAACATTGATACTTCCCAGGAAGACCTGAACCGCGCCATGATGGCCGAAGCCCAGCGTTATCAGGGCCAGGAACAGCAGGTTATGGAATATTTCCGCAATAATCCGGAAGCCCAGCAGCAACTCAGGGCGCCACTGCTGGAAGACAAAGTCGTTGATTTCATCTTCGAATTGGCCAAAGTGACTGAAAAGACCGTTACCATTGATGATCTGATCAAAGAGCCTGAAGAAAAAGCCCCGGCAAAAAAGAAAGCAGCGGCCAAGAAGGCTCCGGCAAAGAAGAAGGCACCGGCCAAGAAAAAAGTCGCTGCCAAAGAAGATAAATAAGAGAGAATAAAGGCCTTACCCGATGAACGATCCGGTTGAAACGTATATGAACTCTCTGGTTCCCATGGTCGTTGAGACGACCAACCGGGGTGAGCGTGCCTACGACATCTTCTCCAGGCTTCTGAAAGAGCGGATTATCTTTCTGACAGGCGGTGTTGATGACGGTGTCGCAAGTCTTGTCTGCGCCCAGTTGTTGTTCCTCGAATCGGAAAACCCGACCAAGGATATCTCCTTTTATATCAACTCCCCTGGCGGCGTTGTTACCTCAGGTTTGGCGATTTACGATACCATGCGTTACATCCGTCCGGATGTCTCGACTGTTTGTATCGGCCAGGCGGCCTCCATGGGATCGTTCCTGTTGTGCGCCGGGGCCAAGGGTAAACGTTACTCGTTACCCAATGCCCGGGTGATGGTCCATCAGCCTTCGGGTGGTGCCCAGGGGCAGGCGTCCGATATTGAAATCCAGGCCAAGGAAATTCTGTCGCTGCGTTCGCGCCTCAATAATATTTACGTCGAACACACAGGCCAACCTCTGGATGTTATCGAAGAGGCGGTGGAACGTGACCGTTTCATGTCGCCTGACGAGGCCAAGGAATTCGGCTTGATTGATGAAGTGGTGTCCAGTCGTCCTATTTCAGAAGATGAAGATGAGAGTGACAAGAAAGATTAATTGGGATTTTTCATCCTTTTAAGCCTGTATTAACGAACACCCTATCACTATGTCATCAGATCAAGGATGCTTCACATTACTGTCATTTGGTGATGGTCGATGTGGAAGCGATCTTTTGACTGTAGTATGAACAAGGATGGAAAGCGTCGAAAAGAAGTTCACAAGTGTTGTCTGACCCCGCATTCAGTGGGTATGATGTCCAGGCGATGCTGTCTTTGATGCGGCGCTATTTTTAACGGAGCTTCCATGAACAAGTCCACCGGCGGAGACTCGAAAAACACGCTTTACTGCTCTTTCTGCGGTAAGAGTCAGCACGAGGTTCGTAAGCTTATTGCCGGCCCCACCGTGTTCATCTGTGATGAATGCGTCGAGCTGTGCATGGACATCATCCGCGAGGAACATAAAACATCGCTGGTTAAATCCGGTGACGGGGTTCCCACGCCCAGTGAAATCAGTTCTGTTCTTGATGATTACGTCATTGGCCAAAGCCATGCCAAGCGCGTTTTGGCGGTGGCGGTTCATAACCACTATAAACGCTTGAGCCACGGCAGCGGCGCTAACGACGTCGAGCTTGCGAAATCCAATATTCTTCTGGTTGGCCCGACCGGTTGCGGCAAGACCTTGCTTGCCCAGACCCTGGCACGCATCCTCGATGTACCCTTCACCATGGCCGACGCGACGACCCTGACAGAAGCGGGTTATGTCGGAGAAGATGTGGAAAACATTATTCTCAAGCTGTTGCAGTCTGCCGACTATAATGTCGAGCGCGCACAGCGGGGCATCGTCTATATCGATGAAGTCGACAAAATATCCAGAAAATCCGATAACCCGTCTATCACCCGTGATGTGTCAGGCGAGGGTGTCCAGCAAGCCTTGCTGAAGATTATGGAGGGCACTGTTGCCAGTGTTCCGCCGCAAGGTGGACGTAAACATCCGCAACAGGAATTCCTGCAGGTTGATACCACCAACATCCTTTTTGTTTGTGGCGGCGCCTTTTCGGGCCTGGACAAGATCATTTCCAATCGCGGCAAGGGGATGAGCATCGGCTTCGGTGCTGATGTTCGCTCGCCTGAAGAACGCAACACAGGTGAAATTCTGCGTGATGTGGAGCCAGAGGATCTTTTGAAGTTTGGCCTGATTCCGGAATTTGTCGGTCGTCTGCCGGTGCTTGCGACCCTTGATAATCTGGACGCTGACGCGCTGGTCGAAATTCTCACCCAGCCGAAGAACGCCCTGGTCAAACAGTATCAGCGCCTGTTTGAAATGGAAGATGTCCGTCTGACCTTCACCGATGGTGCCTATACCAGCATTGCCAAGATGGCCGTTGAGCGTAAAACAGGTGCCCGGGGTCTGCGTTCGATCATGGAAAACATCCTTCTTGATACGATGTACGAGCTTCCTGGCCTTGAAGGCGTGGAAGAGGTTGTTATCAACCAGGAAGTTGCCGATGAAAGTGCGACTCCTTTGTATATTTACTCTGATCGTAAGGAAGATGTGGGTACAAGCGCCTGATTTAGGTGTTTAAGCGTCAATCCCTAACGCCTCTAAAAATTAGCCACTAAAAAACGCCGTTGACCCGG